>CAYYOK010000048.1:0-21969 GCA_964473205.1 uncultured bacterium | reverse complement strand
GAGCTGGTCGAGCTCACTGCGCTCCTGACTGGGCTCGTGCGCGAGCGCCAGGGCGAGGAGACCGCCTTGCGCCTCGCGCAACAGACGCCGCCGTTCGTGCCGCTGACCGTCGAGGCCGCGTCCAACGGGCAGCCCGGGCAGGGGAGGGGTAAGCGCTTCTCGCGCCGCACGCTCGTCACCTCGCTGGAGAAGCTCGGGCTCGGCTTCAAGGAGGCGAACGCCGTCGCGGCGTCGGTCGAGCAGGGCATCCGCGCCGGCGGCATCGAGCGCATCGCGCAGGACGACCTCGCCAGGCGCGTCGCGATGGCGCTCGAGGCCCGCTACGGCCGCGACCTCCGCCTGCGCTACGAGGCGCAGACGTTCAGGGCCTTCGAGCTGACCGTGGTCGACGAGCGCTCCTCGCTGCCGTTCTCGCGCGGGATCTTGGCTCAGTCGCTGCTGGCGATCGGCCTGGGCCCCGACCTCTCCCACAACCTGGCCAAGCGCGCCGAGGAGGCGCTCTACGCGCTCGACGTGACCGAGGTGTACAGCCACACGGTGCGCGACGAGGTGTCGAAGCTGCTGAGGCAGGAAGCGGGCGAGGAGTTCGCCCAGCGCTACGCGCTCATGCGCGAGGCGCGCCACAGCGAGAAGCCGATCTTCATCCTCATCGGCGGCGCCCCCGGGGTCGGCAAGTCGGCGATCGCGGCCGAGGTCGGCTACCGGCTCGGCATCCCGCGCGTCGTCTCAACCGACAGCGTGAGGCAGGCGCTGAGGTCCCTCATCGGACCCGAGCTGAGCCCGGTGCTGCACGCCTCGACCTTCACGGCGTGGCGGGCGGAGCTGCTGCCCTTCGAGCGCACCAGCGCCAGGCCGAAGCGCAACCGCGTGCTGCGCGGCTATCTCGCCCAGGTCTACCAGCTCGGGCCGGCGATAACCGGCATCATCGAGCGCAACACGACCGAGGCGACCTCGCTGGTGATGGAGGGCTCCCACCTGGTGCCCGGCATCGCTCCGCGCAAGGAGTTCCCCGACGCTACCGTCGTGCCGCTGATGCTCTACCTCGGCGATCAGCTCGATCACCGCGAGCATTTCGACATCCGCGAGCGCAAGGCGCACAGCCGCGAGGCGCACACCTACCTCGCGCACTTCGACGAGATCCGCATGATGCAGGAGTTCTTGCGCGAGCGCGCCGAGCACGAGGGCGTGCCCGTCATCGACGCCAGCGACTCCGAGCGCGCCGTCGAGCGCTGCATCGACAGGGTCCTCGACCTGCTGCTGCTCGAGCGACTCAGGCGGGAAGCGCTGGCGGTGGGGAGCTAGATGTGCGCGTGGCGGGCGATGAAGAACGTTATCGCTCTGTGCGATGGTGGTAGAGACCTAGATGTGCGCGTGGCGGGCGATGAAGAATGTTATCGCCCTGTGCGATGGCGGTAACTAGACTGCCGCGAGGAGAGCTATGGCCAGTCCGGCGATCGAGACGACCAACCTGACGAAAGCCTACGGCGGACGGCCGGTGGTGCGCGACTTCTCGTTCACCGTGAACCCCGGTGAGGTCTACGCCCTGGTCGGCCCTAACGGCGCTGGCAAGACGACGGTCATCAGGCTGGTGTCCGGTCTCGCGTTCCCCACCTCCGGCAGCGTCAGGATCCTGGGGCAGAACCCGCATCAGGTGCCTGCCGTCAGGCGCAGGCTCGGGGCGGTGGTTGAGGCTCCGGCTGCTTTCTACCCGTACCTGAGCGGCAGGGGCAACCTCAGGCTTCACGGCAACCTCGCCGGCAACGTCTCGGACGCCCGCATCGACGAGGTGCTGCTGATGATGGAGCTCTATCACGCCGCCGACCGAAGGGTCGGGGTGTACAGCCTCGGCATGAGGCAGCGCCTCGGCGTGGCCGCCGCGATGCTCACCCAGCCCGAGGTGCTGATCTTGGACGAGCCGGCGAGCGGCATGGACCCCCTGAGCCTGCACCTGGTGCACTCGGTGCTGAGGCGCGCCGCCGAGTCGGGCACCGCCGTCCTGCTCTCGACGCACCATCTCGACGAGGTCGTCGCGTACTGCACGCGCGTTGCGATCCTCGAGGAGGGCGCGCTGATCGACGAGGTCAACCTGATCGACCGGCGCGAACGCTTCCGCGCGCGCGTCACGCACGCTCACCAGGCCAAGGCGCTGCTCGAGACGACCCCGTTCGTCAAGCACGTCTCGGTCAGGGGCGAGGAGATCGTGTTCATACCCAGCACCCCCGAGGACCTGGGGCGCGTATCGCCGGCCCTCGCCGGCAGCGGCATCGGGGTCTTGGAGATGTCGCGCGACATCTTCGACCTGAGGGCCTACTACCGCGACCGCGTCGGCAGCGAGCGCGCGCGCCGCAGCGGCGCGTTCCCCGCTCCAGGACCCGACGGCGGCACCGGTGCCGGCCTGACGACCTCGGATCGCGGCCGGGCCACGGATGGGCGCGGAACCGGCGGCGGCCGCAGCACCGGCGGAGGCACGGCATGACGCTGCTGCGCATGGAGTTCGGCAAGCTTCTGAGGCTCACCAGCGTCCGGTTCGGCGTGGTGCTTCTGCTCGTGTTCCCGCTCCTGTGGGCGTACGCGCCGGGCATCTTCGACGTCTACGGCTTCTTCCTGGTATCCGGTTACCAGGTTCCGGCCCTGAGCCTGCTGTCGAGCATGCAGTTCCTGCTACCGCTGCTGGTGGCGATAACGGCCGCCGAGCTGCTCGGCATGGAGATCGCCAACGGCACGCTGCCGACGGTTCTGCTGAGGCCCGTGACGCGTCCGCAGTGGCTGGCGGCGAAGCTCATCGTCGTCGCCGCCTACCCGTTCCTCGTGCTCCTGCTGTTCCTGCTGGCGTCGCTGGCTGCCGGGATCCCGTTCGGGTTCGGTTCGTTCATCGGTGGGACGGGCTTGGGCGAGGCCGGCCTGCTCGGCCAGGGGGTGATGCAGCCAGGGGCAGCCGTCGCCGAGCTCGTCTCGGCTTACGCGGTCGCGGCGGTGGCGTTGGTGCCGATAGGCCTCCTGTCGGTGTTGTTCACCGTTCTTTTCATGAACGCGGCCGGTGGTGCCCTGGCGACGCTCTCGACGCTGATCTTCATGCAACTCTTGATCGTGTTCCCGCGGATCGAGCCGTACCTGCTCACCACGCAGCTGAACGCTTACACGGCGCCGGCGAACGCGCTGACGTGGATCATCGCGTTGATCGCGCTGTACTCGGCGCTGTTCTCGGCGCTGGCGGTCGTCGTCTTCGAGCGAAAGGACTTCTAAGTGTCGGAGCGGACGGCCAAGGCGGCTGTCCTAGCCGCCGTCCTCCTGCTCGGCCTCCTGTTCGGCGCCGCGGGCGCGCAGATCGTGCCGTACACGGTCCAGGTCATCGCGCTGTCCGATCTCGAGGCCGCGCTGAACGTGGAGACCGACCTGCGCCGCAGCGGTTTCCATGCCTACGTCGTGCGCTCGACCACCGAGCAGGGCGCCGTCTTCCGCGTGCGTGTCGGGGCCTTCGCCGACCGCAACGCGGCGCTGCTCTACGCCTCTGGCATGCCGGCCGTGGCCGGCAGCATGCCGGTGCCGGCCGTGGCCGAGGGCATCCCTGCAGACATCATGCCGCTGGCGCCCCGGATCCTCGCCGACGTGCCCGTCGCGGGCCTCGACATCGAGGTCGGCATCCTGCCGGGCGGCTTCGCCATGCGCCTGCAGCCTTCCGAGCCTCTCGGCCAGGCGGAGTACCTGCTGTTCGAAGGCGGTGCCGCTCGCCGTTACCGCGCGTGGAACCTCGGCATCGACGAGCAGGGCGAGCTCGTGCGGGTGAGGGAGATGCTGCTGTGGCCCGAGAACTGGGCCAACGATCCGGACGACGTCAGGGACGGCTTCCGTAACTCGCTCCTCGCCCTGGTCGCCGAGCGGCTCGGGGTCGGCGTCGACGTGCTCGCGGCCGCCGAGTACCGCCTCGGCGAAGAGGAGCCTCCCCGCCTGCTCGTCGTCGAGCGGGGTCCGACCAGCATGCTCGAGGGCTCGGAGCTGCTCGGCATCGGCCTGCCGGGAGAGGCGGGATCCGAGATGGGCGAGCTCGGCCCTGTCGAGTTCCTGCGCTCGGCCGCCTGGCCCGAGGACCAGGAGCTGCCGGGAATCGCCGACACGATGACCCTGGCGGAGCTGGTCGAGCTGGCCGGGTCCGGCCAGCCGGTCGAGGGTACCGGTTGGCAGGCGGCGGCAGATGCCGCCTACATCAGGTTGACGATCACGGATCCCGAGGCAGCCGGAGTGCAGGGCAAGGTCGCGCAAGGCGCGTCGTGGCGCGCCGGCCTCGGCCGGCCCTTATGGAGCGACGGCAGCTACCTGATCGCCTGGCTCGACGAGCGGCTGCTCGTCTACGGCTTCGTTCTTCGCTGATCCACCCTCGGCCAGCCAACGCTCCGCCGCCATCGCGGCCCTGGTGCCGGCTCCCACGGAGGTGCCGAGCTGGCGGTAGACCTCGTCGGACACGTCTCCAGCCGCGAAGACGCCCTCGACGCTGGTGTAGATCTCGTCTCTGACCTCGACGTAGCCGCTGGGACGCAGACGCACGGTGCCCGCGAGGTAGGCCGTGTTCGGTTCGTGGCCGATGTACACGAAGAGGCCGTCGGTCGCCAGCCTCGTCTGCTCTGAGGTGCGCAGGTCCTTGATGGTCACGGCGGTGACGACCCCGCCCTCGCCGATGACCTCGGTGACGGCGCTGTGCCAGACGAAGTCGACCTTCTCGTTGGCGAAGGCGCGCTCTTGCGCCGCCTTGTGGGCGCGCAGCTCGCCGCGGCGGTGGACTATCGTCACGCGCTCGGCGAACTTGGTGAGGAACAAGCCTTCCTCGACGGCGGCATCGCCGCCGCCGACGACCACGACGCGCTTGCCGCGGTAGAAGAACCCGTCGCAGGTCGCGCAGGTGGAGACGCCACGGCCGTAGAACTCGGCCTCGCCGGGTACGCCGAGCAGACGCGGGTTCGCGCCGGTCGCGATGATCACGGTGCGGGCGTGGTAGTCGGCATCGTGCGCCCTGACCCAGAAGCCGTCGGCGGGGTCCTTCTCGATGCCGGTGACCTCGTCTTGGACTATCTCGGCGCCGAACTTGGCGGCTTGCCGCGCCATGTTGTCGGAGAGCTCGGGTCCGCTGATGCCGTCAGGGAAGCCGGGGTAGTTCTCGACCTCTTCGGTCTGGGCGATCTGCCCGCCGACGACGCCCTTCTCGACGATCACCGTGCTCAGCTGCGCGCGGCCCGAGTAGAGCCCTGCGGTCAGACCGGCCGGTCCGGCGCCGACGATCACGACGTCGTGGTGGCGCGTCTGCTTGGTGCTTGAGTCCTTGGACACTCAGTCCTCCATCGGGAGGACACGCGGTCCTCCATCCGAGCCGAAGATAACACCGGCTCAGAGGGGTCCGAGTCGGTGGCGAGACCCAGCTGGGATACCGCACACTTGCGCCGGCGTCGGCTCCGACCTACCATTAGGTGTGACTAAGGATGAGCATTCGACCGCGGTCGGCTCGAGCCAGATCTCCAGCGCGGTCGGCGACTACCTCAAGGCGATCTGGCAGATCGCCGGGGACGGCGTGGCTTCGACGGGCGACATCGCCCGTGAGCTCGACGTGACCGCTCCGTCCGTCACGGGCATGCTCGGCAAGCTCGCCGCGCTCGGGCTCATCAACTACCAGCCGTACCGCGGCGCCGATCTGACGCCTGCCGGCAGGGAAGAGGCGTTGCGGCTCCTGCGGCGGCACCGGCTGCTGGAGACGTTCCTGATCAGGGACCTCGGTTACGGCTGGGACGAGGTCCACGACGAGGCCGAGCAGATGGAGCACACGATGTCGGAGCGCTTCACCGAGCGCCTGGCGCAGCATCTGGGGCAGCCGCAGTTCGACCCCCACGGCGACCCCATACCCCGTCGCGACGGCAGCCTGCCCGACGGACCCGACACGCCGCTGATCGATGTCGAGAACGGCGGCAAGATGGTCGTTCACCGCGTGCTGACGCAAGACGGGGACGTCCTCAGCTACCTGGCGGACCTCGGCATCGAGCCGGGCCGCGAGGTCGGCGTCGTCGGCCGCGAGCCGCTCGGGCACTTGCTGCTGCTGCGCATCGGCCGCCGCGAGGTCGCCCTCTCGAGCGAGCTGGCGGCCGCCGTCCTGGGCAGCGCGAGCTAGCTGGCGGCGACGTGACGGAGCGCTTGACAGGGCGGCGCGTCGTGGCTAAATTAGGCTATACGAAATCTCGAACGCGAGTTCCGGGTTTCGGTGGAGGAATGGATGGCGAATGAACGTCTTCATAGCATCGAATCCCCTGGCCCGGCTCGCCGCCTGAGCGGAGCTGGCCGCACCGGGCCAGTGCTGCGCTGGCTCGCGCCGCTCGCGGTCGTGCTCGGCTGCGCCAACCTCGCCCTGGCGCAAGGTCCCAGCGTCGTCGCCACCGTGGGCATGATCGGAGACCTGGCCGCCGAGGTGGCGGGGGAGTGCGCCGCCGTCACGACCTTGATGGGTCCTGGTAGCGATCCGCATCTCTACCGGGCCACTGCCGGCGACGTGCGCCTGCTCCAGTCCGCCGACCTGCTCCTTTACGGCGGCTTGCATCTGGAAGGCCGCCTGGGCGAGGTCCTGGGCGCGACGTCCACCATGACCCCGGCGTTCGCCGTGTCGGAGAGCGTGGTAGAGGATGACGAGTTGATCGTGGCCGAGGGCGCGGCAGACCCGCACATCTGGCTCGACGCCGCGCTGTGGTCGCGCGTTCCGCGCTTCCTCGCCAGCGTCCTGGCCGAGGCCGACGGTTTCGACCCCGCCTGCAGCGCGGCCGTCGTCGAGCGCGCCGACGATCTCGAGCGCCAGCTACTCGCTCTCGACGCCTGGGCCAGAGCCTCGTTCGCCACCGTGCCTGAGCGTCAGCGCGTGCTGGTGACCGCCCACGACGCGTTCAAGTACTTCGGCCGCGCCTACGGTATCGATGTCGAAGGCGTGCAAGGCGTCAGCACCGAGACCGAAGCCGCGGTCGCCGACATCCGGCGCGTGATCGACGTGGTCGTCGCTCGCAACGTGCCGATGCTGTTCGTGGAGTCGACCATCAACCCCCGCACGGTGCAGGCCGTGCGCGAGGGCGTGGCGCAGCGCGGCGGCCATACCGTCGCGATCGGTCCGCAGCTGTTCGCCGACGCGCTCGGTGACGAGGGCACCGCGCAGGGCACCTACATCGGGATGTTCGTGCACGACGTCGTCGAGATCGTCACCGGCCTCGGCGGCACGCCCGAGCCGCTGCCGGCAGAGGTGGCCGCCTGGCAGGAGCGCTGGGGCTACCAGGTACTGGGGCGAGCCAGATGAACGCGCTCGTCACCCGCGGCCTGAGCGTGCGCTACGGCGCAGGCGCCTCCGCCGTCGAGGACGTCAGTCTCGAGGTGCCCGCCGGGGTGATGGGCGCGATCGTGGGGCCCAACGGCGCGGGGAAGAGCACCCTGATCAGGGCCGTGCTCGGCCTGACCGAACCAGACGCTGGGCAGGTGATCCTGTTCGGCGAGGACGCGCGCAAGACGCGCCACCGCGTCGGCTACGTGCCGCAGCGCTCGACCATCGACTGGGACTTCCCGGCCACCGCCCTCGACGTGGTCGTCATGGGTCTCTACCGGCGGCTGGGCCTGTTCAGGCGACCGGGCAGAGTCGAGCGCCAGGCCGCGCTGGCGGCGCTGGCCGCGGTCGGCATGGACGCCCTGGCCTCGCGTCAGATCGGACAGCTCTCCGGCGGCCAGCAGCAGCGGGTGTTCCTCGCTCGCGCGCTGGTCCAGGACGCCGACCTCTACCTGCTCGACGAGCCGCTGGCCGGCGTCGACGCCGTCAGCGAAGCGGCCTTGGTCAAGGTGCTGCGACGCCTGCGCGACGACGGCAAGAGCGTCGTGGCGGTCCACCACGACCTCGGCACGCTGGCCGACTACTTCGAGTGGCTGGCGCTGCTCAACGTCCGCCTGATCGCCCAGGGGCCGCTCGACGAGGTCTACACCGAGGAGAACATAGAGCGCGCCTACGGCGGCCGGTTGCCCCGGCCGCGAACGGGTGCGGGGATGCATGTCTCGACGAGGACGGCCGCGGCCGGCTGAATGGGACTGCTCGCGCTGCTGTCGGACGCGACGGTCGCCACGGTGGTGATCGGCGCCGCCATGCTCGGAGCCTGCTCCGGCGCGCTCGGCACCTTCGCCGTCCAGCGCAGGCAGAGCCTCATCGGCGACGCGCTCGCGCACGCCGCGCTGCCAGGCGTCGTGGCGGGCTACCTCATCGCCGGCGAGCGCCAGCTGGGCGCTCTCCTGATGGGGGCGCTCGCGACCGGGTTGGCGGCGGCGCTCTTCGCTACGTTCCTGAGCCGCGTGGCCAAGGTCAAGCTGGAGGCGGCTTTGGGCACGGCTCTCAGCCTCGGCTTCGCCCTCGGCGCGATCGGCCTGTCGTACGTCCAGCGGCTGCCGGGCGCCGGCCACGCCGGTCTCGACGTGTTCCTCTTCGGCCAGGCCGCCGCCACGCTCAGGTCGGATCTGTGGCTGATCGGTGGCGTCATGCTGGTCTCCTTCGCCGTCGTGGCGCTGTTCTGGAAGCAGCTCAAGCTCGTCACCTTCGACCCGGTCTACGCCCGCGCGCTCGGCTACAGGGTCGCTCTGATCGAGGGGCTGCTCACCGGCCTGCTCGCCACCGCGATAGTCATCGGTCTGCAGCTCGTCGGCGTGGTGCTGATGGCCGCGCTCGTCGTCGCCCCGGCGGTAGCGGCCAGGCAGTGGACCAAGGACCTCGGCTCGATGTTCGTGCTGGCTGGGGTCTTCGGGCTGATCGCCGCCGTCGTAGGGGCCCTCGCCAGCGCTCAGGTGCGCGGCCTGGCCACCGGCCCCGTCGTCGTGCTCGTCGCCACCGCGTTGGCGTTCGCGTCGCTGGCCCTCGGCCCGCGGCGCGCCGTGGCGGCCGAGTCGTGATACCGGGGGCTGGCTGATGGGCGTCACCGGCGGCATCGGGTTCGCCATCGTCCTGACCGGCGTGCTGGCCGCCGGCGCGATCGCGCTGCTCGGGTCGGTCCTCGTCGTGCGCGGCCAGGCGATGCTGACCGACGCGATTAGCCACGGCATCGTGCTCGGCATCGCGGTCACCTACCTGCTCACGGGGCACGCCTCTGGCCCGCTGCAGCTGCTCGGCGCCGGCCTGGCCGGCTTCCTGACGGTAGGGGTCACCGGCGCCCTGGCTTCGAGCCGCAAGCTCAAGCGCGACGCCGCCACCGCGCTCGTGTTCCCGGCCTTCTTCGCTCTCGGCATTCTGCTGATCAGCCTGTTCGCCAGGAACGCTCACGTCGACGCGCACACGGTGCTGCTCGGCGAGATCGGCTTCGTGTGGCTCGACACGGTCGACGTGCTCGGACTGGTCCTGCCGCGCGCCGCCGCCACGCTGGCGGTCGTCTTCGCGATCAACCTCGCGTTCGTGACCCTGATGCGCAAGCAGCTCGTGGCCGCGGCGTTCGATCCGGTCCTGGCCACCATCCAGGGGCTCAGGCCGCGGCTGACGACGGCTCTCCTGCTCGCCCTCACCTCGGTCACGGCGGTGGCCGCGCTCGACGCCGTGGGCGTCGTGCTGTTCGTCGCGTTCGCGATAGTGCCGGCTGTGACTGGTCGGCTGCTCAGCGGCAGCTTCGGCGCCATGCTGACGATCTCGGTCGTCCTCGCCATGGCCTGCGCCGTCGCCGGCTACTCGTTGGCGCTGTGGGCCGACGTCTCCATCGGCGGCTCGATGGCTGCGCTGACCGGGGTTCCGCTGCTGGCGGCTCTGGCCGCTCTGGCTTGGCGTAGGCGACGCCCCGCCGGCGCCGCCGCGCCGCGACAAATGTCATAAAGGGTCACTCTCGCTCCATGCTAGCGTTCCGTGCAATAAGGGTATGGGAGCCCTATGACGACGGGACGCAGGTCCACACAGGGAGCTCAGCACGGAGCTCAGCACGCGCACGCCAACGGCGGCATCGTCGCCGATGTGCTCGGTGCCGCGGGCAGGATGTTCAACGGCGAGAGCTACGCGGTGACCGACGCGATGGACGGCGGCCAGCCGATAGTGCACGTCAGCGACGAGCTGGCCGACCTCACCGGCTACGCCCCCACGGACCTGAGGGGACGCTCCGTCGCGTTCCTGCTCAAGCACGACACCGACCAGGGCCCGGACGCGCTGATCGAAGCCGCGGAGCAGGGCCGCAGCACCGGAGCGACGGTGCGCGCCTACCGAGCCGACGGCTCGATGTTCTGGTGCGAGCAGCGCCACTACCCGCTGGCGGCCTACGGCGGTGGCGTCACCCACGTCATCAGCGTCCTGCGCGACGTCAGCGCCGCTGTTCACGCCGCGGCTGTCCAAGACCTGGTGCGCGACCTCGGCTCCAGTCACGACGGTGACGGACGCTTCTTCAACTACGCCCAGCTGCTCCACGACGACGGGCGCCGCGAGCTCATCTGGAGCTCGGAGGCCTGGACGCAGCTCAGCGGCTACTCGCCGACGGACCTGCTCCGCTCGGGGATCGAGCGCTTCGTGCACCCCGACGACCGCGAGGGCTACCTAGAGCGCCTCAAGGCGCTCGGCGAGCAGCCGAGGCGGCAGGACCAGTACCGCCTCGTGACGCACGGCGGGCAGGTCGTGTGGGTCGAGGACTTCGCCAGCCAGCGCTGGCGCAGCGACGAGGCGGGTATCACCGCCGTGTACGGCATGGTGCGCGACGTCTCGCACGCCAAGCGCGACACCGCCGACCTGTGGCGCATCGCCCACGTCGACTCGCTGACGGGCCTGCCCAACCACCACCTGCTCGAGGACAGGATCCACCAGGCGCTGCTCCTCGCCAAGCGCAACCGCAGCCACGTCGCGCTGGCGATCTTGGACCTCGACCACTTCAGGTTCGTCAACCAGACCTTCAGCCGCCGCCACGGCGACAGGCTGCTGGCCGAGGTGAGCCGTCGGCTGAAGCGCACGCTGCGCCGCACCGACACGCTGGCGCGCTGGGGAGGGGACTCCTTCGCGCTGCTGCTCGCCGACCTGCCGCAGGCGCACGCGGTGCTGCCGGCTCTGGAGAAGGTCGTGGCGGCCGTCGGCAGGCCGTTCGTCGACGACACCCTGACCATCAACCTCGCCGCGACGCTGGGCGTCGATCTCTACCCCGACGGCGGGCGCTCCGCCGCCGGGATGATCGAGAGGGCCGCCGATGCGCTGCGCCGCGGCAAGGAGAGCAACCGCGGCGGGTTCACGTTCCACGACGCGACGTTCGACGCCACGATGCGCGAGCGCATGGCCGCCGTCGCCGAGGTGCGCCACGCCTTCGCCAGCGAGCAGCTGCTCCTTCACTACCAGCCGCGCGTCGAGCTCGACAGCGGCGCGGTCAACAGCGTCGAGGCGCTGGTGCGCTGGGCGCATCCCAAGCGCGGGCTGCTCAAGCCGGCCGACTTCCTGCCCCTGATCGAGGAGGCGCAGCTCGGACACCTGCTGTTCGAGTGGACCCTCGAGCGCGCCTGCCGCCAGGCGAAGCGGTGGCAGCGCCAGCGCACGCCGCGACGCGTGGCCGTCAACGTCAGCGCCCAGGCGCTGGAGCAGTCCGACTTCGTCAGGACCGTCCAGGCCGCGCTGAGCCGCTACGACCTGCACCCGGGCCTGCTCGAGCTCGAGGTCAGCGAGCGCACCGCTGTCGCCACCTTGGAGGGGGCGGCCGAGCGGCTCGAGGACGTCAGGGTGATGGGCGTGCACGTCGCTCTGGACGACTTCGGCATCGCGCGCTCGTCCTTGTCGCACCTGCGCGACCTGCCGCTCGACGGGCTGAAGATCGACAGGAGCTTCGTCACGCGGCTGGGCGTGAAGTCGCCGGGTGAGGACATCGACCTGCTGCGCGCGATCATCTCGCTCGGCAAGAGCCTGCGCCTGCGCGTGACCGCGGAGGGGATCGAGACCCGGGAGCAGAACAGCCTGCTGCGAACGCTGCGTTGCGACGACGGCCAGGGCTTCCTGTTCAGCCAGCCGGTGCCGGCGGAGTACGTGCCTGCGTTCGCCTGAGCGCGGGCCGCTGCCCGCTCATGCGTCGCGGGAGCTCGCGGCCGACGGGTTATCCTTACTAGTTCATGTCCACTAACCCACTGCTATCCAGGGACCACCGCATCCCGTTCGACGCCATCCGCGCCGAGCACATCGTCCCCGGCGTGCGCGCTGCGATCACCGAGGCGGGCGCGGCGATCGCCGCGCTCGTGGCTCGAGGGGACTACGGGACCTACGACGCCGTGCTCGGACGCCTCGACGAGATGCTCGAGACGCCTCAGCGCGCCTTCGGGCTCGCCAGCCACCTCAACTCCGTCGTCAACATCCCCGAGATGCGCGCCGCCTACAACGAGGCCCTGCCGCTCTACGTCGCCTTCGTCAACGGCCTGCTCACCGACCAGGGCTTGTGGTGGCTCATCAAGGCCTACGCCCGGACCCCGGACGCCGCCGCGCTCGACCCGGTCAGGCGCCGGCACCTGGACAAGACGATGGACGAGTTCCTGCGCGCGGGCGCTGACCTCAGCGAGGAGGACCGGTCGCGCGCCGAGCGGCTCCAGCTCGAGCTGGCCTCGCTGCAGACGAAGTTCTCCGAGAACACGCTCGACTCGACCAACGCCTTCGAGCTGATCGTCGAGGACGAGGCCGAGCTGGCGGGGCTGCCGGAGGGCGTCAGGCGCCGCGCCAGGGCCGACGCGGAGGCGCGGGGAAAGGACGGCTGGCGCTTCAGCCTGCAGGCGCCTTCATACGTGCCGTTCATGAAGCACGCCGAGAGCCGCGAGCGCCGCCGCGAGCTGCACGAGGCGTTCATGGCCGTCGCCAGCTCGGGTGAGCACGACAACACCCACCTGCTCAGGCAGATCCTCGAGAGGCGCCGCGAGCTGGCCAACGTGCTCGGCTACCGCGACTTCGCCGACTACAAGCTCGCCGATCGCATGCTCGGCTCGGGAGCGCGCGCCTACGCCTTCGAGCGCGAGCTGGCCGAGCGCACCAGGCCGTACTTCGAGACCGAGAGCCGCGAGCTGGAGGAGTTCGCCGCGGCCGAGCTGGGCATCGACCGGCTCGAGCCTTGGGACCTCGCGTTCGCCATGGAGCGGCTGCGCCTGGCGCGCTTCGACTTCGACGAGGAGTCGCTCCGGCCCTACTTCCCGCTCGAGCAGGTGCTCGACGGCGTCTTCGAGCTGTCCGCCAAGCTCTTCGGCGTGCGCTTCGAGCGCATAGCGGGCGTGCCCCTGTGGCATCCGGAGGTGCAGGCGTTCGACGTGCACCACGAGGACGGCACGTACCTAGGCTCCGCCTACACCGACTGGTTCCCGCGCGACAGCAAGCGCAAGGGCGCCTGGATGAACGGCCTCGTCACCGGCGGTCCGACCAGGGACGGCTTCGAGCCGCATGTGGGCATCATCGCCGCCAACTTCACCCCGCCGGAGAGCGGGCGCGAGCCGCTGCTGACGCACGACGAGGTGCAGACGGTGTTCCACGAGATCGGGCACCTGCTTCACCACCTGCTGTGCCGCGTCGAGCTGCGCGGGCGCAGCAGCACCAACGTCGCGTGGGACTTCATCGAGCTCCCGAGCCAGATCATGGAGAACTGGACCTGGGAGCGCGAGGCGCTGGCCCTGTTCGCACGCCATCACGAGACCGGCGAGCAGCTGCCCGATGAGCTGTTGGGGCGCCTGTCGCGCAGCCGCCGGTTCCTCGAGGCCAGCGCGATGATGCGCCAGCTCGCGTTCGGCACAGCCGACCTGGCGCTGCACATCGACTTCGACCCGGCGGGAGACGCGGACCCCATCGCCCTCGCCGAGCTGGTCACCGCCCCGCTGGCGCTCAGGGCCGAGTTCTCCCAGGGCCGCAGGATGCGCTCGTTCACGCACGTCTTCAGCGGCGGTTACGCCGCCGGCTACTACTCGTACAAGTGGAGCGAGGTCCTCGACGCCGACGCGTTCGAGCGGTTCCGCGCCGAGGGCGTGCTCAACGAGGCGACGGGCAGGGCGTTCGCGGAGCTGATCATGGCGTCCGGCGACAGCGCCGACGCCAACGAGCTGTTCCGCGCGTTCATGGGCCGCGAGCCGCGGCTCGACGCGCTGCTCGAGCGCACCTTCGGATCCGGCTAGGCGAGCGGCTCAGACGGCTCAGGCTGGCGGCCGGCTCGCCGCGCGCGCCTAGCCGCCGCCGGGCACCGGCGGCGCGGCAGGCTGCCCGGCCGTCAACGCCTTCGCCACGATGACCGTGGCCCTGGCGTAGTCCCCGATGCCTTCGGAAGCCCCCTGGCTCACGAGGTAGGCGTCGTAGACGGAATGCATGGCGTCGGCGACGGCGTCCCACCTGTAGCTGTCCGCCGCGGCGGACAGCGCGGCCAGGTCCTCGGCCGCCCCCGCTGGCCAGCTCGCCACGTACGCGGCCGAGGCGTCGCCGGGCATGGCGCGAGAGATCGCGCGGGCCGCGGCGAGGGCCGAGGCGTAGCGCACGCGCGGGTCGCCGCATTCGAGGCCCGCCAGGATCGCGAGCGCTTCGGCTTCGGCCTCGCGCGCGTAGCCCGCGGCGTGCGCCAGCTCGTGGAGCGCCACGTGCGCAGTGCCGTGCGCGGGCAGGCCGGGGTCGACGTGAGGCTCGAGCAGCCAGGGGAACACCACGCCGGTCGAGCCGACGCGCAGAAGCGCGCCGTCAGGGACGCTCTTGACCCCGCTCGGCAACGACGCGCCGCCCGGCAGGCCGCGGCTCTGCAGGTAGCCGGAGACGCAGCGCGCCGCTGCTGCGGCCGGGTCGGAGCCGAAGCTCGCGCCCACGACCTCGCGCGTGGCGGCAGACTCCTGCAGGACTACCAGCACGCGCTCGCCGGCCGCCGCTACCAGCTCGGGGCCGATGGCGGCCGCCGCGCTCTGCTCCGGGCCGTCTAGGCCCATGCGCGCCTCCAGACCCGTCGTGCGGTAGGCGAGACCGAAGCTGAGCGGGAACGTGAGCGCCGAGAGCGCCAGCCACCAGCCGAGCAGGCCGAACGCGCCCCGGCGGCCGCCGGGGCCGCTGAGGAGGCCGAGGACGAGAACTATCAGGAACAGCATCACCAGCGCCGCCGCGAGGCTCAGCGGCACGGCGTCGTGGAGTGGGGCCGTCAGGCCGCTGAGGAGCGGATGGATCCCTCGCGTGTAGACGGCGTCTGCGACGAACGCAGGCCACGGGATGAGCTGCAGCAGCACGCCGATGACGAACCAGACCCACCAGCGCGAGAGCAGACCACGGCGGCGCCGCGTAGCGAACCCTGGGTAGGCCGCGCCCGGCCTTCCTCGTTCGTTGGCCATGCCCATATCCTAGACCGCCGGTCCGCGTCGCCCCCCATCGCTCTCGGAGGTTCCCGTAGCCCCCCGCGGGCGCCGCTTCGTGCCAGTGGCTATGCTGCCGGTGTGAAGCGCTTCGTCGGACAGGGAGCCAACCAGCCCTTCGCCTGCGCGGTCTGCGGCGCCGAGGTGCCGCCGCTCGCGAACGGCAGCTACCGGAACCACTGCCCGCGGTGCCTTCACTCGCTTCACGTCGACGTCAACCCCGGCGACCGGGCGTCCGACTGCGGCGGGGTACTCGAACCCGTCGGCGTCGAGAGCTCGGGCAAGAAGGGGTGGGTCATCGTGCACCGCTGCCAGCGCTGCGGCGTCGAGAGGCGCAACCGCGCGGCCCTGGACGACCCTCACGCGCCCGACGACTTCGACGCGGTCATCGCGCTTAGCAGCCGCTCACCCTCGCTCCGCTGATAGACTCGGGCCGCGAGGGTGACGTGAACTACGACAAGATCAAGCTCGACCGGCGCGGCGCGGCTCTGCGCATCGCGCTCTCCCGCCCCGAGGTGCTCAACGCGCTCGACCTCGAGCTGCTCGACCAGCTCGCGGACGCCTTACGCGGTCCGGCGGCGGAGATCGGCGTGCGCGCCGTCGTCGTCACCGGAACCGGGCGCGGCTTCTGCGCCGGCGCCGACCTCGGCGCCACGCGTGTGGACGGCGACATCGGAGCGCTGCTCGAGCGTCACTACCACCCGGTGGTGCGCGCTCTGGCCGCGCTGGAGAAGCCGGTGATCGCGGCCGTCAACGGCGTCGCGGCCGGCGCCGGGCTGAGCCTCGCGCTGGCCTGCGACGTCCGCTACGCGTCCAGCGCGGCCTCGTTCGTGCTCGGCTTCACCGGCATCGCGCTGGCCCTGGACGCGGGAGCGAGCTTCTACCTGCCGCGCCTCGTCGGCACGGGCCGCGCCTTCGAGATGGCGCTCAGCAACCGCAAGGTGGGCGCCGATGAGGCGCTGGCGATCGGCCTGGCCGAGCGGCTGCTGCCGGCGGACGGGTTCGAGGAGGCGTCCTTCGCTGCCGCAGCGGCGCTGGCCGAGGGGCCGACCGCCGCCTACGCGCTGATCAAGGCCGAGCTGAGGGCCGCGCTGGTCAACGATCTCGAGAAGCAACTGGCCTTCGAGGCGCGCAGCCAGGCCGCAGCGGCCGCTACGCGCGACGCCGCCGAGGGCATCGCAGCGTTCGGCGAGAAGCGCGCGCCGCGCTTCCAGGGGAGCTGATACTCGTGCAAGCCGATCTGATAGTCAGTGGTTCGATACTCACGCTCGACCCCAGCGCGCCGCGCGCGTCCGCGCTAGCCGTGCGGGCGGGGCGTATCCTCGCCGTCGGCGACAGCGCCAGCGTCCACGAGTTCGCGGGGCCCGGGACGCGGACCCTCGAGCTGGGCTCCGCCTGCCTGCTGCCGGGGTTCCACGACGCGCACCTGCACCTGACCCAGCACGGGCTCGAGCTCGCCGAGCTCGACCTGGCGGTGTGCCACGACTTCGCTACGGGTCTGGAGGCGCTCAGGCGGCGCAGCGGCGAGTTGCCGCCTGGCGAGTGGCTGCGCGCCGCCGGCTTCGCGCTGAACACCTGGCGTCTCGCGAGCATCGGCGACGAGGAGGCTGCGGCGCTCGAAGCCGCGGTCCAGGGCCGCCTCGCGGTGCTGAAGAGCCAGGACCACCACTCGACCTGGGTCAGCCGGGGCGTCCTGCTCCTCGCCGGCCTGGTGGACGACACGGGCGCCGCCACCGCCAAGGCCGACGCTCCCGGCGTGGTGCGCGGGGTGTCGGGACGCCCCACCGGCCTGCTGCTCGAGGACGCGCGGGGGCTCGTGAAGGAGCACGTGCCCGCGCCCAGCCCTGAGCGCCTGGCGCGGGCTCTGGCCGACTCGGCCGCGCACCTCGCCTCGCTGGGGATCACCTCGGTGCACCACATGGCCGCCGAGCCGCCCTCCTTCGCCCGCGCCCTGGCCACCGCCGCGTCCGACCCTGCCTACCCGCTGCGGGTCTGGGCGTGCGTGCCGCATGCGCTGATCGAGGAGGCGGCGGCGCTGGGGGTGGCCACCGGCCAGGGCGGCGAGGGCTACCAGGTCGGCGGCGCCAAGTTCTTCGTCGACGGCGCGTTGGGCAGCCGCACCGCGTGGATGCTCGAGCCGTACGCCGGCACCAGCGAGACGGGTGTCCAGGTCGACGGCCCTGATGTCCTCGCCGAGCGCGTGCCCCTCGCCATCGCAGCCGGCCTGACGCCCGTGGTGCACGCCATCGGCGACGCGGCCACGCGCGCCACCGTCGCCGCGTTCGTGGCCACGCGCGACCTGTGGACGGCGGCCGGGCTGAGGCCGCGGCTCGAGCATGCGCAGCACATGCACCCCGACGACGTCGCCCTGGCGGGAGAGCTCGGGATCGTCGCCTCGTTCCAGCCGATCCACCTGACCTTCGACGCCCGCGGGATACGCGACCTGCTGCCTGACCGTCTGGACCGCGCCTTCCCGGTGCGCTCGCTGGCTCGCGCCGGAGCCCGCCTCGCCTTCGGCTCCGACACGCCCGTTGCGCCACCCGACGTCTTCGCCGGCCTGCGCGCCGCCTGCCGGAGGCTCGGGAAGGACGGAGAGCGCCTCGGGGCTGCCGAAGCCGTGTCGCCCGACCAGGCCCTGGCGGCCTACACGACCGGCGCGGCCTACGCCGTCGGCTGGGAGGGGCGCTCGGGCAAGCTCGCGGCCGGCTACGACGCCGACATGGTGATCGTCTCGCACGACCCGCTCGTCAGCCTCGACGGGCTCGGGGTGGTCGCCACCATCAAGGCTGGACGCTTCACCTTCGAAGCCGCGTAGGACATCCGTCAGGTCACAGGCGGAGGACCGAGCAGTACAAAGGGTTGGTCCGAAGGGGGACGTATGAGCGTGTCGCAGCACGACGTCTTTCAGAGACAGCTCAGGCGCCTGCAGTTCGTGCTCGGCCCGCGAGCGGCCGCGGCACCGCCCGGCTGGGTGGTCGAGGAGGTCGCTGGCGGCCTGTCCCTGACCCGCCACCCCGACCTGAACGTGGTCGGCTCGCGCGCCTCGGGCGCCGCGATCACGCTCATCGGGTACCTGCTGGACCCCGACTCGCAGCAGGCTTCCGATGCCGACATCCTCGTGCGCCTTAGCGCCGTCGCGGCCGCGGACGGCGATCTCTTCGAGGCGCTGGCGGCGCTCGGCGGCCGCTACCTCCTCATCGTGGAGAAGGACGGCCTGAAGCTCGTCGGCGATGCCAACGGCTCGCTGCAGGTGTTCCACGCCTCGACCAAGGGCGAGACCTGGTGCGCCGCCCAGGCCGACCTGCTGGCGGCCGAGCTCGGCTTCGACCCCGATCCGGAAGCCGCCGCCTACATCGAGAGAGCCGTCAGGGAGCTGGGCGAGTACGCGTGGCCGCACGACACGTCTCTCTACCAAGAGGTCAGACGCCTGCTGCCGAACCACTTCCTCGACCTGAGGACCGGGCTCGTGCACCGCTACTGGCCCACCGCTCCGTTGCCTCAGCGCAGCGTGGCCGACGCGAAGGGCGACATCGCGCGGCGGCTGGCCGGGATGATGGAAGCCGCCGCGAACCGCTTCGACCTGTCGATGGGTGTGAGCGCCGGTCTCGACAGCCGGCTGATGCTCGCCGCCAGTCGCTCCGTGAAGGACCGGATGGTGTACTACACCGGCCAGAACCATGAGCGCGGCCCCCGCCATCCCGACGTCAGGATCCCTTGCAGGATGCTGGAGACCCTCGGCGTGGAGCATCACCTGATCCCAGCCGCCTCGGAGGTCTCCGAGGAGTTCGCAGCGCTTTACCGCTCCAGCGTTCCGTTCGCCAACCAGAGACGCCTGGCCGGTCTTCAGGCGGAGTATCGGCGCTACGCGCTGGGGCGCGTCGCCGTGCTAGGCAACGTCTCGGAGAACGCCAGGGCGTTCTACCGGGCTGGGATGCCCGACCTGCCCAGGAGCGGGTTCACGGCGCAGGCCTTCGCGGACCGCCGCGACCTGGGCGACTACCCCTTCAGGGTCAAGGCCGTGCAGCGCTACCTAGACGAGCTCGAGGCGATCGACACGCACGGGTACGACTTCCTCGACCTCCTGATGTGGGAGCACGGCAGCGGGATCTGGTTCGCTCAGAACGTCACCGAGTTCGTGTGCGCCTGGCAGGACGTCTTCTTGCCGTACAACTGCCGTGCTCTGCTGCTCGACCTGATGTCGACCCCGCTGCCCACTCGCATGACTCCCGCCACCGGGCTGTACGCGGCCGTGTGCCGGGAGCTGTGGCCCGAGGTTCTCGACTACCCGATCAACCCTCTGACCCTTCAGAAGTGGTTCCGGGAGCGCGCCTACCGGCCCCTGCGCAGCGTCAAGCGAGGTGTGCTTGCCGCTGTCGCCAAGGTGCGGAACGCGCTGAAGGGCTGGCTCAGGGGCCGAACAGCTCCAGCTCCCTGACCCGGCCTCCGGCCCCGCCCGAGACGAGGAACTCCAGAGCGGCGGCGACGGCCTCGGGGGAGATCCACTTGCCTGTATCGGCTTGCGGCATGGCCTGACGGTTGGCGGCCGTGTCGATCGTGCCCATCGGGTGCAGGACGGCCACGGTGACGCCGCCGGCCGCGACCTCGGCGGCCAGCGACCTGAAGTAGGCGCCGAGCGCGGCCTTGGAGGCGGCGTAGGCGGTCCGGCCCGAAGCCGCCGTCTGAGCGGCGGCCGCGCCGACCGCCGCGACGGCGCCGTCCTGACGTTCGAGCATCCCGGGCAGGGCGGCCAGCGTGGTGTTGACCGCTGTGCGCAGGTTGATGTCCAGCTGGCGCTCGAGACCTGCGGCGCCGGCGGCGAGCGCGCCAGCGGCGGCGAAGCCACCGGCGACGTTGAGCAGGATCGATGGAGGTCCCCAACGCTCGGACGCCGTCTCGATCGCCCGCTCGGCCGACGGCGCTTTCGCCAGGTCGGCGCCGAGGATCTGCAGGCGGTCCGCCTTTGCGAGCTCCGCGGCGCCGGGAAGAGACCCTGCCACTCGCCGCTCCTTGCCGGCGTTGGCGATCAGCACGACCTTCGCGCCGAGCTTGAGGAAGCGCAGAGCCACGACGGGCGCGACGGCGCCGCCAGCGCCCGTGATGACGACGGGCCCCGTCGCGATCCGCTGGGCCAGCGCTTCGTTCACCTCCGGATTCTATCCCGCGGTGCGTCGAGGATGTCCCTGCGACCGCCGCCTCCATAGGCCGTCTTCATAGGCGATAGCCGCGTCCCAGACGGCGAAAACCGTTTGACCGAGGCCCGCGTGGCGGGGTATGATCGACAAGTTGGGCCCGCCTTCGGCGCGCCCCCTTGGTTCGCTAGCCCGCGAAGCCACGGCCAGCGCCGCGGCCGCGGCCGGCGCACGAGCGGCCCGGCGCGGAGGTCAAGGCTTGAACGCTTACACGGCACACGACATCAAGGTCCTCAGGGGCCTGGAGGGTGTCCGCAAACGCCCGGCGATGTACGTTCAGGGCGGCACCGGCATCGACGGCTACCACCAGCTCCTGACCGAGATCGTGGACAACGCGATAGACGAGTACCTCGCCGGCGTGGCGGACGCCGTCGAGGTGATCCTCAACGCCGACGGCTCCGCCACGGTCGTCGACAACGGCCGCGGCATCCCGGTCGACATCATGGAGGCCGAGGGCAAGCCGGCCATCGAGGTCATCTTCACCGAGCTTCACGCCGGCGGGAAGTTCGGCGAGGGGGCCTACAAGGTGTCGGGCGGTCTGCACGGTGTCGGCAGCTCGGTGGTCAACGCGCTCTCGACGCGCTTCGAGGCCGAGGTCAGGCGCGACGGCAAGCGCTACCGCATCGCCTTCGCCCACGGGGCCGTCGTCGAGCCTCTGCAGGTCGTGGGCGACGCGCCCAAGAGCGCCCACGGCTCCGCGGTCACCTTCTATCCCAACCACGACATCTTCAAAGAGATCGAGGGCTTCGACTACTCGCGCGTCAGGCGCCGCCTGCGCGAGCTGGCGTTCCTCACCGGCGGGGTCAGGATCACCCTCGAGGACCGCCGCGGGGCCGAGGTCAAGCGCGAGGTCTTCCACGAGAAGGGCGGCGTGGCCGCGTTCGCCGCGACCCTCGCCAAGGACTCGAAGGCTCTGTACGAGAAGCCGATCGAGATCAGGGGCACCGCCAGCGTGGAGACGGACCGCGGCGTCCAGGAGGTCGAGGTCGACGTCGGCCTGATGCACACCTCCGGCTTCGGCCAGACGATCCTGACCTACGCCAACATGATCACCAACCGCGACGGCGGCACCCAGCTCACCGGGTTCAAGAGCGCCTACACGCGCGTGCTCAACAACTACATGAAGAGCAAGAACCTCCTGAAGAAGGGTGACCCTGCGCCGACCGGGGACGACTTCCTCGAAGGCCTCAACTGCGTCATCTCGGTCAAGCTCCAGGAGCCGCAGTTCGAGTCGCAGGCCAAGGTCAAGCTCCTCAATCCGGAAGCCCAGACGGCCGTGGCCAGCGTCGTCTACGAGAAGTTCGCCGAGCACCTCGAGGAGAACCCGAAGATCGGCCGCGCCGTCATCGACAAGGCCGCGCACGCCGCCCGCGCCCGCGAGGCCGCCCGCAAGGCCAGGGACCTGGTCAGGCGCGCCAACCCGCTGGAGAACGACGACCTGCCGGGCAAGCTGGCCGACTGCCAGTCCCAGGAC
>CAYYOK010000047.1:20152-22132 GCA_964473205.1 uncultured bacterium | reverse complement strand
AGCTGGCCCGCGACGAGGCCGACGCACAGCGGCTCGACACGGTGCTCAATACCCTCGTCGAGGCGCTGAGATGCGCCAGCATCCTGCTCGATCCCGTCATCCCGGCAAAGGCGCACGAGCTGCGCAAGCAGCTAGGCATCCGCAACGCCCCGTTCGACCTCCAGGCTGCCACGCAGTGGGGTCTGGTGCCGCCCGGCACCAAGACCGCACCCGCGGGGCCGCTCTTTCCCCGCATCGACCTGGCCGAGCTGAACGCTCAGATCGCGGCCGAGGCGGAGGCGGCAGAGGCTGCAGTCGCCGAGGCCGTCGTCGCTGAGGCCGCGGCAGGGGCGGTCGCGGTCGAAGCAGTGGCAGGCTCGGCTGCGACCGAGGCCGCGGGCGACGCGGGGGAGTCGGTCGGACTGGCGCCGGCAGGGGGCGCACCAGCCGTTGGTACCCCTGACGCGAACGAACCCGAACAAGAGCTCGAGCACAAGGCACCGATCACGATCAACGACTTCGCCAAGGTCGAGCTGCGCGTCGTCACCGTCGTGGCCGCCGAGCAGCACCCCAACGCCGACAAGCTGCTGGTGCTGACCGTCAGCCTCGGCTCCGAGACGCGCACCGTCGTGTCGGGCATCAAGGCTCACTACTCGCCCGAGGATCTGGTCGGCAGGCGCCTGGTGCTGGTGACGAACCTGCAGCCGGTGAAGCTGCGCGGCGTCGAGAGCCAGGGCATGATTCTAGCCGCCGAGGACGCCTCGGGCACGCTGAGCCTGGTCACGCTGGACCGCGAGCTGCCCGACGGCTCCGAGGTCAGATAGCCTTCAGATCACCCACTCGCCCGCGCGCATGACGGGTACGACGCTGCCGTCTGCCTCGATCCCATCGACCTCGAGCTCGGCCGAGCCGAACATGAAGTCGACGTGGGCCAGGGAGTCGTTGAGGCCCTTGGCGGCCTGCTCCGCGCGCGTCATCCCCTGGCTGCCAGCCAGGTTGGTGGGGTAGGCACGGCCCAGGGCCAGGTGACAGGCGGCGTTCTCGTCGAACAGCGTCTCCAAGAACAGCAGCCCGGTCTGAGCGATCGGGCTCGAGGCCGGAACCAGCGCTACCTCCCCCAGCCGCCTGGCGCCCTCGTCGGTGGCCAAGATGCCGTCGAGAGCGCCCTGGCCCTTGCCGGCCCGAGCCTCGACGACCACTCCGTTCTCGAACCGCAGCTCGAAGTCCTCGATCATCTGGCCGTTGTAGGAGAGGGGCATGCTGGCGCGGACCACGCCGTCAACGCGTTCGCGGTGCGGCGCGGTGAAGACCTCCTCGGTCGGCATGTTGGCCACGAAGTCGATGCCGCGCTCGGAGGTGGAGCCGCCGCCGTCCCACAGGTGGTCGTCCGCGAGGCCGACGCTGAGGTCCGTGCCGGGACCCCGCAGGTGCAACGAGGCGAAGCGGTGCCCGTTGAGGGCGTCCCGTTTGGCCTTCAGCACGTCGTTGTGCCGGCGCCAAGCAGCGACCGGATCGGGTAAGTCCATGCGCGTGGCGCTGAAGATGGCGTCCCACAGCTTCGCCACGGCCTCGGCCTCGCTGAGCTCTGGGAACACGCGCTTGGCCCAGGCCGGCGCAGCGGCCGCGGCGACGCTCCAGGGGACGGCGTCACGCATGGTGAGCTCGGACAGGCGCTTGGTGGCGCCGCGCCACACCTTGAGGAAGGTGGCGAAGCGCTCCGGGTCGGTGCCAGCGAGTGCGTCCGGGTCGTCAGCGATGATCGAGAGCGAGGCCGCACCCTCCTCGGCCAGCGCGGTCAGGCCCTGGGCCTTGTACTCGGGCACGATGCCGAAGCTGCCCTCGGGGCCGTGCAGGAAGCGGGCGCGGGTGACGCCGTCGTCGTTCCAGTGCACGTCGACGTAAGGCGCGCCGAGCTGGTACGCGATGGCTGCGCACTCGCGCACCAGCGGTGCGGCCTCTGTGGAGCCGCGGATGATCAGCTTCTGGCCGCTCTGGATGTTG
>CAYYOK010000047.1:1954-20142 GCA_964473205.1 uncultured bacterium | reverse complement strand
GGATGTTGACGCCGACCCTGACCAGCAGCTCGGCGTAGGCGTGTAGGCGGTCTTGGAACGTCGCGGAAGGCATGGCGTGCATGCTAGCAGCGCACGCCGGCCAGACCGGTCCGGAACCGGCCTCTGCCGGGACGTCGACGTCAGATGTCCTGGGGTAGCACGGCTACGGTCCGTAGTCGTGCGCGGCCGGCAGCAGACCGGCATCGCCTAGAATCGAGACGGCGCGCGGGAGCCGACTGAAGGCCGACGCGTTGCTACAACTTGGTTCCTTCGGGGCAGGGTGTGATTCCCTACCGGCGGTGATCGACGCCTCAGGCACTTAGGCGCGTGAGCCCGCGAAGCCTGGCAAGACAGGCCCGAACCGGTGAGATCCCGGTGCCGACGGTCAAAGTCCGGATGAGAGAAGGAGGTCAGCGAGGCTGTCGCACTGGCAGCCCGCGAGGTCATGCATCTAGGTTCGAACACGGACGCCCGTCGCGCTGCCGACGAGGGTTTCATGCGCCGGGCGCTGGAGTTGGCGGAGCGCGGACGCGGCACCGTCAGCCCCAATCCGCTGGTCGGCTGCGTGTTGGTCAGGGACGGCGGGGGAGTGGGCGAAGGCAGAGGCGGCAGTGAGGTGGTCGGCGAGGGCTGGCACGAGCGCGCCGGCGAGGCCCACGCCGAGGTCATGGCCTTGGCCGCGGCGGGCGCAGCGGCGCGCGGCGCCACCGCCTACGTGACGCTCGAGCCGTGCTCCCACACCGGGCGCACCGGCCCGTGCGCGGAAGCGCTGCTGGCCGCGGGCATCGGCCGCGTGGTGGTGGCCTCGCTGGACCCCAACCCTCTGGTCGACGGCCGCGGAGTGGAGCGCCTGCGAGCCGCCGGCGTAGAGGTCGAGGTGGGCGTCCTGCGCGAGGCCGCCGACGCCCAGAACGAGGCCTTCCGCGCCGTGCACACGCTGGGCCGCCCGTTCGTGCTGTACAAGACCGCGATGTCTCTGGACGGGAAGATCGCCGTTCGCACCGGCCGCTCGCGCTGGATCACCGGGCCGGCTGCTCGCGAGCGCGTGCACCGCTGGCGCGCCGAGCTCGACGCCGTGGCGGTCGGGGTGAACACCGTCCTGCTCGACGACCCGTACCTGACGGCGCGGGAGCCGGCCGGCCGCACGCCCATGAAGGTCGTGTTCGACAGCGTGGCCCGCACCCCGCCCACTGCCAAGCTGTTCACCCCCGACGCGGCCGGTGTGAGGGCTCGCGTGGTCATCTACTGCACGTCGGAGGCTCCTTCCAGCCGCGTCTCGGAGCTCGAGGCCGCGGGCGCCGCGGTGGTGCGCGTGCCGTCGGAACGCGGCCGACCGCTGGTGAGCGCGGCGCTGGCGGACCTGCCGCAGCGCGGCGCGACCAGCGTGCTGCTCGAGGGCGGAGGCACCCTCGCCTGGGAATTCTTCGCGAGCGGCGCCGTGGACAAGGTCGCGTGGTTCATCGCGCCGAAGCTGCTCGGCGGCACGGCCGCGGGGCCGCTCGGCGGCGTGGGCGTTGCCAGCGTCGAGGAGGCGTTCGAGCTGACGGACGTGGTCACAGAGAACGTGGGATCCGACCTGCTGGTCACGGCGCGGGTCGCAGGTGCTCGCGCGTCGAACGCGAGCGCAGCCGGCGCGCTGACGGAGGTCGAGTGATGTTCACGGGTCTGGTCGAGGAGGTCGGCGTGATCGAGTCCGCCGCCGACATCGGTGGCAACCTGCGCCTGCGCATAGGAGCCGAGGAGGTCGTGCGCGACCTGGAGATCGGCGACTCGATCTCGGTCTCGGGCTGCTGCCTGACCGTAGTGGAGCTGCGTGCCGAAGACGGCGGCGCCCCGCGGGCCTTCAGCGTCGAGCTGAGCCGCGAGACCGTCGCCAAGACCGCGCCGCGCTGGCAGGTGGGCGCCCGCGTCAACCTGGAGCGCGCGATGCCAGCCGGCGGCCGCTTCGGCGGGCACGTCGTCAGCGGGCATGTCGACGGCGTCGGCGAGGTGCTGCGGGTGTCGGAAGAGCCCGGCGCCTACGTGGTCGAGGTCAGAGCTCCGGCCGCGCTGGGGCGCCACCTCGTGCCCAAGGGCAGCATCACCGTCGACGGCGTGAGCCTGACCCTCGTCGACGTCGGCGGCCCGGCCGGCACTCGCCCCGACTGGCCGGCTCACGACTTCAGCCTGTGGCTGATACCGCACACGCTGGCGGTCACGACCCTCGGTGAGCTCGAAGCCGGCTCGAAGGCGAACCTCGAGAGCGACGTCATCGCCAAGTACGTCGAGCGCCTGGCGGCCCTGCGCGAGGCCGACGATGCCTGAGGCTCGGGTGGCAGGTCTCGCAACTGGTCTCGCGACCGTCGAGGAGCTGCTGGCCGAGCTGCGCGCCGGTCGGCCGGTGATCGTGGTGGACGACGAGGACCGCGAGAACGAGGGCGACCTGATCCTCGCCGCGCAGAACGTCACGCCGGAGCAGATCGCCTTCACGATCCGGCACACGGGCGGCGTCGTATGCCTCGCCATGACGAACGAGCTGGCCGACCGGCTCGAGCTGCCGCCGATGGTCGCCAACAACACGGCCAGGCGCGGCACCGCCTTCACCGTCTCGATCGAGGCGCGCGAGGGCGTGGCCACCGGCATCAGCGCCAGGGACCGCGCGACCACCATCCTCACCGCGATAGCCGACGGCGCCACCGCCGTCGACCTGGCGCGACCGGGCCACGTCTTCCCGCTCAGGGCGCAAGACGGCGGGGTGCTGCGGCGCGCCGGGCACACCGAGGCCGCCGTCGACCTCGCGCGCCTGGCGGGCCTGAAGCCGGCCGCCGCCCTGTCGGAGCTCATGCACGACGACGGCTCGATGATGCGCCTGCCCGCCATCCTCGACTTCGCCGCCGAGCACGGGCTCAAGGTCGGGACCATCGCCGACCTGATCGCCTACCGCCTGGGACGCGACGCGTTCGTCAAGCGCGTCGTGAGCGCGCGGCTGCCGACCGTCTGGGGCGAGTTCACCGTCCACGGCTTCGTCGACGAGGTGAGCGGCGGCGAGCACGTCGCGCTCAGCTTCGGTGACGTCGCCACCGACGAGCCGCTGCTGGTGCGCATGCACTCCGAGTGCCTCACCGGCGACGCGCTGCACAGCCTGCGCTGCGACTGCGGCTTCCAGCGCGACGCCGCCCTCGAGGCGATAGCCAGGGAGGGCCGCGGCGTGCTGGTCTACCTGCGCCAGGAGGGCCGCGGCATCGGGCTGATCAACAAGCTCAAGGCCTACAGGCTGCAAGACGAGGGAGCCGACACGGTCGAGGCCAACGAGCGACTGGGGTTCGGCGCCGACCTGCGCGAGTACGGCATCGGGGCGCAGATGCTCGTCGACCTGGGGGTCAAGCGCCTGCGGCTTCTCACCAACAACCCTCGCAAGATAAGGGCGCTGGCCGGGTTCGGGCTGGAGGTCGTCGAGCGCGTACCGCTGCACGCCGGCGAGAACCTCCACAACCAGCGCTACCTGCGCACCAAGGTAGAGAAGCTCGGCCATCTGGAGCAGTGACGTGCCGACCCCACCTCCCGCAGCCGCCGCGCGCTTCGGCGGAAGAGCACCGCTCTACCACGACAGGCGTGAAGCCGGCCGGCGGCTGGCGCGGGAGCTGGGCGCCCTAGCTTCAGGCACGCGCGTGTGGGACTCGCCTCCGCTGGTCCTCGCGCTGCCGCGCGGCGGCGTGCCGGTGGCTTACGAGATCGCGGCCGCGCTGAAGGCGCCGCTCGACGTGCTGGTGGTGAGGAAGCTGGGCGCGCCCGGGCACGAGGAGTTGGCGATCGGCGCGCTCGCCAGCGGCGGCGCGAGGGTCGTCAACCAGGATCTGGTGCGTCAGCTAGGTGTGAGCGAAGCGGCGCTGAACGCGGTCGCCGAGCGCGAGCTGGCGGAGCTCAGGCGGCGCGAGAGCGTCTATCGCGCCGGACGTCCGCAGCTCTCGGTGGCGGGTCAGACGGTGCTGCTGGTCGACGACGGCGTGGCGACGGGTGCCACCATCAGCGCGGCGGTGGCGGCGGTAGGTTCCCTTGGGGCTGACGAGGTCATCGTCGCAGTCCCCGTCGGACCCACAGACACGCTCGAGCGCCTGAGCCTCGAAGCCGACGAGGTCGTATGCCCCGCGTGGCGCGACGACCTGACGAGCGTCGGCGAGTGGTACCAGGACTTCTCGCAGACCTCGGACGCCGAGGTCATCGAGCTGCTCGAGCGCTCACCAGACCGGAGGCGTAGTTGAGTCTCTCGGATGACGTCAGTCGGCCGTCAGGCGTGGGTCAACCGACCGCGTGGCTGCCCCGCCGCACTCGGCTGCCGGATCCACGCGCAGCCCTCACCCGCCGCCCGACAGCAGCCCACGGAACATGAAGTAGGCCGCACCGAGCAGGCACAGCGCCGCCCACAGGTAGTCGAGCTTCAGCGGCTCCTTGAGGTAGAGGAGCGCGAACGGCACGAACACCGTCAGCGTGATCACCTCTTGCAGCACCTTGAGCTGACCGACCGACATGACCGAGTGGCCGATCCGATTGGCGGGCACCTGCAGCAGGTACTCGAAGAGCGCGATGCCCCACGAGACCAGCGCGGCGAACAGCCACGGCTTGTGGTTCATGTTCTTGAGATGGCCGTACCACGCGAACGTCATGAACACGTTGCTGGCGACGAGCATGATGATGGTGGTCCATACCGGCCGCACGTAGTATCCGCGCCAGACTACACCCGAGCGGGCCGGCCCATATAGTCGATGCCGGGGTCCTTCATGAGCAACGCCGCGCGCCTCATCCTCTACGTCGCCGACCAGGCTCGGGCTGCTTCGTTCTACCAGGCGGTACTCGGGGTCGCTCCGCGGCTCGACGTGCCGGGCATGACCGAGTTCGAGCTGCCAGGCGGCGGGATCCTCGGCCTGATGCCGGAGGCGGGCATCGTGAGGCTGTTGGGCGAGAGACTGCCCGATCCGGCGGGCGCACGGGGCGTACCGCGCTCTGAGCTGTACCTGACGCATCCCGATGCAGACGCCTGCCACGCTCGCGCGCTGGAGACCGGCGCGATCGAGCTCAGCCCGATGCTGCCGCGCGACTGGGGCGACCACGCCGCATACAGCCTCGATCTCGACGGGCATGTTCTTGCCTTCGCCAGGCTCGCCCGAGCGGGCGTCGAGGCGGATTTCAGGCCGCAGCGCGAGGCGCACCCGGCGCTTCGGGTCGCGGACCTAGACGCCTTGGCGCGCGCGCTGGAGAACGCCGGGCACGCCGTGACCTGGGACGACTCGGTTTCCGGGATGCGACGCTTCTTCGCCCACGACCCCTTCGGCAATCGGATCGAGTTGATCGAGGCCCGTGGTGGGTTTGTCGCGCGGGAGGGGTCAGAGTCGCGTGCGCCTCGGCAAGCGGCTTCGGCCGAGGTTCCGCGCATGACCGAAGGCCGCAAGGTCATAGTCTCGAACTTCGTCACCGTCGACGGCTGCTACGAGTCGAAGGACAAGACGATCGACGGGCTGTTCGAATACTTCCACGAGAGCTACCACGGCGACCAGAGCTTCGATCACTACAACACCGAGCGGCTTCTCGCCGCCGACACCCTGATCCTCAGCGGCCGCAACTCGTTCCTCGGCAACAAGGCCTACTGGACCGGCGTGCCGCACGACCCCAGGGCAACACCTATCCGTCGCCAATTCGCCGACCTCATCGCCCGCGTGGAGAAGCTGGTGGTGTCGGACACCATCACCCCCGAGGACCTGGCACCTTGGACCAACACGCGCATCGTGAAGGTCGCGGACGCGGTGGCTGAGGTAGCGGCGCTGAAACGGACCGCGGGGCGCGACATCCTGATCCTCCTCGGGCGCGTCCTGTGGAACCACCTGCTGCGGCACGGCCTGGTCGACGAGCTGCACCTCACCACCTTCCCCATCGTGGCGGGCGAGGGCGTTCCGCTGTTCGACGGCCGGCCGCCGGCATCGCTCAAGCTGATCGAGACCCGCGGCTGGGAGGGCGCGGGCAACGTGCTGGCCCGCTACGAGGTGGTTCACCACAAGCGGACTCAGGCAGGCTAAGGCAGGCCGCGACCGCCCGCCTGCGAACTGTGATGTAAGCCCTCATTACAGCTTCGGGGCGGCCCTAGACTCCTGGCAGCTCAGAACCGTTCATGCCGACCAGGAGGCACCATGCCGGTCCCGAGGATGCTGCTGCTCTCAACGCTGTTCTCGCTGCTCTTGGCTCTGTCAGCGCTCGCCTTCAGCCAGTCGCTGGAGGGCAGTTGGCACCTGGATATCAACGGCCAGACGCTCACGATCACCCTGGGCGCCGAGGACCGCGGGACCATCAACGGGCAACCGATCGCCTGGCAGGTCTGGAACGGTCTGCTCTACATCCAGACCTCAGATGGCACCGTGTCGGCCTACTTCTTCCAGCGCAGCGGCAACAGCCTGACCCTCAGCGGCGGTGACCTGCCCAGCCCCATCACGCTCACGCTGGGCCCAGCCGCTCCCGCCGCCCAGCCGCAGAGCCCTCAAGCCGGCAACCCTGCCAGCCCGCAGCAGGTGGGCTCCGCCGGTGGGGTCCGCCAGGAGCTCGTCGGTCGCTGGTGCGAGGTATCCACCTTCATGGCCAACAGCGGAGGGGGATCCTCCAGCTCGGTCTGCATCGACCTGCGCGCAGACGGCACCTACGTGGTCGCCACCGAGAGCAGCATGGACGCTTACGCCCCCGGCATGTGGGGCGGCACCACCTCCTCCGGCGGCGACAGCGGGCGCTGGACGGCGACCCAGACCACCATCACGGCCACCTCCGATCGAGGCGGCACCGCCACCTACCAGCTGCAGCTGCGCAACAACCAGAACGGCGACCCGATGATCTGCCTCGACGGAGAGTGCTACGCCACCTACTGGCAGAGACCCGGCTGGTGAGGGTCTAGAGTGACCCATGGACATCCTCACGCCTGAGTTCCTCGTCACCTCGCTGATAGTCGTCCTGATACCTGGGACCGGCGTCGTGTTCACGATCTCGACGGGGATCACTCAGGGCGCCAGGGGCAGCATCTACGCCGCCCTCGGCTGCACCGCGGGCATAGTTCCGCACCTGCTGGCCACGGTGCTGGGCCTGGCAGCGGTCATGCACACGAGCGCGGTGGCTTTCCAGCTGCTCAAGTACGCAGGCGTCGCTTACCTCCTCTACCTGGCGTACGCCACCTGGCGCGACCGCTCCGAGCTGGCCGTCGAGGACGCTCCCGAGGGCGCGCCCACGCGCAGCAGCGCGCTCGCGCTGGTGGTCAAGGCGTTCTTGCTCAACATCCTCAACCCCAAGCTGACGATCTTCTTCCTCGCCTTCCTGCCGCAGTTCGTTCGTCCGGACGCAGCCGCACCGCTGGCCCAGATGCTCGGGCTCAGCGCGGTGTTCATGGCGATGACCTTCGCGGTCTTCGTGCTGTACGGCCTGCTGGCCCACGCGTTCCGCCGGCGCGTCATCGACTCGCCACGGGTGCAGTCGTACCTGCGCAGAGGCTTCGCCGCGGCCTTCGCCGGTCTGGGCGTTCAGCTCGCCGTCAGCGACCGCTAGCCCTCAGAACGCCCAGGCGCCGCCGCGCATCACCGGCTCTAAGCTGCCGTCGGGCCTCTCGCCATCGACGTCGAGCTGGTCCGAGCCGAACATGAAGTCGACGTGCGTCAGGCTCTGGTTGAAGCCTTCCTTCTGCAGCTCTTCCAGCGGGCGCTTGGTCCCGTCCTTGAAGGTCGTCTCGTAAGCGCGGCCGAGCGCGACGTGGCAGGCGGCGTTCTCGTCGAACAGGGTGTTGTAGAAGAGCAGGCCGCTCTGGCTGATCGGGCTCTGGTGCGGGACCAGAGCGATCTCGCCCAGGCGCCTGGCACCCTCGTCCATCTCGAGCAGCTTCCTCAGCGTCGCCTCCCCCACTTCGGCTTTCACGTCCGTGACCGCGCCGTCCTCGAAGCTGAGCTGGAAGCGGTCGATCAGCTGCCCCTGGTAGGAGAGCGGCTTGGTCGAGGCGATGGTCCCGTCGACGGCGCGGGCATGGGGCGCCGTGAAGACCTCCTCGGTGGGCATGTTGGGCACGAACATGCGACCGCTCGACCCGGCGTGCAGGCCGCCCGACTCCCAGGTGTGGGTGTCGGCTAGGCCGAGGCGCAGGTCGGTGCCGGGAGCCCTGAGGCGCAGGGCGCGGTAGCCGCGGCTATTGAGGTGAGCCTTCGCCCGACCCAGCGCGGCCAGATGCGCCTCCCAGGCGCCGACGGGGTCGTCCTGGTCGGCGCGCGTGGCGGCGAAGATCGCGTCCCACAGCTTTGACACGGCCTCCCGCTCACCCAGCCCGGGGAACACCTTCTTGGCCCAGTCGGGGACGGCGTAGGCGACGATCGTCCAGGGCATGTGGCCGCGCTGCGCCAGGTCGCCGATGGGGCGCTCGGCCGCGCGCTGCGACTTGGTCATCGTCGCGACACGCTCAGGGTCGGCCGGTGCGAGCAGATCGGGGTCCGAGCCGGCGACCCTGAGGTACGCATCGCCGCGCTCGAGCTTGGCTGTGAGCATGGCGGCGCGCTCCTCGTCGGCCAGGACGAGGGAGTCCTGGGGCGCGTGCAGCGCGCGCACGAGGCGCTGGTGCTCGTCGACGTAGTGCACGTCGACGTAGGGCGAGCCGAGCTCGTACGCCTGCTTGGCGATCTCGCGCAGCAGGTCGGCGGCTTCGAGAGGACCGGCGAGGACGAGGCGCTGGCCGGGCGCCAGGTTGACGCCCACGCGCAGGGCGAGGGTGGCGAGGTTCTGCAGCTTGCGTTCGAAGGTCGACATCTCGGTGAGTCTATCCAAGCGGTCAGCGACCAGAGCGGTGAGCCCTCCCTCGCCAGCGAGTCCCCGTGCTGCTCCGGCTCAGTGCGTGGGCGCAGCCGCCTTCGGCACGTGCTCCATCGCCACCGAGTTCATGCAGTACCTCAGCCCCGTCGGCGGCGGACCGTCGGGGAACACGTGGCCGAGGTGGCCGTCGCAGCGCGCGCAGCGCACCTCGGTCCTGACCATCCCGTAGGAGCGGTCGAGGACCTCGACGACCGCATCGGCGCTGACCGGCTGCGTGAACGACGGCCAGCCCGTGCCCGACTCGAACTTGACGCCCGACTCGAACAGCGGGTTGCTGCAGCCGGCGCAGACGTACGTGCCGGGCTCGTGGGTGCCGACGAAGCAGCCCTCGTAAGGCCGCTCGGTTCCGTGCTGCCTGAGCACCTGGTACTGCTCGGGGGTCAGGCGCCTGCGCCACTCCTCGTCACTGAGGCTCAGCTTCTCTACCATCTCGTCCTCCTCCCCTGAGCTTGCCCGAGTTTGACCTGCGTCAACGCCACGAAAGCGTTCGGCCGATACCGTGCTGTGGCATGGGCGATATCGCCATCGTCTACGGCAGCACCTACGGGCGCACGGAGGACGCCGCGGAGCGCGTCGCGGCGGAGCTCGAGCGTCTGCTCGGCACCCGGCCCGAGCTCGTCGAGGTCGGCGCTGCCGGTGTCGCCGCGCTCGAGACGCACGACGTGCTGATCCTCGGCTGCTCGACCTGGAACGGCGGCGAGCTGCAGGCCGACTGGGACCTCAGGCTGCCAGAGCTGCTCGAGCTCGACCTGTCCGGCAAGCTGGTGGCGCTGTTCGGCGCCGGCGACGCCCTCGCGTACCCCGATACCTTCCAAGACGCCATCGGCATCCTCGCCGAGGCGTGCGAGGCGCGCGGCGCCAGGCTCATCGGCGCCTGGCCGGCCGAGGGCTACGACTTCGACGCCTCGCGCGGGCTGCGCGGCGGGGCCTTCGTGGGGCTGGCGCTCGACTACGACAACCAGGAGCGCCTCAACGGCGAGCGGATAGCGCGCTGGTGCGAGAGCCTGGCCGCCGAGCTGAAGGTCCCCAGGATCACGGGCTTCGCCCTCGACGACGAGGGGCACTGGGTCGCGCTGCTCAGCTGCGGCCATCGGCAGCACGTCCGGCACGATCCTCCGCTCGTCGAGCGGCCGTGGGTGCTGACCGAGGCTGGGCGCGCCAGCCGGCTAGGCGTGGAGCTGCGCTGCCTGCGCTGCGAGCGCGGCAAGACCGACGACTCCGACTCGGAGGTCGACTCGGCAGTCGATTCAGTGGCTGATCATGCCGAGAGCGGACTCGAGGGCAGCGAGCCTGCGCTGCAGGTCCTCCACTCGCGCCTCTAGCTCCTTGACCTTGGCGCTCAGCGCCGCGTGGGACTCGCTTGTGTGGGTCTGGACGGCGTGGGTCTGGACGGCTGGCGCGGCCGCCTGCTCGGCCGCGGCGACGACGTGTTGCGACCCACCGCGATCCTCATCGTCCCTCGCGGCGTCGTCCGTGTAGGGCGCATCCTCCCTCGCTCTGACCCGCGGCCTGAGGCGCTCCTCGTCGAAGCCGAGCCTGTGCTCCCAGCGGTCCTGGCTCTGCCCGGGACCGCGGCCCAGGTTCCTAACCAGCGGGACCTGCCGCTCCTCGAGTCGTCTCAGCACCGCCTCGACTGCCGCCGGATCCGCGAAGTGCTGGTAGCGCTCCGTGCGTGTGCGCAGCTCGCCGGCGGTCTGCGGACCGCGCAGGATGAGGACAGCCATGACCGCGGCCTCCGAAGGATTGACGCCGAGCGCCTCTGCAGCCCTGTGCCGGTGCTTCGGGACGCGCTCTCCGGTCGTCTGCACCACCGCCAGCAGGCCCTTGTCCTGTAGCCGTTGCACGGTAGCGAGGACGTCCTGCAGGTGGTAGTCCGTAACCGGATCGCGGCTGGTTCGCTGATTGCACGCGCTCAAGAGCGCTTGAGCCGATAGTGGGTAGCCTTCCGGCGTGGTGCGCTCCTTCTCCATCAGCGCGCCGAGAACCCTCAGCTCGATGTCGGTCAGCGCCATCTACGCTACCGCTCTCGTCAACCTAGCCAGCGAGAACTGGCTGATGTCGTGTGGGCTATCGAGGCCGAGCGCGAGGCTCGCGGCCGCCTCGCCCAACACCGGTCCGAACTTGAAGGCGTGACCAGAACCGGCGCCCGCCAGCACGATCTGGGCGTGCTCGGGATGCCTATCGATGATGAAGCGCTCATCTGGCGACTTCGTGTAGAGACAGGTGATGCCCGACACGATCTCCCCTGTCAGACCCGGCATCAGCGCCTTGCTGCTCGCCGCGGTCCGCGCGGCCAGCTCCGCTTCCAGCTCGAACCCGCGCGTGTCGGGGTCGGTCGGCAGGGCCGCGGCGTGGTCCCCGACCTTGATCGCGTGCGGGAGCTCGAAGGCGGCCATCCCGTAGATCTCGCCGTCGCGTCTGTCGATGAACACCGGCATGCGGTACGGAGCGAACTCCCGAGCGCCATCCCTGATCCTTAGGTAGAGCACCTGCTGCTTGATCACCCGCAGCGGAAGCTGGAGCTCGGGCAGCAGGTGACCCAGCCACGGTCCTCCCGCCACGACCACCCTTGCCGCCGAGTAAGTATCGCGATCCGTCCTGACCTCGACGCCATCCGCCGTGGCGCGCACCTCGGTCATGACCTCGCGCTCTCTCAGCGTCGCTCCCATCGCGGCCGCGGCTCGCAGCAGCGTCGCGACCGCCCTCGTCGCAGGCGTGATGCCCGCGTCCGGTTGGTAGACGACCTCGCTGTCGTCGTCCAAGTCGAAGGCGGCGAACCGGCGGCTGGCCTCGCTGCCGCTCAGCAGCTCGAAAGCGCTGCCAGCGGCCTTCAACGCCGAGGCGATATCGACCGCCACCTTGCTACCGGCCTCGAGTATGTCGAGTCCGCCGGTCCTCACCAGCAGCCGCTCGCCGGTGCGCTCCTCTATCGCGCACCACGCCTCGTCGGCGGCTCGGGCGAGGCGCACGTGCGTCTCGTCCTCGTACGCATGCCGGAAGATGCGCGACCCCCCGTGTGACGACCCGCGCTCGTGCAGGAACTCGAAGCGTTCGATGAGCAGGGTGGGGCCGTATGCGGCGAGGTGCAAGGCGGCGCCGGCGCCGATGATCCCGGCGCCGATGACTATCGACTCGTAGGCCGGCATGCCAGGAGTCTAACGCCGCGTTGCTCGTCGATGAACAGCGATGATTATGGTCACTTACTGGTCACTGCGTGACCACTACTACGGCGGACGACAGGCCGAGCAAGCTGGCAAAGTGGTCACATCTGAGCTAAACTCTGGTCACTTGCTGGTCACATGTCGTGACCGCCTCTGGACACGGCCCGTCAGGGACGCGGTTCACACCGGGACCACGCAGCGGTAGATGCCGCGGTCTCGCATACACGAGAGGAGGCGTCATGAGGAGCGTAGGCGTCAGAGAGTTCAGGGACAACGCGACGAAGCTGTTGGCGGCAGGCGAGGGACTGAGGATCGAGAGACACGGGCACCTGGTCGGCTACTTCGTGCCGGCAGAGCGGCAAGGCGGCCCACCTGCCCTCGTCGAGCTGGCGAAGCTGTTGCGAGAAGCCATCGACGAGAGCGATCTGAGCCAGAGCGAGATGATCTCGCTGCTGAAGCAGGCGCGCTAGATCGGGTCCAACGCCTCCCTACGCCTGTTTAGTTAGGCCCTAGCCTCTTCCCTACGATCGTGCGCCAGAGGCACCTCGGGTGTCAGGGCCGAGATCTCCTCCCTCAGCTCAGCGGTCATCTCGAAGCTCGCGGCCGCCAACGACGGCTCGAGCTGCTCGACGTCGCGGGCGCCGATGATCGGCGCCGTTACCCCGGGATGGGCCATCGTCCACGCCACGGCCAACGTCGCCGGATGCACGCCGCGCTCCCGAGCCAACGCCACGAACCTGTCGGCGATCTCGTAGTAGTCGCCGACCCCGTAGCGCTTCATGTACATCTGGTTCTCGACGAGCCTGCCGATCGTCGGGCGCTTGCCGACGCCGTAGCCGCCAGCGAGAAGCCCGGCCGCCAACGGGCTGTAGCTGATGACTCCCAACCCCTCGGACTGGGCCAGGGGCAGGATCTCGACCTCGGCCTGGCGCTTGACCAGGTTGTACATGGGCTCCAACAGCGTGAACGGCTGCAGGCCACGCGCGTCCGCGATGCCTAGGGCCTTCATCGTCTGCCACGCCGACCAGTTGCTGGCGCCGCAGTAGAGGATCAGCCCGCGCCTGATCAGCTCGTCGAAGGCGCTCAAGGTCTCCTCTATCGCTGTCTCGTCGTCGAAGCGGTGGAGCAGGTAGAAGTCGAGCCTGTCGGTGCCGAGGCGCTTAAGCGTCTGCTCGATGGCCGAGACGATGTGCCTGCGCGAGACGCCGCCGGCGTTGACGTCCTTGCCCATGCGGCCGTGAACCTTGCTGACGACCACCAGCTCGTCGCGGCGGCCGCGCATCAGGCGGCCGAGGATCTCCTCGGAGGCGCCGTCGTTGTAGATGTTGGCGGTGTCGACGAAGTTCACGCCCGCCTCGAGGGCGCGCTCGAACATGCGGGCGGACTCGGCCTCGTCGGCGGGCCCTCCGAAAGACATGGTGCCCAGGCAGAGGTTCGAGACCTTGACCCCGGTACGCCCGACGTTGCGGTACTCCACGTTGCCTCCTTGGCGAGTCAGGCGCCCCGGTCGTCAGCGCCGCTGGTGGCGCGTAGGCGCCGAGCGAGCCGCGCCATTCGAGCCTTCTGCCGTCATTATCGCCGAGGGACCGGAAGCACGACCTCCCGCAGAGGGTCGCCGCCGTCGATGAGGAGCCGGCCACCCGGCGCGAGAGCGGCGGTGATGCGCTCTCTAGCAAGCGTCCCCGCTTGGGGGTGGCGTCCGTCGAGAGCACCGACCCGGATCGCGAAGGCGAGGTCGAAGGGCGCCTCGCCGGGGAGGAGCACGAAGTCCTCCGCGGCGACGCAGCGCGCGCTGAGCAGACCCGCCTCGATCTCGTCCGCGGCGTTGCGCTCGATGAGCGCGACACCCTTGGCAGACCTGTCGATCACGAGGATGTGGCCGTCTGAGATCCGTCGCGCGACGGCCTTGGCCGCGGCTCCGGGCGCGCCGCCGATCTCCAAGACGCGCATGCCTGGCCGCAGGGGCAGGGCGTCGACTATCGCGGCGAGTCGGGGCGAGAGAGCCATGTCAGCGCATTGTGGCCGGAAGGCGCCTCGAGGGGTTGAAGTTGACGTAACGTCAACATGTACTCTTCTCGGGCGGGCACAGACCCCGCTGTCGAGAAGGCGGAAGGAGGTGAGCAGAGTGGCGCTCAGCATCAGCGAGGTAGCGAGCGTGACGGGCCTGACGTCGAGAACCCTGCGCCACTACCACGCCCTCGGGCTGCTGGAGCCGGCCTGGACGGCGCCCGGAGGGCGACGCCACTACGAGCAGGAACAGCTGCTCAGGCTGCAAGAGATCCTGTTGCTGCGCCAACTGGGGCTGCCACTGGACGAGATAGCCGCCACGCTCGCGGACCCGGCGCCGGGCGCGCGCAGCAAGGCTCTCTCGCTCCACCTCGCGCAGCTCGAGAAGGAGCGCTCGCGCTTGGGCCGCCTGATCGACACCGTGAGGCTCACCATCCTGAGCCTCGAGGAAGGAGAGACAATGAGCCCAGAAGAGATCTTCGACGGACTCATCGACAACCCGTACGAAGCCGAGGCGCGTCAGCGCTGGGGCGACGCCGCCGTCGACGAATCGAACCGCCGCCTGCGCAGCCTGTCCAAGGAGGACCGCGAGCTGTTGACCAGCGGGCGCGGCTTCCAGCAGGTGCACGAGGACCTCGCCGCGCTCAAGCGCGAAGGGTTGGCGATCGAGCACGAGCGCGTGCAGCAGGTCGTCGCCAGGCACTATCAGGTCGTCTCGCTGGCCTGGACGCCCAACCGCGAGGCGTACGTCAACCTCGGCGAGATGTACCGGCAAGACGAGCGCTTCCGCCGCAACATCGGCCAGGGCGACGACTCGCTGGTCGAGTACCTGGCCGCGGCCATGAAGGTCTACGCGAACGCCAAGCTGCCGGCGTGAGCCTCGTCCAGGCGGGCGCCCTCTGACCAGGGCGCCCGCCCGACCATCACGCCATCTACCGATCGGCCCGCCACACGCGCGGCGGGCGCTCAGGGTCCGACCCATCGCCGGGCTCGCCCTCGTACCGAGGAGCACGACGCGCGCCCCAACGCCTCGGCGACCCTCGCGGCAGCAGCGCCGCCGCCGCCAGCAACAGCACGCTGGCCACGATCACCACGTTCTGCCACGACAGCCACCCGAGCAGCCACGACGCCAGGCCGACGATGCCGAGCAGCAGCGCGGCGGGATCCCTGTAGATGACCTTGGCCAAGGCGAGGATCACGGGCTTGCGGGTCAGCAGGGCAGCCGCGCCGCGCTCCCCAGCCAGGATCAGCCCCGGCCGCCCGCGCGCCAACGCCTGAGCGTAGAGGTCGGGGTCGTCGGTCAGGCGCATCACGCGCTTGCCGCCCCACTTCAGACCCAGCAGCGGGTTGGGCGCCGCCTCGACGAAGCGCGCGACGTCGCTCAGCTCCTCGGCGCTGTCGGCGTACGCCAGCGCCCGCGTGGCGCGCGCGGGACCGACCTTGACGCTGATGCGGCCGGCGTCGCCCAGCAGCCCGCCGAGGGCGCGCCACTGCCGCTGCTTGAACAGCGCGTAGGCCGACGAAGCGAGGCGGTCCGAGAGCGTCCCGGCCTTCCGCGCGACCTTCAGCAGCGAGGCCCCCGCGCCCGCCTGAGGCATGAGCGCGAGCGCGATGCCGGCCGCCGACAGGCTCACCAGGACCACGTCCGGCTCCTCGCCGCGGCTCCAGCTCAGGCCCTGCCGCGTGAGGTCCCTGACGTCGCCGAACACGACCAGGTCGCTGGCCACCGCGCAGGCCAGCGAGGCGCCGTCATCGGCCTCACCGGTCCAGATGCCGCCGAGGCAGCGCTCGAACGTCGCGGTCAGGCTGTCCCAGCGCTCCTGCGCCCGCGACGACACGCTCTCGCAACCACCGGCCTCGGCGAGCTCCAGTGCGCCGGCCACGTCGTCGCGGACCAGGGCAGTGGCGGCCTCGGCGCAGAACGGGTAGTAGGGCAGCGCTTCGAGGTACGGGCCGGAGAGCTCGAGCCACGCCTTCATCGCCACCAGCCCGAGGGCTAGCAGTATCACGACCGCGGCCACGAGGCGCCGCAGGAAGCGCGTCATGCCGCAGTCTAGTCTTCGAGATCGGGTTCGGTCTGCGCGCGTCGCGGAGCAGCTCTCACTCGAGGCGCCGCCCGGCCGGCCACAGCAGCGTCAGCGCGAAGAGCGCGGCGCTGGCGACGAACGTGCCGATGAACACGTCGTGGAGGCCACCGGCCAGGGTCGACCTCAGCAGCGGCAGATCGGAGACGCTCGCGGCCAGCTCGAGCGCGCTCCCGCCGTCTAGAACGACCCCTTCAGGAGCGAGCAGGCGTTCGATCGCCGCGAGCTCGAGTCCAGAGTCCTGTCCGGCGAGACGGATGCGCCGCACCAGGCTGAGGTTGAGCACCCCGCCGAGCAGAGCGGCGCCCAGCGAGTTGCCCAGCAGGCGCATCAGCATGTTGCCGGCGGTGGCGGTGGCGCGCCGGTCCCAGGACACCACCGCCTGGATCGAGACGATCGAGGCGGTGTTGATGAAGCCGAGCCCCACTCCGACCGCGAACGACGCTACCGCCATCCAGGCAGGACCCAACCCCGGCGAGGCGAACAGGAACATAGCCCCGCCGATCAGCCCGGCCAGGCCGCCGAGCTGAGCCGTGCGCGCGGGCCCGAGCGGGATCAGCAGGCGGCCGGCGGCGGTGGCGGCCATGGGCCAGCCGAGCGACATCGCGCTGAGCGTGAAGCCCGCCACCAGCGGCACGTACCCCATGACCCCCTGCACGAACGGGGGCACGTACGTGATCAGGCTGATCATCAAGATCCCAGCGGTCAGCGCGCTCAGGTTCGCTAGCAGGATCAGCTTGTCGCGCCATAAGCCCAGCGGCAGGATCGAATCGTCAGACGCGACGAGCCGTCTGGTCAGCACGACGGCCGCGGCGAGGGTCAGACCTATGACGTAAGGCAGGTAGCGGCCGAGCTCCCCAGCCTGGTTCAGCACGAGCATCAGCCCGGCCATGGTCACGAGCAGCAGGCCCGCGCCCGGCCAGTCCATCGGGCGGCGCAAGCGCCCGTCGACCTTCTCGACGAGGAAGCGCGACAGCCCGATCATCGCCGCCACGCCGAACGGCGCGCTGAACCAGAAGACCCACGCCCAGTCGACGTTGGCCACGATCAGGCCGCCGAGGAGTGGCCCGACGATCGCCGAGACGCCCCAGACGCTGGCCATGTAGGCCTGGACCCGGCCGCGCTCGCGCACCGTGTACAGGTCGCCGGCGAGCGTGACGACGGTCGTGAAGATGCCGCCGGCCCCGATGCCCTGGACGAAGCGGAACGCTATCAGCAGCGGCATCGAGTCGGCGAAGCCGCAGGCCACCGACGCCACCATGAAGATCGCGATGCTCGCCAGCAGCAGCGGCTTGCGTCCGAAGACGTCGGCCAGACGGCCGACTATCGGCGTCGCGACCGCCTGCGTCAGCAGGTAGGACCCGAACACCCAGGCGTAGAGCTCGAAGCCGCCGAGGGAGGCGACGATGCTCGGCATCGCGGTGGCGACGATGGTGCCCTCGATCGAGCCGAGCGTCATCGTCGTCATCAGGAACGCGAGCACCAAGGGCCGGCGGTCCTGCTGCACGCCGGTCGCCTCGCCCTGCTGGCCGGGGGCCGCCACGACCTCCGGGCCACTGCTGGTCAGCGCGTCTGAGGTCTGAAGCGGCTCGTCTTGCACGAAGCTCTAGCTTACGCCGCTCCAGGCCGAAGATCGGCAACCAGCGATGAAACGCTGTCGGCCACCGCCGCCAACCAGGCCGCGCGCTGAGCGTCGTCGCTGTCTCGCACGGGCGAGAAGGCGAGCCTCTCGACGCGGCCTACGCCTGCCGGGCCGAACACGATGGCCTCCCAGAACGTCCCGAGCGGGTCACCGAACACCCTGTGCTCGACCTCTGCCGAGCCGTTCGCGGTGGTCACCACCAGCGCGCGGCGCGCGCGCAGCAGCCCGGTGACGACGCCTGAGGGCGAGACGTCGAACGCCACGCCCTCCCTGACGACGCGCTCGACCCAGCCCTTGAGGCCGGCGGGAGCATGGAAGAACCACACGGGGTGGACGACGACGATGCCGTCGGCGGCGCTGAGCTCGGCGGCGTAACGCGCCGTCAGCGCATCGGCGAACGCGGTGGTGCCCACCTCGCCGGCTTTCATCAGGGGGTCGAAGCCGTCG
>CAYYOK010000047.1:0-1944 GCA_964473205.1 uncultured bacterium | reverse complement strand
GTGCAGGTCGTGAAGGCAGACGCTCGCGCCGGCGGCCTCGGCGGCGTCGACGGCGGCCGTCGCCAGGGCACGGCACAGGCTGGCCGGGTTGGGATGCGAGACGACCACGACGAGGCGCATCTCGTCTCTGCCGCTCAGCCGGCGCGCTTCGGGTGGAAGGGCTCCTGCGACGCCGCTCGCGCCCGCAAGACCTCCGGCGGCTCGAACCGCTCCCCGTAGCGCGCGCTGAGCCGCTCGAGCGCGGCCAGCACGTTGCCGGCGCCGAGCTGATCGATCATGAAGAACGGACCGCCGCGGAACGGCGGGAAGCCGAACCCGAGCACGGCGCCGAGGTCGCCGTCGCGAGGGCTCCTGAGCACGCCCTCCTCGAGGCAAGCCAGCGCCTCACCGACGATGGCCAGCGACACGCGCTCGACCGCCGCGTCGGCGCTGGGCGCGCCGGGCCGCGCCTGCATCGGCAGGCCGGACACCGCCAACGCCCCAGGGTCGATGCGGCGCTGCCGCTTCCCGCCCTGGTAGACGTAGAAGCCCTTGCCCGCCTTGCGCCCCAGGTAACCGGCGGCCGCCAGGCGCCTGGCTATGCCGCCGGCACCGCCGGCCCCCGCAAGACCCTCGGTCCCGCTGCCCGCCTCGTCACCTCTACCGCGCCGCGCCAGGCGCGCCTCCATGACCTCCTCGACCTTGGCGCTGGTCTCGAGGCCGACGTCGTCCAGCATCGCGAGCGGCCCGAGCGGGAACCCGTACCGGACCAGCGCGGCCTCCAGCGCGAGCGGGTCGACACCCTCCGCCAAGAGCCGCATCGTCTCGGACACGTAGGCGCCGAGCGTCCGCGTCGTGTAGAAGCCCGGTCCGTCCCCCACGACGATCACGGTCTTGCCCTGCCGCTTGCCCAGCGCAACCGCCGTGCCGAGCGCCCAGTCTGCCGTCACCTCGGTCACCACGACCTCCAGCAGCGGCATCTTCGGCACCGGCGAGAAGTAGTGCATGCCCAGCACCGCCTCCGGCCGGCTGGAGCCGGCGGCGATCTCGGCGATCGGGATGGCGGACGTGTTCGAGGCGAACACGTGCCGGTCCGACGTGACCGCCTCGACCTCGGCCAGCACCGACCTCTTGAGGCTAAGGTCCTCGACGACCGCCTCGACGGTGAGCTGGGCAGAAGCCAAGGGGGCGTAGTCCGCGACCGCGCTGACGCGCTCGCTCGCCCGGTCGCGCTCGAACGCCGTGCGCCCCTTGCCGACGCGCTGCGACAGCCCCCTGAAGACCTCGCCCTTGCCCTTGAGAGCCAGCTCGAGCTCGCGGTCCTTGAGGAGCACGTCGACGCCAGCGGCAGCGCTCACCTCGGCGATGCCGGCGCCCATCAGGCCGGCACCGATGACGCCGATGCGCTCGACGGGGAGCGCCTCTCGCTCCCACGGGTTGCGGCGCGCAGCGGTCTGCGCGAAGAAGAGATGGATCAGCGCTCGTGCCTGCGGCGTGAACAGCAGCCGGGCGAAGCCCGCCGCGCTGGACGCCAGGCCCGCCTCGCGGCCGCCGCGGGCGTAAGCGGTTAGCGAGCCGAGGATCTCGTCGACGGCCGGGTAGTTGCCGTGCGAGCGCTTCAGCGCCTGAGAGCGGGCGCGCCGCAGGACGAGCTCTCGCCCTGGGCGCGTCTCGAGAGCCTGCCAGTCGAGGCCGCGCTCGATGCGGCGCGGCGTCAGGCGCCCGGCGACGAGGCCCTCCACGGCTGTGACGGCAGCAGCGAGCAGCCCCTCGGGATGGACCAGGGCGTCCACCAGGCCCGCCTTCTGCGCCTGGCGCGGGAAGAGGTTGCGCCCGCTGAGGATCATGTCGGTGGCGAGGGCGAGGCCCACGCGCTCCGGCAACCTCACGCAGCCGCCGAGGCCAGGCAGCAGCCCGAGCTGGACCTCGGGCAGGCCGATGCGGGTCGCGGAGCCGGTGCTCGCC
>CAYYOK010000046.1:0-22547 GCA_964473205.1 uncultured bacterium | reverse complement strand
GTTCCTGACCAACGTGCCTGGGGTCCTCGACGACCCAGCCGACCCCGGCAGCCTGCTCGAGTCGCTCAGCGCCGCCGCCGCCAGGGAGCGGATCGCCGACGGGCGCATCAGCGGCGGCATGATCCCGAAGGTGGAGGCCGCGCTGGGCGCTCTCGCCGTCGGAGCGCCGTTCGCCGTCATCGCCGACGGCCGCGACCCGGCCGGGGTGGACGCCGCGCTCGCGGGCGGCGGCACGCGGCTGCACGTCTGACGTTGATTTTCTCTCGTCACCGGTGAGAGTCCTGTAAGAGCCGCGGCGCTAAGTTCTGCCAACCAGCCACGCGAGTGGCCGCTGCAGACCAGGAAAGGGTCTGGCGGACACCCGGCCGCCGAGGAGAACTAGCGATGCTCGACCTCACAGCCATCCCCACCGCCATCCTTGAGCGCGAGGCGAAGCGCCTCGAGATCCGCATCATCCACGGCATCGCCAGCGACCTCGAGCTCGAGAGCTACTGCCTCGTCCAGGTCGAGCTCGGTGGCCGCGACATACGCCAGGTGACCATAGATCCCCGCGACTGATGCCTACGGAGAATCGCCGTCCACGACGCGAACTGGTCAGACGAAGCAGAAGGCCGGCAGCGAACCTTAAGCTTCTCTGAAGCAAGCGTCACAGCCATCTCTCGCCAGAACTGCTAGCCTGGCCACGCGAAGCGTGAAAAACCCCTTGTAAAGCTGGACCCGGTTCTTGGTATGTTGGCTGGCAATGTCAGCCAGGCGTGCCATCCTTCCTCTCGTCATCCTGTGCACGATGGCAGCCGCACCGGCCCTCGCTCAAACCGTGACCGTTCAGCAGAACGACACGCTCTGGAGCATCGCTCAACGCGCCGGCACGGATGTCGCAACCCTCAAAGAAGTCAACCAGCTGACCTCCGACAGCATCCGCGTCGGCCAGGTCCTGAGACTGCCGGGGGCGGAATCCTCGTCGGAGCCGCCGGCCGAGGCCGTCACCACGGTCATCGTCAAGCCCGGCGACACGCTCTACGACATCGCCATGGCTCACGGCATCACCGTCACCGACCTGGTGGCATTCAACGACCTGGACGGCTACCTGATCCACCCAGGCATGGAGCTCAAGCTCGTGCTGGGCGAGAGGCAACTCGAGCCGCTGACGATCACCGTCGCGGCCGGTGACAGCCTCTGGTCCCTGGCGCGCAACTTCGACACGACGGTGTCGGCCATCGCGCTCGCCAACGACATCAGCGCCAGCGCCGTCATCCGCCCCGGCGACCGCCTGGTCGTCCCCGGCCAGTACAGCTCGACGGCCCAAGACTTCGGTGGCGCCGTCCCCGAGACGATCACCGTCCAGCGCGGCGACAACCTCTGGTCGATCGCGGCGTCTCACAACACCACGGTCGCCGCCATCATGAGCGCCAACAACCTCAGCAGCGACAGGCTCGTCGCTGGCCAGGCCCTGCGCATCCTGCCTGGCTCCGAGGTCGCCGCCGGTCGCGCCGTCGCCGAGGTGCCCGTCGCCCCGGTCGTGAGCGCCGCCGGCCTCGTCTGGCCCATCAACGGCGTCATCACCTCGCGCTTCGGCTACCGCAGCCTGCGCGTCGGGGGCTCGAACTTCCACACCGGCCTCGATATCGACGGCGACACCGGCGACCCGATCCACGCCGCCACCAGCGGCATCGTCAAGCACTCGGGCTGGCAAGGCGGCTACGGCTACCTGGTGATCATCGAGAGCGGCGACAACCTTTACTACTACGCGCACGCCTCCGCCCTGCTCGTCAGCGAGGGCGACCGCGTCGAGACCGGGCAAGTGATCGCCCGCGTCGGAAGCACCGGCAACTCGACCGGCTCGCACCTGCACTTCGAGGTGCGCGTCGGCGGTGACCCGGTGGACCCGCTACCGTTGTTGCAGGCTTCCGCTGGCCGCTGAGCCGACCTGAGCGTCTTTAAGCTGTCCCTCGTGGCCCCGTTCGCAGAGGACTCGGAGAAAGGCCGCCCGTGCGCCTCGTAGTCATCGGCGACATCCACGTCCAAGCCGACAAGCTCTGGCGCATGCTGCAGGAGTCGGGCCTGGCGGACGAACGCCGCAGGCCGACCGACGCCCTGCGCGACGAGAACACCCGCCTCGTGCTGCTGGGCGACCTCGTGCATCCCAAGAGCCGCGAGCGCTACGCCGACCTCATCAACGTCCGCCGCTACGACGAGTACAACCCCCGACACCTGGAGCGGGCCGAGGCCGCCCAGGCGCGCTTCCTGCGCGACGTCAAAGGCTTCCAGGACCGCCTGCCCGAGGGCCGCATGACGATAATCATGGGCAACCACGACTTCAACGCCGTCACCCCCGATCAGGGCCCCCTGCGCACCGACGACGTCGCTCACCTCGAGTGGAAGCCCGGCCACGGGGGCACGCTCGACGAGGACCTGCTCGAATGGGTGCTGTCGTGGCCGGCCGAGGTCGTCATCGAGGGCCTGCATCTCGCCCACGTCGGCCCGCTGCCTGAGCACAACACCTTCGACCAGGGCTTCTACCTGGAGAACCGCAGGCGCTGGATCCAGGAAGACAAGGACTTCTTCGAGGGGACGCCGTACCGACTCGGCATCTACGGCCACACGCCGGTACGTGGCGGCGTCAACGTCGCGTCGCAAGGGCGCGCGCTGCTCCTCGACACCAACGGCCACAAAGACGAGTACACCTACCTGGAGGTCGAGGTCGGCGAGCGCTCCTACCGCCTGAAGCTCAGGGGGCAGTTCTTCGACGAGGAGATCCCGCGCGAGGTCACGACGCTAGAAGAGGCCGGTAGCTGAGCTACTGCTCCGCGCGCCCATCGAAGTCGGGCGTCAGGACGACCCAGGTTCTGAGCTTGCTGAGGTCGACGATCTCGCCCGCCAAGGTCGAGAACACGACGCCGCGGCCGTCGACGCTGTCCCAGTAGCCGGCCTCGGCGCGCCCCTCGAGGTAGAGGGTCGCTCTTCCCTGCCGCAGCGGGATGTAGAGCCGGCCGGCGTTGTCGTCCGGGATCGGCCGGGCCGTGATCTCACCGACCAGCACCGCCTGCATCAACACCATCTGCCCATCGGGGTGGACCGCGGGCTCGCCGGCTCGCACCCAGCGGTAGCGCCCGGTGACGGCGTCGTAACGGAAGCCCGAGGTATAGGCGCCGTAGCTGACGCTGACCTCCGTCACCTGGCTCGCCGCCGCCGTGGGCCTGAAGATGCTGTCGGCCACGAGCCTCAGCCGCTCGGGGAGGATGCGGTTGACGGCCGCGCGCAGCGACGTCCCCTGGCTGTAGAGGTTGTACGGCGCGCTGCGGTCGGTGGCGCGGGCGAACAGGTCGCCGCTGGTGTACGCGTTGAGCGTGGGCACGCTGGCGTTCGCGATCGCGATCATGGCGCCGGGCGAGCCGCCGTCGTGCACCAGCACGGCGCGCGAGTGCTGCGACATCTCGACGAAGTACTCCCTGGCGCTGCGCACCGGCCCGACGCGGGCCGGCAGCTGCATGTCGTAGCTGGCCATCAGGCGCGTGATGCCGCCCTCGACGGGCATCTCGACGATCATGCTCGCCTCGGCGAGGCCGAGCTGCGGGTAGCCGAAATGGTTGTCGAGGAGCACGTTTATCGGCCTGTCGCGGACCTCGGTGAAGGTCGGCGGCCGGGGTGGGGCCGGCGCGCCCGTCCCCTCGCCCTCTCCGTCGGGGCTGGCGGCGAGGCCACGGCCTTCGGCGGTGGCGTCGGGATCGGGAGGACCCGACTGCCCGGCTGTCGAGGCGTTGCCGCCGGGCGGCCTGTCCGAATCGGCAGTGGCCGCCACGTCGGTGCTCACCGCGTCGCCCTGGCCGCTACCGGGCGAGCCTAGCGCCAGCGCGTCCGCTGTCACGTCGGCGCGCACGGTGGGCGTCGCTAGCGGGCGGGCCACGGCTACGGCCACGGTCGGTGTCACGTCGAGGGCGACGGCGCGGCCGACGACGGCGCTGGCCGCGGGAGGCGCCAAGGGCCGGGAGCCCGAGACCGAGGCGCTGGCGCCGCTGGCCGAGAGGCCGACGGAGTTGGGGACGGAGGACGTCACCTCGGGAGTGGCGAGCGAGCGGGCCTGGGCCACCTCGACGGTGGTCGGAGGCGCCGCGAGCGGCACGCTCGACGTCACCTGGACCTGAGCGACGCTCGGCTCCAGCGAGCGCGACTCGGTCACGGCGCTGCTTATCGCCGAGGCGTTGAGCGGCACGCTCTGAACGATGCTGGCGCTCGCCGCCGGTGTGAGGGAGCGAGCCTCGGCCACGACCACCTGCGTCTCGGGCAGCGGGATGCTCACGGCGGCGGGCGTGGGCCTGAGCTCGACCACCTCCAGCTCGATCTCGGGCAGGGCCGTCGTGGCGACCTCGGCGATGGGCACCTGGGCAGGTTCCGGGGCGGATGCCTGGACCTGAGGGACAGGCGGAGTGATGACCGGCTCGGGCGCGACCTCGACGACCTCGGGGGGCGCCGCGGCCGGAGGCGCCTGTGGCGCGGGCGGCTGCAGCGTGCTCGGCGCGGTCTCTGGCGCGGCCGTCTCCAGCAGCTCGGCCGAGGACTGCTGCGGGTCTCCTACGTCGGCCGACGCCACCTGCGGCGTCGGAGTGGACATCGCGGGAGACTCCACGGTGGCCGCGTTCGTGGTCTCCTCGGCGAACGCCGGCGTGCCGACGTCGATGACGATGAAGCTCGGCAGCGGCTCCGGCCGTGGGCGCGACGCGAAGTAGAACAGGATCAGCAGCGCCGTCAGGTGCAGCAGGAACGACAGCAACGCGGCCCGGCGCTTGTCCGGGTCGTTGATGATGGTGCCGTCACGCCAAGCCGTCACTGCCGTCTACCCTCCTCCCGTGGCGATGGCGATACGTTCGGCACCCGCCTGCCTGATGATGTCCATGATGCGCACGGCCAGCCCGTGCGGGACCTCGCGGTCGGCGCGCAGCACGACCGTCGTCTGCCCGGTACTGACGAGCTCGGCGCGCAACAGGCCGGCCAGCTCGGCCTCCGGTATCTCCAGCCCGCCCAGGAAGAGCTGACCCTGCTGGTTGACCGTCACCGTCGGCAGCATGCTCGGCGAGGAGACGCTGGTCTGCGCCTCCGGCAGGTCGACAGGCAAGCCCGACTCGGTGGTGATGAACGTGGTGGTGAGCATGAAGAAGATGATCAGCAGGAACACGACGTCGACCATCGGGGTGAGGTCGATGGTCGCGGCCGTGGCCAGGCTCCGGCGCCGCGAGCGTCTGGTCGACAGGCTCACGCCGAGGATGCCGGCCTGACCCCGGCATGCTCATCGGGACGTTCGTCGGCGCGCTCGCTATCGCGGCGGACGGCCTCCGCTCGGGAGGGCGCGCCCTCGCCCGGAGCGGCAGCCGGTGCCCTGGCCGCCTGACCGCCTTCGTCCCTGCGGTTGGCGACGGCCTGGGCGATGTTGCCCATCAGCTCCTCGCGGCGGCGGTCGATGTCCAGCAGGATCGCCTCCACGATGCTCGAGAGGTACGAGTGGCCCATGATCACGGGGATCGCGACGATCAGGCCGGCCGCCGTGGTGACGAGCGCCTGCCCGATGCCGTTGGCGACCACCGACGGGTCGCCAGTGCCGAAGCGCGAGATCTCGCCGAACGCGATGATCATGCCGGTGACGGTGCCGAGAAGCCCCACCATCGGAGCGGTCTGAGCGATCACGGCGAGGGGCCTGAGGCCCCTGGTGAGGTTCTCTTCCTCGGTGATCGTCGCTTCCTGCAGCGCGGCCTCGACGGCCTGGCGGCCGTACGGAAGGCGCAGCAGGGCGGAGCCGAGCACGCGCGCCACCGGGCCGCCGTGCTGCTCGCAGGCGGCCAGCGCCTGCTCGAGGTCTCGCTCGCGCACGGCCGCGTTGACCCTGACCATGAGCTGGCCGGTGTCGAAGCGCTCCTTGCGCAGCTTCATGAAGCGCAGGAAGAAGACGTACACGGCGTAGATCGAAAGCAGGACGATCGCGACGAGCACGGGACCGCCACTGAGCAGGATGTTCATCTAGTTACTCCTCATACGGCGTTGCCCATGCTAGTTACCTCGCAGGTGAAGGCCATGAGACCCAGGCAGATGTGAACTTGTTCACCCCGTATTACGCATGCCGGCGGAAACGCCGATCAGCGACACGAGCACAGCGTACTCCAGTTCGGAGCGGTCTTCGGCCCCGTCGGGCGACAGCCGCAGGCGTCTGAGCAGCTCGACCTGCAGCTGGCTGATCGGGTCGACGTACGGGTTGCGCAGCTGGATCGAGCGCGCCAGAACGGCGTCGTTGTTCAGCAGCGGCTGTCCGGTGGCGCGCTCGACCTGCGCCACCGAGCGCGCATGCTCGGCCTCGATCGCGGGCCCGAACCGCGCGCGCAGACCTGCGGGCGCTAGCGAGAGGTAGTTCGAGAACACCCCGAGGTCCGAGGTCGCAAGGCTCATCTGCGCCAGGTCGATCACCGCCCGGAAGAAGGGCCACTCGCCGTACATCCTGCGGCTCAGGCCGTCGGGAAGGGTCTCGAGGCCGGCCCCGACGCCGTACCAGCCAGGCAGGTTGGCGCGGCATTGGGTCCAGGCGAACACCCAGGGGATCGCCCTGAGGTTCTTGAGCGAGCGATCGCCGGAGCGCCGCGTTGGCCGCGAGCCGACGTTGAGCCTGCTGATCTCCTCGATCGGCGTGACCGCGTGGAAGAAGTCGACGAAGCCCTCTGACTCGACCAGCTCCTGGTACGCGGCGCCGGCAGCCGCGGCAGCCTGGCCGATCGCGTCCTCGAAGCCGGCCTCGAGCAGCTCCAACGGCCGCGAGTCGCGCGCCGACGACAGGATCACGGCGTGCAAGACCTGCTCCAGGTGCCGGTGCGCGAGGTCTGGGTCGGCGTAGCGGTCGGCCAGCGCCTCGCCCTGCTCGGTCATCCGCAGCCTGCCGGCCAGGCTGCCGGGCGGCTGCGCCAGGATCGCCCTGCCGGCCGGCCCGCCACCGCGGCCGATGCTGGTGCCGCGCCCGTGGAAGATCCGCAGCGGGACGCCGGCCTCCCTGCAGACGCGCGCGACGCCCTCCTGCGCCTCGTGCAGGGCCCAGTTGGCGCTGAGGAAACCCGCCTGCTTGTTCGAGTCGGAGTAGCCGATCATCACCTCTTGCACGCCTCTGCCATCGACGTGCCGCCGGTAGGCGGGGACGTCGAGGAGGCGCTTCAGCACGTCGGGCGCGGCCTCGAGGTCGGCGAGGGTCTCGAACAGCGGGGTCGCGTCGATGTCCCCGGCGTCGGCCTCCTTGGCGAGCAGCAGCGCCTCGAGCACGTCGGAGGCGCCCTCGGTGAAGCTCACGACGTAGCTGCCGGCGGCGCTGGCGCCCAGCTCCTGCTTGGCCACGGCGAGCTCGCGCAGGAACGCCAGCGCCCTGTCGGCCTCCGGCCCCACGCTCTCGCCCGAGCGCACCAGCGGGCGCGCCGACGCGAGCTCGCGACCCAGCAGGTCGACGCGCTCGTCCTCGCTCAACGCGGTGTAGTCCGAGGCCACGCCGGCGCGGCTCAGCAGCGCGGCCACCGCCCGCTCGTGGACCGTCGAGTGCTCGCGCAGGTCGATGGGCGCCAGGGCGAAGCGGAACGCCTCCGCCCTGTAGCGCGCCGGCCTCACGAACGCGCCGGCCAGGCGCGAGCCCTGAGCCGCCAGCAGCGTGCGTTCGATCAGCAGCAGATCGTCGCCGTAGCCTTCGGCGCCGCCGGGGTAGGGGTCGCCGCCGTGCAGATGCCCGTGGACGAAGGCGTGCATGTGCTCGAGCTTGCGTCGATAGGGCTCGTCGACGAAGCGCTCGCTGGCGCCGGCGGCGAGGTCGAGCCGCGCCAGGTCGGCGCGGAAGTCGCTCGAGAGCGCTACCCTCTCCCCCGACTGCGACAGCCTCTGGACGAGTAGGTCGAGGTCGGCGAGGTAGGCCTCCAGCACGACCTGCTTCTGGAGACGGAACGCGGCGCGGGTGTCCTCCGGCGCGACGTTGGGGTTGCCGTCGCGGTCGCCGCCGATCCAGGAGCGGAACCTCAGCGCTGGCGGCGCGCCGCGCCACTGGTCGCCGGCGGTGCCGAAGTGCTCGGCGAACGCGTCGTCCATGTCGCGCATGAGGCGCGGCACGGCCTCGAGCAGCGAGCGGCGGAAGAAGTAGAGCGCGCTCTTGACCTCGTCGATGACGGTCGGCTTCTCGCTCGCCACCTCCCGCGTCAGCCACAGCGCGGTGATCTCGGCCAGCACCTCGGCCTCGAGCCCGGCGGCCTGGCGCTCGGACAGCTCGAGCTCGGCGAGCGTGCGCACGGCCTCGGCGATGCGCTCGAGCTTGAGCCGCACCGTGTAGCGCTTGACCTCCGTCGGGTGAGCGGTCAGGGTGAGCTCGACGTCGAGACGCCCCAACAGCCTGCGGACGTCGTCGGCGCTCCAGCCCTGCGCCTTCAGCTCCTCGAGCGCGGCCGACACGCTCTCGCGGCGTGTCGCCGTCCCGCCCCCTTCGCCCCTGGCGCGGTTGACGCGCACCCGGTGGATCTCCTCGGCCAGGTTGATGAGCTGGAAGTAGACGGTGAAGGCGCGCAGCAGCCGCTCGGCCGTGGCGAGGTCGAGGCTCTCGAGCAGGCCGGTCAGCTCTTCGCGCTGGGCGGTCGCGCCCCCTCGGATCGCCTTGGTCAGGTGCCTGACGCGCTCGACCAGCTCGAAGAGCCTCTCGCCCTCCTGCTCGCGGATGACCGTGCCGAGGGCGCTGGCGAGGAAGTCGACGTCGGCCTTGAGCCTGTCGAAGCCGGCCGCGCTCAACGCCGGCCTCCCGGCGCCGAGGCGGGTGCGACCCACCGAGCCGGTGCGGCAGCGCTCACTGGCTCTCGGCTCCGGAGCCCGGAGGCGTCCAGCTCAGCCGGCGTATCGCCGTCGCCTTCACGCCCTCGATGTCGACCTCCACGGCGCTGACGCTGGCGACCCCTGCCGCGGGCCTGAACCGGCGCGGCAGCTTGTCGCGGAAGCGCTGGTGCACCTCGTCGAAGGCCATGCCAATCGAGGAGGCCTGGACGCCCGTCATGCCGACATCGGTGATGTACGCCGTGCCCTTGAACACCGACTCGTCGGCCGTGGTGACGTGGGTATGGGTGCCCAGCACGGCCGCGACGCGGCCGGCGAGGTGGTAGCCCATGACCTTCTTCTCGCTGGTGGCCTCGGCGTGGAACTCGACGATCACCGGCACGCCGGCAGGCACCTGCTCCAACGCCGCATCGGCGGCGCGGAACGGGTCGTCGAGCGGGTCCATGTAGACCCTGCCCATCAGCTGGATGACCGCGACGCGCTGGCCAGCGCGGGTGTCGAACACCCCCCAGCCGACGCCGGGCGTCCCGGGCGGGTAGTTGGCGGCGCGGAGCAGGCGCGGCGTCTCCTCGAGCAGCTCGAAGGCGTCGGGCTGGTCGAAGCCGTGGTTGCCGAGCGTGACGACGTCGGCACCGGCGGCGCGGAGCTGCTCGAAGTGGCTGCGGGTGATGCCGAAGCCGCCGGCGGCGTTCTCGCCGTTGACGACGACGAAGTCGTACTCCTTGGAGCGCTCCTTGAGGAAGGCCGTGGCGGACTTGAGGCCTGGCGTTCCGAAGACGTCGCCGACGAACAGAACTCTCACCACGAAAAGATAGCAGGAGGCGGAGGCTGACTCAGGGAGCGATGGTCAGCCGGGTGAGCCTGACGCTGACATCCCCGCGTTGCGAAGGGACCGCGGTGGCCGGGCGGGCGGCGAGGAGCGCGGCTCCCTCCGGCGGCAAGCCGTAGTCGACGGCGGCGAGGCTGAGCCTCAGGCCGCCCGAGGTCACGAACTCGAACTCGACCTCCATGCCGGCGCACTGCCTGCCGTGGCAGTGGAGCGTCCGGCCGATGACGTTAGGGTCGGACGGCGCCAGCTGGTAGTGGCTGCCAGGGATGCGCACCGACTCCACACCCGCCGGCGCGCGGTAGTTGAGCTCGAGGAGGTCCGCGCCGTCTGGAACGTCGAGCCTGACGCGCGCGGTGCTCACGAGACCGGCTCCGCTGCTGACCTCGACGACCTCGATCGACGGCAGCTCCTTGGCAGGCGGAGCCGGCGCGGCCAAGGCGGGGGTGCTCAGCCAGTGAGGCGCGGCCACTCGCTCGGAGCCGAAGCCTCCGGCGGCCAGCAGCGTGCCTGGCAGCAGCCGCGCCTCGTGCTGCACGCCGTAGGCCGGCTGCAGCAGCCACACCGACCCGACCTCGGTCGTCTGGAGGTGAGCGATGTTGAGCCTCTGCGGCCGAGCCGCGGTGTAAGGCTCGGCGGTCACGGCCAGGCCGCCGCAGACGAGGATCACCACGACGAGTAGCGCGGCCAGAGCGACGCGCACCGGGGCGAGGCGCGCCTCTGGGCCGCGCTCGCGCTGCGCCAGTAGGCCGCCGAGGCTCGAGGCCGCCAGAGCGACGATCACCGCGACCGCCGGCGCCAGCTCGAAGCCGAGGCCGCCTTCGACCGCGACGGCGAACGGCAGCCACACGTAGGCGGTCGCGGCTGCCGCTGCCAGGCTCGCCCACGCCAAGGCAGTCCCTGAGCGCGACCTCCCGACCAGCGCGACGGCGGCGAAGAGCAGCGTCGCCACCGTCAGCGGCAGCTGGAAGAAGACGCTGGCTCCCGTCAGCAACAGCGCGCTCGCCAGAGCGAGCACCGACCAGACCAGCCACACCGCGACCGTCAGCGACCAAGCGCCGGCGCGTCTCGCCACCGGCCACAAGCACAGGAGCAGCATCAGGAACGCCGCCGCCCACACCACGGCGCGGCTGGGCGCGGGGTCGGAGTACCACGGCTGCGGTAAGCCGCTCAGCCACACGAGCGCCGTCGAGACCGCGAAGCCGGCCGCGCCGGCGGCGGCCAGAGCCACGAGCAGGAGGAGGAACGCGAGCACCACGCCGCCCCAAGACGCCAGTCCGCGCCGGGTGAGGAACATGGCCAGCCCCAGCCACGCCAGCAGGCTGCCACCGGCCAGCCACGGCGCCAGCCAGCCTGGCCAGCTCATGACGACACCCGGCGCCAAGTCGGCGTAGACGAGGTCGGAGCGGTCCAGGGCGGCGAGGTCGGCGTTGGCAAGAGCCCTCAGGGCGGCGAAAGCGTTGTCGCCCTGGTGCTGGAGGCTGCGCCTGTCGAGGTGGGCGAGGTCGTCGTAGCTGGTGTGGTAGTGGACGACGTCGTCGACGTATGCGAAGTTGACGCCCGCCATGCCGGCTTCCTTGTAGACGGAGAAGTCGGTGTCGTTGGGGAGCAGCCGGTAGAGCTCGTAGAGCAGCGAGTTCGTGACGGGCCGCTTGGCCTCGGCCAGGAAGGCCCTGATCAGGCCGGCGTTGCCGTCGCTGGTCTCGAACAGCATGCTCGCGCCGCTCGTTCCGCGCGCCTCCAAGTTGACCACGGCCGCCACCTCGGAGGCCAACGAGTGCCGCACGAACGCCGCGGCGCCCAGAAGCCCCGCCTCCTCGCCGTCGCTGATCAAGAACACCACGGGGTTGCGCGGTGCCGGCTCGGAGCGCAGCGCGCGGGCGGCCTCCAGGACGGCCGCCACCCCGACCATGTCGTCGGAGACACCGGGCCCCGCTCCGACGGAGTCGTAGTGAGCGGTGATCATGACCGCCGGCCCGTCCCTGACGCCGGGCAGCCTGGCGATCAGGTTCTCGACGTGACCACAGAGTGACCACTCGGCGAGGCAGCCGAGCTCGGCCTGCACCTCGACGTCGTATCCCAGAGCCTCGAGCTCCGCGACGATCCTGTCCCTCACGACCGCGTTGGCAGGCGTGCCGACAGGATGCGGTCCTACCCCTGCGATGAGACGCTCGATCAGCGCCTCCGCCCGGGCAGCGGAGAACTCGTGAGGCGGTGCGTCGAGGCCTCGTGGCGCGGGCGGCCGCGAGGCCGACAGGCCCAGCGCGAAGGCCGCCAGGCACACGGCCAGGGCGACGGCCAGCCAGCGGCGCCTGAGCAGCAGAGCGGCCCCCATGGCGGCATCTTACGCCCCGGGCGGCGCGCGGCCGGACGGCCCGAGCCCCAGGTTCGGGCGACCCAGACGGCAACTCGCCGGTCTCATCGCCGGTCTCATGCTAGATTCGTTGCGATCATGCCGTTCAGCTTCGACGCCATCGACAGGACGATCCTAGAGATCCTGCGTCAGGATGGCCGCGCCAGCCACGCCAGCATCGCCAAGCAGGTCGCGCTCTCGGCGCCGGCCGTGGCCGAGCGGGTGCGCAAGCTCGAGCAGGCCGGCGTGATCCTCGGCTACCGGGCGGTGCTCGACCCTTCGGCCGTCGGCATGCCCATCGCGGCGTTCGTCGCCGTCACGCCTCAGCCTCGCAAGCCGGCTCAGAAGCTCGTCGACGGGCTCCTGGCGCTGCCCGAGGTAGAGGCTCTCTACGCCGTCGCTGGCGTCCACTCGTACCTGGCCCTGGTGCGTGCCGCCTCGCCGAGCGACCTGGATGCGTTGCTCGATCGCATCTTCATGCTCGAGGGCGTGGAGCGCACCGAGACGACCATGGTGCTGAGAACGGCCGCCGAGCGCGCCGTGCCGCTGCCCTTCTCGCACTCCTGACATGCGCGAGCTTCGCCGGCTCACCGATGACGACCTGGCGGCCGCTCAGGCCGTGCGCTTCGCGGCTTACGGCCAACCCGACGACGTCGAGGCCGGCAACGCTCGGTTCCGGCCTCTGCTGCCGCACACGCTCGGCTCGTTCGAGAGCGGCAGGCTCGTCAGCGTCGCGACGATGCTGCCGACACGCGCGTTCTTGAACGGACGGTCGGTGCCGTTCGCGGGCCTGGCGGGCGTGGCCACGGCCCCCGAGGCGCGCCGCCGCGGTCACGTGGCCGCGCTCATCGGCGCCTGGTTCGAGGAGCTGCGCGACGAGGGTGCCGGCTTCAGCGGCGAGTTCCCTTTCGACCTCGCCTACTACACCCGGTTCGGTTATCAGACGGTCCCGCGCGGTCGGCTGCTCGAGGTGCCGCTGGCGCGCTTCGCCGAGCAGCTCGACGCCGCCGGCCAGGCGGGCCGCAAGGCCGAGGCCGAGGCCGTCGATCACTTCGATCCTCGGGTCGCTCAGGCGTTCGCGGCGTTCGCTCCGCGTTTCGACTTCGCTCTGGAGCGCGGGGCCGGTCCGCCTCTCGACAACTGGGCCAGGGCGCTGACACCCCATTGGGACCTCAGCAACCGCTACACGTACCTGGTCGATGGCGGCTACCTCAGCGTCAAGCTCGGTGACGACGACGTCATGACCGTGAGGGACTACGCGTGGCTGGACGCCGAAGCCCGAGCCGAGGTCCTGGCGTTCATCGCGGCCATGGCCGGCAACTACGAGAAGGCGAAGCTGTTCCTGCCGCCCGACGAGCCCCTGCTGGTCGCATGGCAGGCCGAGTACTCGGTCGCGCATAGCGTGTACCAGCTCCGCATCCTCGATCTGGGGCGTGCCCTCTCCTCCTTCCGCTCCGAGACCGAGCACGCCTTCCGCCTGCGCTTGCGCGACGGGCAGTGCCCGTGGAACGACGGCGTGTTCGACGTAACGCTCTCGCCCGACGGCTCTGAGGTGAGACGCGCTGCCGGCGGTGCCGTCAGCGCCGACGTCGCGCTGGATCAGAGGGCTCTGGTCTCACTGCTCTGCAACGCGACGACCCCCGGCAGCCTGGTGCTGGCCGGGTCGGCCGAAGGCGATGTCGGCTCTCTGACGGCCCTGGCCAGGCTCCGCGGGGGCCGCACGATCTACCTGCCTGAAGCCGACGGGTACTAGACCAGGTCCTTCCGCCTCGAAGCGGCTCCTGGCCGCGAGGTGTCACTCGATCGCCTCGAGGAACCACTCCGGCAACCTGCCGCCCTGCCGCCTGATGAACGAGGGGAAGTCGGCGTCGAGCAGGTAGGTAACGGCGTGGTCGTCGGCGCTGCGCACGGAGCGCCCGTAAGCCTGGACGACCGCCAGGCAGGTGCGCCAGTCGTACCAGTCCCTGTCGCGCTCCATGCGGGACCTGACCTGCGGGTCGCCCAGGTTCGGGTACGGCACTTTGCAGATCACCTGCCAGCGCGAGAGGTCGCCGGCCAGGTCGATGCCCTCCGTCATGCTCGGCGAGATCAGGATCGTCGGGTCGGCCGAGCCCAGGTGGGCGGTCAGCGCGGCGTCCCTGTCGGCGGCACCCTGGTGCGTCACGACCCGCCAGCGCTGCTCCTCCGCTAGGTTGGCCGCCAAGTAGGCCGCGATCTTGTACGAGTGCGCGTGCACGATCCCCTTGTCGCGAGCGTGCTCCTCTGCCACCGCCGAGACGGCTGCCGCCAGGCGCGACAGGTCGGTGTCGAGATGATGGCGCGTCAGGCGCGCGGACGGACGCATCACCACCGGCCTGCGGTGAGCCGCGAACGCCGCCTCCGAACGCACCAGCTCGGCCTCGTCCGGGTCTATGCCGAGGGAGCGCAGGAAGGTGGTCGCGTCGAGGATCGTCGCGGACAGCATCAGGATCCTGTCCGCATGAGCGAAGAGCAGGTCGGCGGCGAACGCGGCGACCTCGACGGGCTTGAACGTCAGCGTCTCGCCCTCGTGGCTGCGGCCGCGCTCCACGACCCAGTCGATCTCTCCGCTCCCGACGCTGTCCAAGAGCATCCTGAGCTTGTGGAGCATCCCGTCCACCCACTGCTTCAGGCGCAGGCGTTGCAGCTCGGCCTCCTGGCCGACCGGCACCTTCAGCTCGGCATCGAGAGCCTTCGATCGCGCCAGCAGGTCGGGGAGCAGGTCGTCGGCGAAGTCGAACGCCAGCTCGTCTCCCAGGCGCGGCGGCAGAGGGCGCGCCAACCCGGCCCTGTCGAGCTGACCCTCGCTGAGGCCGACCTGCACGAAGCTCATCAGCGCGGCCTCGCAGTTGTGGGCCTCGTCGAGCACGAGCAGCTCACGCGGCTGGAACCCGCCGGCGTAGTTGAGCTCGGCGAGGTAGTAGGCGTAGTTCAGCGTCGCGACGTCGGCCGCCATCGCGATGTCCTTGGCGACGAAGTAAGGGCAGTCGTCGCAGGCTGGGAAGCGGCGGCCGGCCAGACACGGGGCGGCTGCCGCGTGGGCGTCGACGACGAGGCAGGGGTAGTTGGAGCGCCCCTTCATCAGGGCGATGTCGGGGAAGTCCCTCAGGTACTGCTCTTGCAGCACCTTCTGCGCCGTGACCACGAAGGCGGACCCTGCCTCGCGCGCCAGCGTCACGCCGATCGCGCTCTTGCCTGTACCCGTGGGAGCCTCGACCACGACGAAGCGCTTGCCGCCCTCGAACGCCGCGCGGGCCGCGTCCAAGATCTCGCGCTGGCCGCCGCGGTACGAGGCGAACGGGAAGGCCGCCTGGCCGGCTCTGCTCACGCCGTTTAGTGTCGCACTATGCCGCGGCTATCCGCGCCGCGTCCTTCTCTTCTGCCGTGGCGCCTTCGCGCCAAGCCGCTCCGGTCCGTATCCGAAGGAGCAGCAACGCGCGCGCCTCGCGCTCTAATGTCTGGAGAGTGACGAGCAAGATCCCGGCAACGAGTCCCGCGACCTCGAAGGAGGATGAGGCGCGCCTGGAGCCTCCTCGCATGATCGCCTTCGGCGGCCGCGATTGGCTGGTGCTCGCAGTCGAGGGCGAGCGGGCGCTGGTGATCGCCAGGGACGTGATCGAGCTGCGTTGGTACCACGACGCGTTCGTGAACGTCACCTGGGCGGACTGCGCCCTGAGGCGCCATCTGAACGACGAGTTCTACGACTCCTTCGACCCTCGCGAGCGGTCGAGGATCGTCGCGGTCAGGACGATCACCCCCGACAACCCTTGGTTCAAGACGCCAGGCGGCCAGGACGCGGTCGACAAGGTGTTCCTGCTCAGCCTCGAAGAGGTGTGCAGGTACTTCGGCGACAGCAGCGAGCGTCTGCAGCGAAAAGGTAGCCATAGTTGGCGGATCGCGGACGAGAACAGCCACAAGAGGCGCGCCGCGTTCGCCGGCGAGCCTCACTGGTGGCGCCTCCGCTCGCCCGGCTACTACGCCCGCACCTCCGCCAGCGTCAGCGCCAACGGCGACGTCTACGTGCGCGGCAACGGCGTGCACGGCAGACCGAAGGACGGCGGCGGCGTGCGCCCAGCCCTGTGGCTGAAGCTCGCCTGATTCAGCTCCATGTGTTGTGGTGCCGAGGAGGGGACTTGAACCCCTACAGCCTTGCGGCCACCAGCCCCTCAAGCTGGCGCGTCTACCTATTCCGCCACCTCGGCAAGCCTTCGGGCTCTGCACCTGTCGGGCCGCTTCGCGGCGGCGACCGGGTTCAGAGCGCAAACGTCATGTTAGCGCCGGGGCCTTGGAAGCGTCAAGGCGAATAGGCGGTAAGCTGGCCAATCGTGACCGTCAGGCGCCGCGAGAGGGTGTGGAGCGTGCTGGAGCGTCGCCAGCCCGATCTGACGGTGTTGGCGGAGAACGTTCACAAGCCGCACAACCTCTCGGCCATGCTGCGCAGTTGCGACGCCGTGGGTATCGGCACGGTCCATGCGGTGTGGCCGACCGGCGGGGTGCCGACTTACAACGCGACGAGCGCGAGCGCCGAGAAGTGGGTGGAAGTGGTGGTGCATGGCGATACGCCGGGCGCCGTCGCGCACCTGCGGGCGACGGGCATGCGCGTCTACGCCGCGCATCTCTCGGACGACGCCAGCGACTTCCGCGAGGTCGACTACACGGTCCCCTGCGCGGTCGTGTTCGGCAACGAGCGCGAGGGCGTGAGCGCGGAGGCGGCGGCGTTGGCTGATCAGCACGTGATCATCCCGATGCTCGGCATGATCCAGAGCCTGAACGTGTCGGTAGCGACGGCGGTGATCTTGTTCGAGGCGCAGCGGCAGCGGCTCGCCGCCGGTCTCTACGACGAGCCGCGCCTGGCGCCGGCTGAGCTCGAGGCCAGGGCGGCCGACTGGCTCAGGACGAAGGCCGAGCGGCGTGGCTGAGCGGATCCTCAACGACGGCTGAACACCGGTTCACATCCAGGCTGGCTATCCTGGGCTCCATGCGTCGTCTTTTCACGCTCCTTAGCGCTTTGTCACTCTCGCTGTTCCTGCTCGGCTGCGGCGCCGCCGCTCAGGCTCCGGTGCTCGAGCTGTTGGTCGAGGGCGTCAACCGCCCCGTGGCCATCGCGCACGCTCACGACGCCAGGCTCTTCGTGGTGGAGCAGGGTGGCGTGATCCACGTCGTGAAGGACGGCGCGCTCCTGCCGACGCCGTTCCTCGACATCACTTCTCGGGTCAGCTCGAACGGCGAGCGCGGCCTGCTGGGCCTCGCCTTCCCTGCCGATCACGCGGCCACGGGAAGGTTCTACGCGTACTACACGGACGGGTCCGGGACCAGCGTGCTCTCGCGCTTCTTCGTCACCGACGACCCGGACCGCGCCGACCCCGGTTCGGAGGAGGTGCTGCTCACCCAGAGTCAGCCGGCGTCGAACCACAACGGCGGCCAGTTGGCGTTCGGCCCGGACGGCTACCTCTACTGGGGCCTCGGCGACGGCGGCGGCAGCGGCGATCCGCGCGGGAACGCCCAGGGCCTCGCGCACCTGCTCGGCAAGCTCCTGAGGATCGACGTGAGCGCCGAGAGCGGCTACGCGGTTCCGACCAGCAACCCGTTCGTCGGCGTCGAGGGCGCCGCCGACGAGATCTGGGCTTACGGCCTGCGCAACCCGTGGCGTTTCAGCTTCGATCTCGTGACGGGCGAGCTGTACATCGCCGATGTGGGCCAGAACGCGCTCGAGGAGGTGAACGTCCAGCCGGCGGACTCGGCGGGCGGCGAGAACTACGGTTGGAACATCATGGAGGGCGATGCGTGCTTCCAGCCCTCCAGCGGCTGCGACCGCAGCGGGCTCACCCTGCCGGCGTTCACCTACCGCCACGGACCTGATACGGGCGCCTCGATAACGGGCGGGTACGTGTACCGCGGTGACGAGGTCTCGTCGCTGACCGGCCTGTACGTCTACGGCGACTTCGTCTCCGGCCGGGTCTGGGCGACCAGCTTCGCCTCGGGCTGGTCGCAGCGGCTGCTGCTGAGCACCGGCTTCAGGATCTCGACCTTCGGTGAGGACGCGGGCGGCGAGCTGTACGTGGCGGACTACAGCAGCGGCAGGATCTACCGGTTCACGGAGCCTCGCTGAGGCCTGCCAGGTCGACGAACAGGCGGTGGATGCGGTCGTCACCGCTCAGCTCGGGGTGGAACACGCTGGCGAGGACCTTGCCGCACCGCACCAGCACCGGGTCGCCGTCCCACTCCGCGAGCACCTCGACGCCGTCGCCGACTGCCACCATGCGTGGCGCCCTGATGAACAGCGCGTGGAAGGGACCGTCTAGACCCGCCACGTCGAGGTCGGCCTCGAACGAGGACACCTGACGCCCGTAGTCGTTGCGGGCGACGGTCAGGTCGAGCAGACCCAGGCGCGGCTGGTCGGGGCGTTCGACGATGCCGGTTGCCAGCGCGATCGCTCCGGCGCAGGTGCCCCAGAGCGCACCGCCGGCCTCGTGGAATGCCGGGATCGCTCGGTCGAAGCCGTACGCCTTCATCAGCTTGGCCATGGTCGTCGACTCGCCGCCGGGGATGATCAGGCCGGCTAAACCTTCGAGCTGCTCGGGGAGCCTGACCTCGACGACCTCGGCGCCTAGTCGCTCGAGCGCCTGGCGGTGCTCGCGGAACGCGCCCTGCAGCGCCAGCACCCCGATCCTCAACGCGTCCTCATTGCATCCACGCTGCGTCCTCGCAGCGTCCTTGCTGCGTCCTCACTGCGAGAACCGCGCGCCGGCGCGCGCGCCTCTGAGCAGGGCCTGGGCCACGACCTCTTGCACGGCGATCGACAACGCCTGCGGCGACACGCTGGGCCCGGTGCGGGTAGCCAGCACGAACGCGCTGTCCCCGTCGAAGAGCGTGTGAGACGGCCGCGTGACCCTGGCGATGCCGATGTGGGCGCTGAGGCCCAGGGCGCGGGCAGCCGCCTTGTCGATGTCGGCGTCGGTGGCCACGACGACCAGCGTGGTGTTGGCTCCGGGCAGCGCGCGAAGGGCGGTGGCTGCGGCCAGGCCGCGGAGCCCGGGCACGCCGGCCACCATCGCGCCGGTGTCAGGATCGACGAGGTTGCCGACGGCGTTGCTGACCGCCAGCGCCGCCACCACCGCTCCGTAGAGCTCGACCGCGTACGAGCCGATCCCGCTGGCCACGGAGCGTGACGGTCCCATCAGCTTGCCGATGGTCGCCCCGGCGCCGGCGCCGATCCTGCCCTGCGCCACGGGCTCGGAGCTGGCGGCCGCGGCGGCCGCGCGGCCGGCCGCCGCCCCTGGCCTCACGCGCCCGTCTCCGACCTGCAGGTCGTAGAGGACCGCGGCGGGGACGATGGGCACCTTCATGGGACCGGTGTCGAAACCTCTTCCCTGCTCCTCGAGCCACTCCATGACGCCAGTGGCGGAGGCCAGGCCGTAGGCGCTGCCGCCGCTCAGCACGACGGCGTCGACGCGCGCCACCGTCTTCTCGGGCTCGAGCAGCGCGCTCTCGCGCGATCCGGGAGCGGGACCCAGGACCAGCCCGGAGGCGAGGCAGCCCGTCTCCGGCGCCAGCACGACGGTGCAGCCGGTACGGGCGGTCAGGTCGGTCCAGTGGCCGACCTGCAGGCCGGCGACGGCGGTAAGGGTGTCGTTGGCTAGCGGCTCGATGCCGTCGGGTAGCGCGCTGCTGCCGTCGTCCTTCGCGCCGCCTTCGGTGATGCCGTCTTCGGTGTCGCTGCCTTCGGTGGCGCTCAACCAGCACCGCCGGGCAGGTACTGGTCGGCCTCGTCAGGGTCGATCTCGATGATCTGTATCCGCTCGATCGGCGTGTCGACGCTCGCTCTCATGCCCGTGGCCGTGTCGATGGGGATGCTGAGCCTGACCGTCGGCGTGAAGCCTTGGGCGGACAGGTTGTCGGACTCGCGGAAGGCGGCGGCGACGCCGCTGGCGCTGAGCGCTCCGGTCTTGAGGTCGACGCGCTCGAAACGGATGCCCGGCGGCACCGGGAAGCCCTCGTTGGTGGCCGAGCGCCCCCTGAGGGCGTTCTCGACGAAGTTGTTGAAGGCGTAGATCGGCTGCCTCGAGCTGGTCACGACCTCGGTGGTGCCGTCGGAGTTGGTCATGCGGGTCGGCAGGCTCGAGTTGTTGTCGTTGCCTATCCACACCGAGGCGACCATGCCGGGCGTGAAGCCTACGAACCAGTTGTCGCGGTCGTCGTTGGTGGTGCCGGTCTTGCCCGCTACCCAGCGGCCCGGCAGGGAGGCGCGGTTCGAGAGCCCGAAGGCGGGGTCGCGGTCCACGACGTTGCCCCTGAGCATGTCGAGCATGATGTACGCCGTCTGCTCGCTCCACACGCGCGCCGTGTGCGGCCTCGCCTCGTAGAGCAGGTTGCCTTCGGCGTCCTCGACGCGCTGGATGAAGAACGGCTCGATGAACACGCCGCCGTTGGCGAACGCCGCCATCGCTGCCGTGTGCTGCAGCGGTGTGGCCTCGAAGGAGCCGAGCGCCATCGCGTAGTACGGCTCGACGTCGTAGCCGAGCTCGCGCGCCTTCTCGGCGACCGCCTCGGGTGTCGCGGCCTCGAGCGCCTTGACCGCCGGGATGTTGCGGCTACGGTTCAGGTGCGCCCGGACGGTCTGGAAGCCGTCGTAGGTGTGGTCCCAGTTCTCGGGCTCGTAGTTCGCCTGGCCGCGAATCTGGATCGACACCGGCTCGTCGACGAGGATGGTGCCCTGGTTGAAGCCGCCCTGATCGATGGCGGTGGCGTACACGATCGGCTTGAACGAGCTGCCCGGCTGCCGGTACGACTGCGTGGCGCGGTTGAGCTCGTGCGGCTCCGCTCCCTCGACCAGCTTCTGCCCCACCATCGCCAGCACGGCTCCCGTGGCTGGGTCGATGCCGACTATCGCCAGCTGGGCGCCGGCGGGGATCTCGGCGCGGAGGCTGGCCTCGTTGGCGGCGAGCTGCGCCTGGACGTCGATGGTGGTGGTGACCCTGAGGCCGCCGGAGCCGAAGACGGTGCTCTCGCCGTAACGCTCGGTCAGCCAGTTGCGCACCGCGATCACGACGGCGCGCGAGAGGTCGGAGCTGATGCTCGACTGCACCAGGATGTCCTCGCCCGTGCGCCTGGCGGAGAGGACGTTGCCGTCGGCGTCGTAGCTGACCTCCCAGCCGAGCGGCTGGAGCGGGTGGCGCCAGGTGCGGTCGGCCATCTCGCGGCTGATGGTGCCCTGCCTCACCATCATGTCGAGCACCACGCGCATGCTGGCGCGGGTGCCGGTGAAGTCCGAGTGGCGGGCGTTGGGCGCGGGGATCAGGCGCGCTAGGTAGAGGCCCTCGGCGAGGTTGAGCTCGATCGGGTCCTTGCCGAAGTAGGTCTGGGCGGCGGCGCGGATGCCGTAGACGTTGCCGCCCCAGAAGATGACGTTGATGTAGCGCTGCAAGATCTCGGTCTTGGTGAGGCGCCGCTCGAGCTCGACGGCGAGGAGGATCTCCTTGGCCTTGCGCTCCAGCGAGCGCTCCGAGCGGATGTCGTGCAGCAGCGTGTTCTTGATCACCTGGCTGGTGATGCTCGAGCCGCCGCGCATCTGGTCGCCGAGGAACTCCTCGTAGACCGCGCGCAGGAAAGCCGGCAGGTCGACGCCGTAGTGGGCGTAGAACTGGTTGTCCTCGTAGGCGACGATCGCCTGCAGGGCCGCCGGCGAGACCTCGTCGAGGCTGACGGTGATGCGGTTGGTCGACTCGCGGTCGTCCCCCATCACCGGCACGATCGACCCGATGCGCGTGACGCCGTCGTTGGCGTAGACGATCGAGGTCGAGCTGAACTCGAACGCGTCCAGGACGTCGAGCGACGGCAGCTCGGTCGACCATTTGAGCGCCGACGACGCCAGCAGCCCACCGACGGAGAGCACGCCGGTCAGCACCACCAGGAAGACGCCCTGGATCAGCTTCATCATGCGGCCGACCTCACGTCCTCGATGCTACCAAGCCACGATGAGACGCGCTCACCAACCGCGGGTGGCGAGCAGCTCCTCTTCCCGCAGCGTGTCGAGGTTGATGCCGACCATCGCCTCGCCCAGGCCCTTGGAGACCTCGGCGAGGATCGCCGGGTCGTTGTAGTGGGTGACCGCCTTGACGATCGCCTCGGCGCGGCGCGACCAGGCCTTCTGGCGCTCGCGCGGGTCCGTCTCGCTGGGGGCCGCCTTGAAGATGCCGGAGCCCACGAACACGCCTTCGACGCCCAACTGCATCATCAGCGCCGCGTCGGCCGGGGTCGCGACCCCACCCGCCGCGAAGTTGACGACCGGCAGCTTGCCGTGCTCGTGGACGTAGACGACGAGCTCGTAAGGCGCGCCGTGGTCCTTGGCGTAGGTCATGAGCTGCTCGCGCGGCATCGCCTGGATCGCCCTGATCTCGCCGATGACCGAGCGCGCGTGCCTGACGGCTTCGACGACGTTGCCGGTGCCGGCCTCGCCCTTGGTGCGGATCATCGCGGCGCCTTCGCCGATGCGCCTGAGCGCCTCGCCGATGTTGGTGGCGCCGCACACGAACGGCA
>CAYYOK010000045.1:0-22657 GCA_964473205.1 uncultured bacterium | reverse complement strand
GCTCCTGGGGTCCGACCTCGGCTTCCGCGACCACCCCGGCCTGTTCACCGCCGGGGTGCTGGCGGGCACCGAGGGCTACCTCGAGTCCTCCGCGACGGGCTGGCTGGCCGGGAGCAACGCCGCGCGCGCGGCGCTGGGCCTGCCCACGGTCGTACCGCCGGAGGCGAGCATGCTCGGCGGGCTGGTGCGCTACCTCGCCAGCGCCAACCCCGACGGCTTCCAGCCGATGAACGCCAACTGGGGGCTCGTGCCAGAGACACCCAAGGTCAAGGGTCAGGGCAAGCGCGAACGCCGCGAGGCCTCGTTCGAGCGGGGCCTGGCCGCCTTCGCCGCCTGGCTGCCAGAGCTGGGGATCGTCGCGAGAAGGGACGAGGTGCCGGTTTGAGATCGCCTGGACGGCATGGAGCGGGCGGTAGCGCCCCGATAGACCTGCGGAGCGACACGGTGACGACGCCCACGCCGGCCATGCGGCGCGCGATGGCGGCGGCCGAGGTCGGCGACGACGTCTACGGCGAGGACCCGACGGTCGGCAGGCTGCAGGCGGCGGTGGCCGAGCTGGCGGGGTTCGAGCGAGGACTGTTCGTCCCGAGCGGTACGATGAGCAACCAGATCGCGATCGCGGCTCAGGTCGGCTCTGGCACCGAGGTCATCTGCCCGGAGGGCTCGCACATCTACGAGTACGAGCCCGGCTCGCTGGCGGTCATCTCCGGCTCGCAGGCGCGGCTGGTGCCCGCTCCCGGCGGGGTGCCCGACCCGGCCGACGTCGCGGCGGCCGTGCACGACAGCATCCACCAGGCGCCCACCGGCCTGGTCTCGCTCGAGAACACCCACAACCGCGCCGGTGGCACCGTGGTGCCGCTGGACGTGTGCGCGGCCGTCCAGGAGATCGGCCACCGGGCCGGCGTCGCCGTTCACCTCGACGGCGCCAGGGCCTTCAACGCCGCCGTGGCGCTCGGCGTCGAGCTGGCCGCCGTGTGCCGTGGCTTCGACACCGTCTCCATCTGCCTCAGCAAGGGGCTCGGCGCGCCCGTGGGCAGCGTGATGCTCGGCAGCGCGGAGGTCGTCGGCAGGGCGCACCGCTGGCGCAAGCTGCTCGGCGGCGGCATGCGCCAGGCCGGCGTGCTCGCTGCCGCTGCGCTGGTCGCCCTCGAGGAGGCGCCGCCGAAGCTGGCCGACGACCACCGGCGCGCCCGTTTCCTCGCCGAGGGCCTCTCAAGCGTGCCGGGCGTAGGCATCGACCTGAGGAGCGTGCAGACGAACATGGTCTATCTGCGCGTAGCGCGCGCCGCCGACTTCGCCGCCGGGTGCGCGCGGCGCGGCGTCCTGGTCAACGCTCTGGGCAGGGACGTCGTGCGGGTCGTCACCCACCACCAGATCTCGGACGAGCAGGCCGAGGCGGCGCTGGCGGTGCTGAGCGGGGTCGCGGCCCAGCTCGCCGCGGAGCGCCCGATCGCGACGGCGGCCGGCACGGCGACTTGACGAGGCGCCTCTACCTGCTGGCGTACCCGGCCGGGCACTCCGTCAGCCCGCAGATGCAGGGCGCGGCGCTGGCGCATCACGGCTTGGACGCCAGCTACGAGGCCTTGGCCGTGCCGCCTGAGGAGCTCGCCGCGACCGTGGCGAGGCTCAGGTCCGACCCGGCGTTCCTCGGCGCGAACGTCACCGTGCCGCACAAGGAGGCGGTCGTGCCGCTGCTGGACGCGCTGACTCGGGACGCACGCGCGATCGGTGCCGTCAACACGCTCAGGCTCGAGGGCGGCGCGCTGATCGGCGACAACACCGACGCCGTCGGCTTCCTGCGCTCGCTGCTCGAGGCGGGCTGCCGACCCGCCGGAACCGCTGCCGTCCTGCTCGGCTCCGGCGGGTCGGCGCGCGCCGTGGCCGCGGCCCTGCTCGGAGCCGGAGCCGGCGTCAAGGTGGCGAACCGCTCGGTCGAGCGCGCGCGCGGCCTGGTGGCGGACCTCGCCGGCTCGGCGTCTGCGGGCGGCGGGGTCGGCGCCTTGGAGGTCGCCGACGACCTGGAGGACGCGCTCGCCGGCTGCGGGATGCTCGTCAACTGCACCTCGGTTGGGATGGCGGGCGGACCCCAGCCGGAGGCGGTGCCGTTGGGAGTCGACCTCGGGCTCCTGCCGCGAGGCGCGGTGGTCGTCGACCTCGTGTACCGGCCCGAGACCACCCCGTTGCTGGCCGCCGCGCGCGCGGCGGGCCACCGGACCATCGGCGGCATCGGCATGCTCGTGCACCAGGGCGCCGCGGCGTTCGAGGCGTGGACCGGCCTGAGCGCGCCGGTCGAGAAGATGCGGGCGGCGGCCGCCGCTGCCGCTGCGCGGCGGTAGACTCGCCCGATGCGCATCGCGATCATCGCGGACGTCCACGGCAACATCCAGGCGCTCGAAGCGGTGCTGGAAGACCTGGCCTCGCAGCAGGTCGACAGGCTCATCGTCAACGGCGACTTCGCGAACCGCGGCGCCGACACCTTGGCGGTCTACCGGCGCCTCGCGCCGTTCCTGCGCGACGCTACGCTCGGCAACCACGACGACCTGATGTCGATCTGGAACGCCCCGCGCGACCCGGCTCGCTACGACTGGCTCGACGACAGGTTCTGGGGAGGCGGGGCGCAGGCGGCCCGCCAGCTGGCTGCGGCGGGCGCGCTCGACGCCATCCGCGCGCTGCCGATGACGATCCGCGTCGAGCCGGACGGCGCCCCTTCGCTGCTGATCTCGCACGGCAGCCCGCGCCACTACCGCGAGGGTTACGGCCGCGACACGACGCCCGAGCTGATCTCGGAGATCGTCGACGAGTACCCGGCCGACGTGCTCGTCGGCTCGCACACGCACAGGCCGCTGCTCAGGTCGTGGGGGCGCTACACGGTGATGAACACGGGAGCCGTCGGCGCCCCGTTCAACGGCGACGCCAGAGCTCACTACCTGGTGCTGACCCTACGAGGCGGCGAGTGGCAGCCGGATTTCAGGCGCGTGCCCTACGAGGTCGACGCGGCGGTGGCGGCGTACGACGACAACGGGCTCATCGCCGAGCGCGAGGCCAGCGGCGAGCTGACCGATCACCTGCTCGACATGTACGTCTTCCGCGAGGAGCTGAAGCACGCCCGCTCGTACCTGGTGCCGTACATGATGTGGGCCGAGGTCGAAGGCGTCGAGAGGTCCCTGGCCTCGTGGGAGCTGTTCCGCGAGCGCCACTCCGAGCGCTTCGCCCCGCCAGCCAGACCGGTCGATATCCGTTCCTCGCCCGAGCCATGATCGGGCCGAGACCGCGCAGAGACCGGCTCGTGACCGGCGCTCGTCAGGCCGAGGCGATCGCGTCGTGAGCGAGCCGGAGTCGGCTCACAAGTGGCGGCGCTGGCGCGATCTGCCCCGCGCGTTCGGGGCGATGGCGGGGAGGTGTCCCAACTGCGGCAAGGGTGCGATCTTCAGGAGCCTGTGGGGCGCGCGGGCCACCTGCGAGGTCTGCGGGGTGCGTTTCGAGCGCGACGCCGGTGCGTGGCTCGGGGCGATGGTCATCTCTTACGTCTTCGCGATCGTGCTGCTGTTCGTGCTCGCCGTGGCCCTGATCCTGCGCTGGGGCCTGTTCCCCGGGCTCGAATGGCTCCTGGTCGGGGCGGGGATCCTGATCACGGCGCTGCTCTACCGGCCCTCGAAGGGCTTGTGGATCTGGTGGCTGTGGGGCGCCGGCTTTCTGGTCAGCGACGACCAGCAGGCGCCGGGCTGAAGCTCAGACGATCGGCTCGGCCCTGAGGCTCAGGCGCGGCTCTGGCGCCGGGCGGCCCTCAGGCTCAGCGCCAACAGCGTCGTGATGATCGTGAATGCGGTCAGGGACAGCACGGGGATGGTGATGAACCCGAGCCAGTTGATGTAGATGACGTCGCACGGCACCCCTCCGCGGCACACCTCCTGGAAGCCGAAGTTGGGGATGCGCTCGTACAGGACGTGGTAGCCGGCGATGATCAGCCCCAGGACGGCGAGAGGCAGCGTGTACGCGAACGCCTTGCCGTCCTGGCGGTAGGTCTGCACGCCCAGCAGCAGCACCAGCGGGTACATCAGGATGCGCTGGTACCAGCACAGCACGCAGGGCACGAACATGCGCACCTCGCTGAAGTAGAGGCTGCCGACGGTCGCCACGATCGCGACTAGCCACGCCGGGTAGAGCAGCGGCAGCGTCGACCTCATTCAGTTGCTCGCGTTCCGAACGGCGGTCCGGATGTTGGCGAGGGTCGGGTTCGAGACGACGGTGCCGTTCACGGTCACCGACGGCGTGCCCGTGAGGTTGAGGGCGCGGGCGGCAGCTACGTCGGCGTCGACCTTGTCGGCGGTCTCGTTGCCGTTGGCGCAGGTGCGCAGGGCGGAGCCGTCGAGGTTGGGAGCGAAGTCGAGCGCCAGCTCGATCGCGCGCGAGGTGGTCGCGATCTGCGACTGAGCGCGCAGCATCACGGGCTCCAGCGCCACGAACGCGTCGTTGTCCTGCTGCAGGATGCACTCGCCGATGACCGCCAAGGTCCGCGAGCGCACCTGGTCGACGACCGGGAAGTTGAAGAAGTAGATGGCCGCCTCGCCGGTGTCGACGAACTCGCGCTTCAGGATCGGCGTCACGGTCTCGGAGAAGGTCGCGCAGTGCGGGCAGAGGAAGTCGAAGAACACCCCGATCTTGACGGGCGCGTCCGGCGAGCCGGCGACGGGCTGCGAGGCGTAGTCGAGGTCCGCCGATGCCGCCTGGCCGGTCAGGCGCGGCACGATGACCAGGCCGGCCACCACCAGGAGGATCGCGGCCGCGGAGATGATCGTGAGACGTTGTGCGTTCATGGCAGCCAGTTTAGAACGCTGGGCAGGGGTTCGGCGGCTCCCGCCGCGCCGTAGCATGTGACATGCGACCAGATGCCGAGCCCTCGACGTTCAGGGCGCTGCGAGTCCACGCCGGGGAGGCCGCGGTGATGCGCGCCGTCGAGCGCCGCGACCTGGCCAGCCTGCCTGACCACGACGTGACCGTGCGCGTCGAGTGCTCCTCGCTCAACTACAAGGACGCGCTGTCCGCCAGCGGCAACCGCGGCGTGACCAAGGAGTATCCGCACACCCCGGGGATCGACGCGGCCGGCATCGTCGTGGCCAGCCGCGATCCGCGCTGGGCGGTCGGCGACCCCGTGCTGTGCACGGGCTACGACCTCGGCATGAACACGCCGGGAGGCTTCGGCGAGTACGTCAGGGTGCCTGGTGAGTGGCTGGTCCCGCTGCCCTCTGGCACCGACAGCCGCTGGGCCATGGCGGTCGGCACGGCGGGCCTCACCGCGGCCATCGGCCTGGAGCGGCTGCTGGCCGCGGGCGTCACCCCCGACCTGGGGCCGCTCGTCGTCACGGGCGCCAGCGGCGGCGTCGGCAGCCTCGGGGTCGCGGTGCTGGCGCGCGCGGGCTTCGAGGTCGTGGCCAGCACCGGCAAGCCCGGCTCTCGGGAGCTGCTCGCCCGGCTCGGAGCGCAGAGGCTCATCCCGCGCGAGGTCTTGGCCGAGGAGACCCCCGAGGGAGCGCGACGGCCGCTGCTGAAGGCCGAGTACGGCGGCGGCCTCGACACGGTGGGCGGCAGCACCCTGGCGAAGCTGATCCGCAGCACCGCCGTCGGGGGAGCCGTCGCCGCCTGCGGCCTCGTCGGCGGGGCCGGACTGGAGCTGAGCGTGCACCCCTTCATCCTGCGCGGGGTCGCGCTGCTGGGCATCGACAGCCAGCACGTCGCGCCGGAGCGGCGCATTGAGCTGTGGAGCCGGCTGGCGCGGGAGTGGTTGCCGCCCGAGGTCATCGACACGCCAGGGCTCGTGACCGAGGTCGGCCTGGGCGAGCTCGGGCCGCAGATAGAGGCGATCCTGGCTGGTGCGGTGACCGGCAGGGTGGTCGTCAGGCACGGAGTCTGACGCCTGGCCGCTGCCCGTCTGACGCCGGCGCGTCCGAGCCTCTCGGATAGGCCGGTGCCGGCTCGGCTCTGTCGCATGCGTCCGTGAGCGCTGCCTGACGCTTGTTAGACTCACGAGAACCGAAGGGAGATACCCAACCATGTCTTTCTCTTTGCCCGACCTGCCCTACGCGAAGGATGCCCTCGAGCCGCACATCGACGCGCGCACGATGGAGATCCACCACGACAAGCACCACGCCGCCTACACGAACAACCTCAACGCCGCGCTCGAGAAGCACCCCGAGCTCGCCGGCAAGAGCGCCGAGGAGCTCGTCTCCGACCTGTCGAAGGTGCCAGAGGGCATCCGCACCGCGGTCCAGAACAACGGCGGAGGCTACCTCAACCACAACCTCTTCTGGACGATCATGGGCCCGAACGGTGGCGGCAAGCCCAGCGGCGAGCTGGCCGCAGCCATCGACAGCGCGTTCGGCAGCTTCGACGCGTTCAAGGAGCAGCTCAGCGCCGCGGCGGCGGCTCGCTTCGGCTCGGGCTGGGCGTGGCTGGTCGTCGACTCCGGCGGCAAGCTGAAGATCTACTCGACGGCGAACCAGGACTCGCCCCTGATGCAGGGCGACACGCCCATCCTCGGCCTCGACGTCTGGGAGCACGCCTACTACCTCAACTACCAGAACCGCCGCCCCGACTACGTCAAGGCGTTCTTCGAGGTCGTCGACTGGGGCGCGGTCGCCAAGAACTACGCAGCGGCGCGCAGCTGATGAACCCGACCTAGGACCCTGCGCGGCGCGCCTGGGAGGCGCAAGCGGCGAAGGCGCAGCGACCTAGAGCAGCTAGGCCCGTGCCGGGCGACCAGAGATGGTCGCCCGGCACGCTTTCTAGGCTGGGCGCATGCGTAGGCCGTGGCAGGAGCGTGTCACCCAGGCGCTGGTCGTCGGCTGCTGCGCCCTGGCGCTCGCGGCTCAGGCGCGGCGGGCGCCTTCGTCCTGGCTCGCGGCCTCGTGGCTCTCGGCGCCCTGGTCGGCGCGCAGCCAGGCGCTGAGGATCGAGCAGCCCGAGATCGAGGTCGCCGTCTCGGGCGAGGTTTTCAACCCGGGGACCTACCGCCTCGAGTTCGGCGCCCGCGTGTCGGACCTGCTGGCCGCCGCCGGAGGCTTGACCCGCCAAGCCGCGGCGGCGCTGGTGAACCCCGCCGACCCGCTGACCGACGGGGAGCTGGTCTACGTCCCCAACCACAGGTCGCAGCTCGGTGCCGAGCGCGTCTCGCTCAACGCCGCCAGCCTGGCCGAGCTGGACGAGCTGCCCGGCGTCGGCCCGGTCATGGCGCAGCGCATCGTCGCTCACCGCCCGTACTCGCGCGTCGAGGACCTGCTGAGGGTCCCCGGCGTCGGCCCCAAGACCTTGGAGCGTCTGCGCAGCCTGGTGACGCTGTGACCTCCGTAGCCTTCCTGCCGTGGTCGTACCCAGCGGCCTTCGGCGCTCTCGTGGGCGCCGCGGTCGCCGCGGTCACCGCTCCCTCGGGCGCTCTATCGCCCCTACCCGCGGCGGCCGCTCCGCTGCTGGCCGTCGCCGTCGTCGGCGCAGTCCTGGCCAGCGGCGGCGCCCTGGTCCTCAGGTTGGCGCCGGACGCGCTGCCAAGGCGCGCGGTCGCCCTCGCTGCGCTGTTCGCGCTCCTCGCCGGAGCGCGCTACTTCGCGTGGGAGCGCGTCGCGGACCCGTTGGTCGGCTGGCACGGCGTCGAGACGACCTGGAGCGGTTATCACGACGGCGCGTACTTCCATGCCGTCTCGCCCGTCAGGGCCAAGCTCGCGCTGGCCGCCAGCGCCAGGCAGCCTCAGGGGCACCTGGTGCTGAGCGGCAGCGCGGCCGCCGCGCCGGGCCGCCGCAACCCGGGCGGCTTCGACTACGCCGCCTACCTGAGGCGTCGCGGGGTGGCGGGCCAGCTCTTCGTGAGCCAGGTGACGAGCGTCAGGGGCGGCGGGCCCGTGAGGGAGCGCCTGAGAGCCGGCGTCGAGGCTGGACTTGGCCCGGACTCGGCAGCGCTGATGGCCGCCATGACCCTGGGTCTGCGCGAGGACATGGGCGAGCTGTCGGACAGCTTCACCGCCGCCGGGCTGGCTCATCTGCTGGCGCTCTCCGGCCTGCACGTGAGCGTGCTGCTGCTCGGGGCGGGTCGGGCTCTCTCGCGCCACGCCAAGGCGCGGCCGTACCTGCTGATGGTGCTGACGCTCGCGTTCGTCGCGCTGGTGGGGCCCTCGCCCAGCGTGGTCCGAGCCGCCGCCATGGCGCTGGCCGTCCTCGTGGCCATGGCGGTGGGAGCCGGCAGGCCGAGAGCCTGGCCCGTGTACTCGTTGGCGCTGGCTGGAGGGCTCGTCGCGCAACCCCAGATGCTGCTCGACGTCTCGTTCCAGCTCTCCTACCTGGCCGTCGGCGGCATGCTGCTGTTCTTGCCGCCGTGGACGCGGACGCTGGGGCTGCGCCCGTCCGACAGGCCCAGCCAGCTGAGACTGCTCGTGATCGGGGGCGGCCTGACGTCGGTCGCCGCGCAGCTTCCCAGCGTCTCCCTGGTGGCCGGCGGCTTCGGCCAGCTGCCGCTGCTATCGCCCCTGGTGAACATCGTGGCGGTGCCGATCTCGGCGCTCGCTGTGCCGCTCGGCTTCGTGGCCGGCCTGCTCGGCGTCGTGTGGCTGCCGCTGGCGTGGCTGGTGAACAGAGTGTCGGCGCTGCTGGCCGCAGTGCTGATCGCCTGCGCCCGCGTCGGAGAGCGCCTGCCGGCCCTGACCTGGGGCGAGGTCGGCTGGGTCGGCCACCTGTGCTGGGCAGTCGTGCTGTGCGCCGCGGCGCTGTGGGCGCGCGGCCGGCTGCGCCTCAAGAACGTCGCCGTGGTGGCGCTGGCAGCGGCCTCCTGCACCGCGTTGGCCGGCCCTCTCTCGGCCCCACCGGACGTCTGGTTCTTCGATGTCGGCCAGGGCGACAGCGTGCTGGTGCGGTTGCCCCAGGGCGTGGCCGTGCTGATAGACGGCGGCGGCACGCCGTTCTCCGACTTCGACGTCGGTGAGCGCGTGGTGCTCAGGGCGCTGCGCGCGCTCGGGGTCAGGCGGCTCGACATGGTCGTCGCCACGCATCCGGACACCGACCACATCGAGGGCTTGATCACGGTGCTGGAGCGCATGCCGGTCGGGCTGCTGGTGGCCGGCCCGGCCAGCGACATCGCTCTCGACCTGCGCTTGCGCGCCGTCGCCGCCGCGCGAGGCGTTCCCGTTCACGAGGCTCGCCGCGGCGAGCGGATCGCCGTCGCCGGCGGACGTTTCGCGTTCGACGTCTTGCATCCGCCGGCGAGCTCCGGCGCGGCCGCGCCTAACGAGCGCTCGGTCGCCTTGGCCCTGCTCGATGGAGCGAGCGCCCTGGCGGTGTTCCTCGGCGACCTCGGCAGCGCCAGCGAGAGCGCGCTGGCAGCTCCGCCGGCGGAGCTGCTGATGGCGGGCCACCACGGCTCGAGGCACAGCACTTCGGAGGCTCTGCTGCGCGCCGTGTCGCCGCGCCTGGCCGTGATCTCCGTCGGCCGCAAAAACTACGGTCACCCTCATCCGGACGTGCTGGAGCGGTTGGCGGAGCACGGCGCCAAGGTGCTCGTCACGCAGCGCGACGGAGCCGTGCGCTTCGACCTGCGCACGGGCGCGGTCAGCACCGCGCTCCGTGATGCTGGCGGTGCGCGTTGAAGCGTTCAGGACGTGACTTGCACGTGATAGATTGTTCACAGATGTTGATGACCGTGCGCGTGCTGTCGGACCGGGGGCCGGTCAGGGTCGAGCTGGCGCGCTGGCGTGACGAGCTGGTAGTGGTCAAGAGCCTCAGGGGCTATCACCCCGTCTACAGTCAGAGGCTCGAGCGCGAGGCCGCCGTCGTCAGCAAGCTGCGTCACGCCAACATCGTCCCGCTTCTCGCACTCGAGGCCGGCTCGCTGATCTACGCGTACTGCCCGGGCGTCACGCTCGAGGAGGCGCTGGAGCAGGGCCCGCTGCGGCCGCGCCGCGCCGCCAAGATCCTCGCCGACGTGCTGTCGGCGCTCGCCTACTCTCACGCCAACGGCGTCATCCACCTCGACGTCAAGCCCGGCAACATCCTGGTCAAGGGCGAGGCCGCGCTGCTGACCGACTTCGGCTTCGCCAAGGACCTCGGCCTGACGGCGATAACCAGCCAGGACATGATGATGGGCACCCCGAACTACATGGCGCCCGAGCAGTTCCAAGGGGTCCGCACCGACCAGCGCTCCGACCTGTACGGCGCGGCCGCCGTCTTCTATCACGCGCTGACCGGAGCTCCGCCGTACGGCGGGCAGGTCGTGCGCTACCTGGCCGGTGACGACAGGGTTCCGCTCGAGCCGCTGCCGCAGGCCGCCGAGCCGTACGCGGAGTTCGTGCGCCGGGGGCTCGCGCGTGACCCAGAGCAGCGCTTCGTCACGGCGGACGAGATGGCGGCCGCCCTGCACGCCATCAGCCGCGGCTCCTGAGCCAAGAGAGCTAGGCGAGATCAGGTGATCGTCTCGTTCACAGGCGACGCGTTCCTGGCCCGCAGGGCCGCGAAGCGCTACCTGGAGGCGCGCGGCTACCGAGGCGCCGGCCTCGTCGAGCTGAGCGCTCCCTTCGACCCGGCGTCGGTAGCGCAAGCCGCCGGACAGGGTGGGCTCTTCGCCGAGATCGCGCTGCTGCTGGACCTCACCGACGCCTTCCCGGGCCAGGCCGGCACCAAGCCGCGCAGCGAGCTGCTCGCCGTCCTGTCGGGCCTCAGGACTCAGACGCTGATGGTCGTCTACGAGCCGGAGGCGACCGACGCGCGCCGCAGGTCGCTCGCCGCGATCGGCGAGCACCTCGACCTCCCCACTCCCCGCTACGAGGCGTTGCCCCGCTGGGTGGCGGGCGAGCTCAAGGAGGCCGGGCTCGACTTCGAGCGGGACGTGCCGCAGCTGCTCGCCGACATCTTCGGTGAGCAGCCCGCAGAGATAGCCTCCGAGATCGGCAAGCTGGCGCTGCTGCGCGAGCGGCTGACGGCGGAGCGGGTGCGGCGCATCGTCAACCGCTTCGCGGCGCGCGACGCCTTCGACCTGATCGACGCGATCGCCGCGGGCGATCCCGCCGCCGCTGCCGCCATCGCCGCGCAGCTCGGCGAGGAGGGCGAGGCGCCGCAGCGCGTGTTCGGCGCCCTGACCTGGCAGTTCATGCTGGTGGCCAAGGCGGTGGCGCTGAAGGCGCAGGCCGCGCCCAAGCGGGTCTCGGCGCAGCAGGCGGCCGGCGCGCTGAAGGTCCGCCCGTTCGCCGCCCAGAAGGCGCTGGGCCTGGCCGAGAGGCTGGACGAGGACGCGCTCGTCGACGTGCTGGAGAAGCTGCTCGCAGCCGACCTCAGGGCCAAGAGCGGGGGAGACGCGCAGCTGGCGCTCGACAGCGTGGTCATCTCGCTGGCCGGGCGCTGGGCCGCCGCCGGCCGGCCGGGTTAGCCTCGGTCGATGACCGGGCGCCCTGCGTCGAGCTCCGAGCACGACCGCCTTCTCACCGGACTGCTGAGCGCCGACGAGCGTGCGTTGGCGCGTGCCATCAGCGCGGTCGACGCTGGGGGAGCGCTCGGTGACGGTCTGCTCAGGGCCGCTCGTCCCCATGGCGGCAAGGCGCGCGTGCTGGGCGTGACCGGCTCGCCGGGCTCGGGCAAGAGCACGCTCGTCGACGCGCTGATCGCCGAAGGTCGCGCGGCAGGCTGGCGAGTGGCCGTCGTCGCGGTCGACCCTAGCAGCCCGTTCAGCGGCGGCTCGATACTCGGCGATCGCATCCGCATGATGCGCTGGCATCAGGATCCCGGCGTGTTCGTCCGCTCGATGGCGAGCCGCGGTCACCTGGGCGGCCTGGCGGCCGGAACGCTGAAGGTCGTGGCGCTGCTCGACGCCGCCGGCTTCGACCTGATCATCATCGAGACCGTCGGCGTCGGGCAGTCGGAGGTCGACGTCGTGGACGCGGCCGACACCACGGTCCTGGTCCTCACGCCGGGAGCGGGCGACGGCGTGCAGGCCTTCAAGGCGGGGATCATGGAGATAGCCGACGTCATCTGCCTCAACAAGGCCGACCTGCCAGGAGTGCAGCGTCTGGCTCAGGAGGTGAGGTCCGCCCTGGACCTCGCTCACCCCGAGCAGGGAGCGTGGCGCGCTCCGATAGTCCAGACCGTGGCGACCGGCGCCAGCGGCGTGGCCGACCTCCTCGAGAAGGTCGCGAAGCACAGGGAGTGGCTGGTGGCCGCCGGCAGGCTCGAAGCCAAACGCCACGGCCGGGTCAGGGCCGAGATCATGGCGGTGCTCGAGGCGCGGCTGCGCGAGGGCCTGCTCGGGCTCGGCGACGAGGCCGTCGCGCGCGTGCTGTCGGGAGCGGCCAGCCCCGAGCAGGTCGCGGCAGAGCTGGTGGCGGCCGGCTAGGACGCCTCGAAGAAGCCCGTGACCCGGTCGATCGCGACGGGACCGGCCTCGAAAAGCTCCTCGACCGCGCTGAGCCAGACCCGGAAGCGCTCCGCCGCATCGGTGCGGGCCGCGATCACCTCGGCGAGCGTCAGGCTCGCCAGCGAGAGCACGTAGCGCACGTAAGGCTCGACTTCCGTCACCTGGAGCGTGTCGCGGCGCTCGAACGCCTCCACCTGCGCGAAGTGGCGAGCGAGGACCGCGCCGCCCGTCTCCAGGCTGAACCCCGAGATGTCCAGCGGCTCCAGACCGAGCTCCGGCACGGCCGCGGCCAGCCTCGCCCGCTCCTCTTGCACCTGCCGCATGTGCCCGGCTCCGTTGGTGGCGCAGTAGAGGCGCCCGCCCTGCCGCAGCACGCGGCGCAGCTCCGCGACGGCGGCGTCGACGTTCGGCGCGTGATAGAGCATGTGGTTCGCGAACGCCAGGTCGAAGGCGGAGTCCTCGGACCGCAGGTCGTCGACCGACAGCTGCTCGAACGTGGCCCCGAGGCCGGCCTGGGCCAGGGTGGAGCGCGCCTCCGCCAGCATGCCGGCCGAGGCGTCGCTGAGCTTGAGCCGCCAACCGGTCGGAACGTTGCCGGCGTTGATCCTCCAGAGGTGCCCGGAGCCGCAGCCGACCTCGAGCACGTTGGCGATCGCCGGCGCCTGCACGTGGCCGAACAGCCAGGCGTGGAACGGCACCTCTTCGGCGCCGTAGCGCTCGTGGAGCGCCAGGCGGTCCTTGAGGCGGTCGGGGCTGGCGTACTGGCTGCAGACCTGCATCAGCTCGCGATGTTAGCCCTGACCAGACCTGGGGCGCACGGCAGCGCGGATGACGCCGGCGGCCCTCCGCGAGCGTAAACTGACGACCATGGCTCGCGCCGTCTACCCAGGCAGCTTCGACCCTCTTCACAACGGACACGTCGACATCATCCGGCGGGCGGCCGGCATCTACGAGGACCTGACGGTGGCGGTGCTTCACAACCCGCACAAGAGCGACTCGCTGTTCACCTCCGAGGAGCGCGTCGAGATCATCCGCGAGGTAGTCGACGGCATCAAGGGCGTGAGCGTCGAGAGCTTCGACGGCCTGCTCGCCGACTACTGCCGCCAGATCGGCGCCAACGTCATCGTCAAGGGACTCAGGGCGATCTCGGACTTCGAGTACGAGCTGCAGATGGCGCACCTCAACCGGCAGCTCAACCCGGCGGTCGAGACGACCTTCATCATGACCGCGACGCGCTGGTCTTACGTCTCCAGCACGCGGGTGAAGGAGATCGCGCGCTACGGCGCCGACGTCACCAAGCTGGTCCCTCGCGCCACCCTGAGGCGGCTTCACGAGCGCTTCGCCCCCGCGGTGCGCTGAATGTCGTACCTGATACGGGGCATGGCCGCCGACGGCGGCATCAGGGTCGTCGCTGCCGATACCACGCAGCTCGTCGGCGACATGGTCGCGAGGCAGGGCGCCTCTCCCACGGCCGGCGCAGCCATCGGCCGGACGGCCACCGCGACGCTGCTCCTCGCCCATGTGCTGCTCAAGAGCCATCGGGACAGGGTGACGGTGAGGCTGACGGGCGGAGGTCCGCTCGGGGCGGTGTTGGCCGAGGCGGGCTTCGACGGCGCCGTGAGAGGCTACGCGCAGACGCCGACCGCCGACCTGCCGCTGCGGCCCGACGGCAAGCTCGATGTCGGCGGGGCCATCGGCACCGCTGGCGAGATCCAGATCATCCGCTCGCACGCCCCGTACGGCGACCCGTACGCCAGCAGCATCCCGCTCAGCTCCGGCGAGGTGGCCGAGGACGTGGCCAGCTACCTGGCCGTCTCCGAGCAGATCCCCTCCGCCGTGCTGCTGGGGGTGCAGTACGACGGCCAGCGTCGCGTCGTCGCGGCTGGCGGCGTGATCCTCCAGGCCCTGCCCGGCGCAGATGACGCCGCCTTGCAGCTGCTCGAGGCCAACGTCAGGGCGTTCGGCGGTCTGACCGACCAGATGCTCAGGGCGCCGCTGACCCAGCTGGTGGCGGACGAGCTGTGTTGGGGCCTGGGCTTCGAGCTGATGACCGACCCGCCGCTGGACGTGCGCTTCGAGTGCCGTTGCTCCGACGCCAGCGCCCTGGAGGCCCTCGCCTACTTCACGCCGGAGGAGCGAGGCAGGATGGCCGAGGAGGACGGCGGCGCCGAGGTCGTCTGCCACTGGTGCGGCGAGCGGCGCTGGGTGAGCGCCGAGCAGATGGAGAGCCTGTCAGGCGCCGAGATCAGGTGCCCGGACTGCGGCACCCTGTGGCACCGCGAGGGTCAGTTGGCCGTCTTGCGCGAGGGCGAGCTGTGCTCGTGCGGCCGGCCCGTGACCGTGGCTTGACGAGGCCCTGGCCCGAGATGACGGTGATCCCGGAGCATACGGTGCTCGAAAACCGGCGCTCGTGAACGGCGGTCTAGTGATATGAAAGCGGCCTGACATGCCCATCTCGGTGCTCCTGATGCTCCTGGTGCTGGCTGCCATCTGGGGCTCGGCGTTCCCGATGATCAAGCTGGGTCTGGAGGGGTTCTCGGCGCCGCACCTGACGCTGCTGCGCCACCTGGTGGCCTCGGCCGTCTTCGCGGCGGTGATCGCGGCCCTGCCCGGCCGGAAGCTGCCGCGGCGCGCGGACCTCGGCCGGTTCCTGCTGCTGGGCGCCCTGGGGCTGTTCTTCTACCACCTCGCCCTCAACTACGGCGAGCTGCACGTCAGCGCCGGCGCGGCCAGCCTGATCATCGCCACGGCGCCGGTGCTGACGGCCGTCGTCGCTTCGTTCATGCTGGCGGACAAGCTCCCCCCGCTGGGCTGGCTCGGCTCGGCCATCTCGTTCTCCGGCGTCGGCCTCATAGTCCTGGGCGACGGAGACCTCGGCTTCAACGCCTACGCCCTGCTGATCCTGGGCGCGGCCGTCGCGACGGCATTCTTCGCCGTGCTGCAGAAGCGGATGCTGGAGCGCTACCGTCCCGTCGAGGTGGCGGCCTTCGCTACCTGGGCCGGCACCTTGCCGATGCTGGCGTTCCTGCCGGGCCTCTTCCAGGCGGTCGCCAGCGCCCCGACCAGCTCGCTCCTGGCGACGGTCTACAACGGGATCTTCCCGTCTGCGGCGGCCTACACGCTGTTCGCCATGGCCATGACGCGAGCGCCCGTGACGCTCGTGACGGCGTTCCTGTACATGGTGCCGGTGTTCGCCCTCGCGTCGTCCTGGCTGCTGATCGGCGAGGTGCCGTCGCTGCTGACCGTGGGCGGCGGCCTCATCGCGATACTCGGCATCGTGCTCGTGAACCTCGCCAAGCAGCGCAAGGCCGTCCGGCTCGAGGTCGCGGGCGCCAAGGCGCGCTAAGGCGCGCTAAGGCGCCTTGACCTGAGGGCGCTCGCCCAGGCGCCTCTCGCTACCCTTGAGCAGGCGTCTGATGTTGTCCTGGTGGCGCAAGATCGCCAAGAGCGCGAGCGCGATCGCGAGCAGCAGGTTGGGAACGAGGAAGCTGCCGCCGGCCAGCACGAACAGCGGCAGCGTGAACAGGCCGACGAGCGAGCCCAGCGAGACGTAGCGGCTCGCGCCTATCGTGAACAGCCCGGTGACTATCGCCAGCAGGCTCGAGAGCGGGTCGACGACGAGGTAGACGCCGATGCTGGTAGCGATGCCCTTGCCGCCGCGAAGGCGCAGCAGCACGTTGAAGTTGTTGCCGAGCACCGCCGCGAGGCCCGTCGCCGCCACGATCCAGGCGCCGGTGCCGAGGAACACCGGTATCAGCGTCGCCAGCGCGCCTTTGAGCGGGTCTAGCAGCGCCACGACGATGGCCGGACCCCAGCCGAGCGTGCGCTGGACGTTGGTTGCCCCGATGTTGCCGGAGCCGGCCTGCTGGATGTTGACGCCGCGCGCCTTGGCGACCAGATAGCCCGTGGGGATGGTGCCGAGCAGGTATCCGATGACTATGGTCGCGGCCGAGATGGCGACGTCGAGCAAGGCAGCCTCCAGGCCGGTCCGACGGTCGCGGCCGTCCTCGATTGTACCGGCAAGTCTGAGCGGTGGCTTAGCCGCCGGGGCGCGGCTCGTGGACGTACGCCAAGGAGTGCGGGTCGGGTCGTGCGCGTGCCGGTAGGTGGCGCGTCGGCGCCGCGCGAGCTGGGCGAGCGGTTAGCATCTGGCGATGTCAGGCCTGACCCTGTACCTCGTCGTGCTGTCCGTGGCGGGCTTGGCCGGCACCCGACTGGCGCTGAAGCTAGCCCCGCCCCTCAGCGAGGTACCGCTCACCACGCTGGTGGCCACGGCGCTGAGCGCTTACGCTGCGGCGCTCGGTCTCGGCTACCTCGACGGCCCCGGTTGGCTGCAGGGCGCCGCCGCGGTTCTCGCCAGCATCGTGATCCTCGGTCCTTTGGCCGCCCTGGCGCTGGTGCGCGCTGGCCGCTGGCGCGCCGCGAAGCTGCTGGCGGAGCGGGTGCTGGCTCATACGACCAGCGGCAGAGGCGCGTTGGGCCGCTGGCTGTCGCAGGCGGCGCTCAACGAGGGCGACGCCGAGGCGGCGCTGGCGTTGGCTCCGGCGCGCGACCCGTTGCTGGCGAGCCACGCGCACCTGCTCAACGGCGAGTGGCAGGACGCGGTGCGCGAGGCCGTGCTCGCCAGCAACAGCCTGAGCGACAGGAACGCTCCCCCTGCGGCGGCGGCCTTGCCCGTGGCCGCGAAGGTCGAGGCGCTGCTCGAGCTGGGGCGCTGGCAGGAGGCCGAGGCCGAGGTCAGCAAGCTGCGCGCGCTGTTCGACGCCAGCCAGGCGAACCCCGTCGTCTACCGCCTGCTGGTCGTCTCCGAGGCGCGGCTGGCGGCCGAGCAGGGCGAGGTCGCCAAGGTGCGGGAGCTGCTGTCGCAACCGCTGGCAGGTGCAAGGCCGTGGGTGTTGTTCCAGGTCCTGGGGCGCGCGGCCGAGAGGCGCGGGCAGGTGGACGTCGCGGTTCGCGCCTACCAGGAGGCGCACTCGACGGCCAAGGGGGCCGTCAGGGAGCGACTGGCGCTCGACCTCGCTAACCTGGGCGCGGCGCCTTCCCCTACGGACGCTGCCGCGGCGGGCGCGCGCTTCGTGCCTGTCGGGACGCTGGCCCTGGCGGGCACGCTGGCGCTGGCGTACCTGGGGCAGGTCGTCGCCGATAGGACGATCGGCCTGGTGCGGGTGCTGGGCCAGGTCTACGACGCCAGCACCCTCCTGGCCGCCTACCTGCAGGGCCTGCCGGGGGTGCCGGGCGGCGGCGCCTGGTGGCGGACGCTCAGCTACGCGTTCGTCCACGGCAACCTGGTCCACATCGCGTTCAACCTGTGGGTGCTCTACGACATCGGCCGGCTCTACGAGCGGCGGCGCGGCTGGGGAGAGCTGCTGGCGGCGTTCACGGTCGGCACCGCTGCCGGTGCTCTGCTGACGGGCGTGGTTCAGGCCGGGCAGCCTCTCGCCCTGGTCGGAGCCTCCGGCGGCGTGCTCGGCGTCGCCGGAGCGCTGCTGGCCGACGCGCTGGCGCGCCGCGACGCCGCCGACAGGTCGCTCCTGCGCAGCCTGACCCAGTGGATGGCGTTCATGGTGCTGTTCTCGCTGGCGGTACCCGGCATCTCGCTGTGGGGTCACGTCGGGGGCGTCATCGGCGGCTTCGCCTACGCCTACCTTCGCGCGGCCCTGCCGCAGTCGCCCGCGCTCAGCAGGCTGGTCGGCGCTGCCTGCGCGGTCGCCTTGGCTGCGGCCGTCGGCACCGGCTTGGCGACGGTGCTGCCCCTGCTGTAGCGGCGGTCCGAGGCTGCCGTCGGGTCAGGGGCGGGCGGCCAACGGGCCGAGGACGATCTGACCGCAACTGGTCGCCGCCCCGAGCGCGGCGTCGGCGCACAGCAGGCCGTGGCCGGCGGTGTCGGGCGCGTAACGGTCGACGGCGCTCGCGCTGACCCCCAGGCGCTGCCGGATGTCGTCGGGCGAGCTCAGGTCGCCCTGCGAGACGATTAGCGCTGCGACGCCGGCCACGAACGGCGTGGCCATCGAGGTGCCGCTCATGCAGCCGTACACCCCGCCGGGGATCGTGCTGATGATGCCGCTGCAGCCGCCGAAGCCGAAGCCCGAACCGCCAGGCGCGACGAGCTCGACCTCGGGGCCGGTGTTGCTGAACGAGGAGAGCTGCCTGTTGCCGTCGACGGACCCGACCGCGATGGCGCACGGCGCGTTGGCCGGGCTCAGGACCCCGCGGTCAGGGATCCCGGCGCGGCGGTTGCCCGCGGCCGCGACCACGACCGAGCCGGCCTGCCAGGCGGCCCTGACGGCCGCGTCGAGCGCCGGGAAGACACCGGCGACGCCGATGCTGAGGTTGATCACCTGCGCCGGATGGGCGTTGCGCGGCGCTCCACCCACCTGCAGGCCCGCGGCCCACTTGATCGCCTGGATGAGGTCGGCCATCGTGCCGCCCACACCGGCATCGTTGAAGACCTTCACCGGCAGGATCCTCACCTCCGGCACGAACGCGACGCCTGCGACACCTACCTCGTCGCTGGTGGCGGCAGCGATACCGGCCACGTGCGTGCCGTGCGCCGCGGCTCCGCTCGTCCCGGGCGAGGTGTCGGCGTCGCCGCCGTTGAAGTCCCATCCCGGCAGCAGCTTGCCGGCCAGATCGGGATGATGCGGATCGACGCCCGTGTCGATGATGGCCACGACGGCTCCACGCGGCTTGGAGCCGGCCAGGTAGGCGTCCCAGGCTTGCGGCATCCCGAAGCCGCTCAGGTTCCACTGCTGGGAGTAGAGCGCGTCGCCGGGCACGTGAAGGGTCTCGAGGTAGTAGTTGCGGTGGGCGTAGAGCACGCGCGGATCGGACCGCAAGCTCGCGAGCGCGCTAGCGGCGTCGGCGGCGCCGACGAGCTCGGGCAGGCCAGCGAGCTCGGCGAGGGAGCCTGAGCCGAGCCTGACCAGACCGTGCGCGGTCCTGACCTCGGCGGCGTTGGCCTCAAAGGCTTGAGTGTAGAGATCGCCGCCGGCTTCGAGCGGGCCGGCAACGCCGCGCCCGTAGGCCTCGAGGAACGCGTTGTCCGGGGCGCGGTAGGCGACGAGCAGCTCACCGGGAACCGGTACGGCCGTGTCGTGAGGGATCGCGAGGCGCGCGACCGCGGCGCCGCGCGCGAGCGAGGCGGACGCCGTGCTCGCGCCGGAGCATTGTAGGTAAGGGGAGTCCCACGCCTCGCGCGGCGCTTCGCCGAGCCTCTGGCAGGCGCCGAGCAGCAGGGCCGCTGCGAGGATGACGAGCCCGGTGACCGCGCTGCGAGCGCGCCGCTTGCCCGCGCCGCGCTCGCCGCCGTTGGCGGGCTCGAGACGGCGGTATCGGCGTGCTGGACGAGTGCCCGGGCGCTGCGTGCGGCTCACTAGCGGAACTCTAACCCGGCTTGCGCAGGGGCGCTGTGCGCGTTGCCGACCGGGTAGCATTGACCTCCATGAGCCTCTCGCAGCGGTGGGACCCTAACGAGTACGCTCGCAACGCGCGCTTCGTCGCGGAGCTGGGCGTGCCCCTCGTCGACCTGCTGGCGCCCGCGCCGGGCGAGCGCGTCCTCGACCTCGGCTGTGGCGACGGCGTCCTGAGCCTCGAGCTGCAGGCGCGGGGCGCGAGCGTCGTAGGCGTCGACGGCAGCCCGGAACAGGTCGCCGCCGCGCTTGCCGCAGGCGTCGACGCGCGCCTGGCGCGCGCGGAGGAGCTGCCTTTCGACGGCGAGTTCGACGCGGTGTTCAGCAACGCCGTGCTGCACTGGGTCAAGGACGCGGCCGGCGCGGCGCGCTCGATGTACCGCGCCCTGGTGCCGGGCGGGCGGCTGGTGGCGGAGCTGGGTGCGGCCGGCAACGTACAGACGCTGCAGGCGGCGCTTCACGCGGCTCTGCTGCGGCGCGCCTTGGACCCGGCGCGCCACGATCCGTGGTACTTCCCGACCGCCGCCGAGTACGCCGCGGTCCTGACGGCGGCCGGCTTCGAGGTGGCCGGCGCGGAGGCGTTCGCCAGGCCGACGCCGCTGCCGACCGGCGTGTCGGGCTGGCTGGTGGCGTTCGCCGGCTCGTTCCTGTCCGGCTTGACCGAGCAGGAGCGCGACGCCGTCGTCGCCGAGGTCGAGGCGGCCACGGCCCCGACGCTCCTGCAGGACGGGGTCTGGACCGCCGATTACGTCAGGCTGCGCGTGTTCGCGCGCAAGCCGGCGTAGCCGCCTGCGACCTTCGGCCGCCGCGCTATCATCGAGCGACAGGAGAAGCCATGACTGACACAAGCACGGGCGAGCAGCGCGGCGCCGGCGGGCAGGCCGCGCATTCGGGCCAGACGGTGACCGCCCCTGTCGGGGGAGCCTTCCTCACCAAACGGCAGAACGCCGACGAGGTGCTCACGCCGGAGGGCTTCGACAGCGAGCTGAGGCTCTTCGGCTCCACGGCGTCGCAGTTCGTCGAGCGCGAGGTAGGTCCGGTCTTCGAGCGGCTCGAGAGCCTCGACTACCAGCTCTCGCGCGACCTGATGGCCAAGGCGGGCGAGCTCGGGCTCCTGGGCGTCGAGGTCGACGAGGAGCACGGCGGGCTGGGGCTCGGCAAGGCGGCGGCCGCAGTGGTCACCGAGAAGATCGCGGCCTCGGGCTCCTTCAACGTCACCTTCAACGCGCACTCCGGCATCGGTACGCTGCCGCTGGTCTACTTCGGCACGGCGGAGCAGCAGGCGCGCTACCTGCCCAAGCTCGTCAGCGGCGAGTGGGTCGCTGCCTACTGCCTGACCGAGCCTGGCTCGGGCTCCGACTCTCTGGCGGCCAAGGCGCGCGCCGTTCTCGACGGCGACGAGTGGGTGCTGAACGGCACCAAGATGTGGATCTCCAACGCCGGCTTCGCCGACCTGTTCACCGTGTTCGCGCAGGTCGACGGCGACAAGTTCTCGGCGTTCCTGGTCGAGGCGGGCACGCCGGGGCTGAGCCTCGGCGCCGAAGAGAAGAAGATGGGCATCAAGGGCTCGTCGACGCGCATGGTGATCCTCGAGGACGCGCGGGTGCCGGCCGGCAACCTGTTGGGCGAGGTCGGCAAGGGCCACCACATCGCGTTCGGCATCCTCAACATCGGTCGCTTCAAGCTGGCAGCGGGGGCCGTCGGCGGCTGCAAGGACCTGATCGGCCTGGCGCAGGGCTACGCGAGGGAGCGCAGGCAGTTCGGCTCGCCGATCGCCGAGTTCGGGCTCATCAAGGAGAAGGTCGGCTGGATGGCGGCCGAGACCTACGCGCTGGAGAGCGCCATCTACCGGCTGGCCGGCGCGATGGACGCGGTTGGCCACGGACGGGTCTCGCAGGCCGAGCGCATGCAGGCGATCAACGAGTACTCGGTGGAGTACTCGTTCATCAAGGTGTTCGGTTCCGAGATCCTCGACCGCGTCGTCGACGAGGCCCTGCAGATCTACGGCGGCTACGGCTTCTCGGCCGACTACCCGATCGAGCTCGCCTACCGCAACAGCCGCATCAACCGCATCTTCGAGGGTACCAACGAGATCAACCGGGCCCTCACCGTCGACCAGCTCATGAAGCGCGCCATGCGCGGCCAGGTCGATCTCTTGGGGCCCGCCCAGACCGCCATGCAGGGCCGACCCGTCGGCGAGGCGGGCGGCGCGGCGGGGCTCGAGAGCGCCGAGGTGGCTCTCGCCAACCTCAAGCTCGCCACCCTGCAGGTGGCCGGGCTGGGGGCGATGGCCTTCATGCAGACCCTGGCGCGCGAGCAGGAGCTGGTGGCGCGAGTAGCCGACATGATCGGCCTCGTCTACCTCGCCGAGTCGGGGCTGCTGCGCGCCGAACGCGCCGCGGGCGGACAGCATCGGCAGGTAGCAGCGGCCTTGGCGCGGCTCTACGCGTTCGCGGCCGTCGACAAGGCGCGCGAGCTGGCGGCCGAGGCCCTGCGGCGCATCCCCAACGGCCGCGCCTCCAAGGCCCTGACCGATGCCTACCTCGCCGATCACGGCGTCGACCTGATCGCGCTGAGGCGCGAGGTCGCCGAGGCCGTCTACCAGGCGGACGGCTACCCCCTGAGCTGAGCGCGCTCTGGTTGATGCCTTGGCCGGGCTCGCGCCGCTTCTCGGCAACTGCCGACCGGCTCTAGTCCATCATCCCTTGCGCCCCGCGACCCGGAAGCCTTAGTATTTAAGGTATCCACTAAGGCATCGTTCGCGACGCCGGGACACGGGGAACGCGTATGGATCAGGGACGTAGACAAGCCATCGACTCGGCCATCTCTCAGATTGAGCGTCAGTTTGGTCGTGGTGCTGTGATGCGGTTGGGTG
>CAYYOK010000044.1:0-22716 GCA_964473205.1 uncultured bacterium | reverse complement strand
TGCAGCAGCTCGTGCGCGCCCGGCAGGGCGGCGATGTGGCCGCCCGCCGCGCAACACTCGCGCACCCAGGCGGCGACGTCGATGTCGTCGACGATGTCGAAGCCAGCCCCGAGCTCGTCGGCCACCGCGCGGTAGATGCCGTCCCAGTCGTAGGCGCCGACCTCGTCGCCGTTCGCCATGCGCCGGCGCCACTCCAGCCCGACGCGCCGCCTCGCCTCGCCTCGTGCGGCGTCGTGCTCCATGCCAGCCAGCGCCGGGGCGGTCGCCATCAGCTCTTGGAAGCGCGGGATCACGCAGGTCTCGAACGGGTTGCGCATCAGCACCCCGTCGAGGTCGAAGCCGACCGTCAAGCGCCGCTCTGGCTCAGCGGAAGACGTGCCGGGCCCCTCGCTCACCCCTTCAACGCCCCGACCGTGACGCCCCTGAGGAAGTAGCGCTGGAACGCGAAGAAGATGACGATGACGGGGATGGCGGCCAGCACCGCCGCGGCCATCTGCAGGCCGTAGAAGAGCGGCTCCTGCTCTCGCAACAGCACCAGCCCCACCTGCAGGGTGCGCATCTGGCTCGAGCGCGTCACCACCAGTGGCCACACGAACGCGTTCCACTGGCTCACGAACGTGATGATGCCGAGGAAAGCCATGCCGGGACGCACCAGCGGGAGCACGACCTCCCACAGGATGCGCGGCTCTGAGGCCCCGTCGACCCTGGCGGCGTCGAGCAACTCGGTCGGCAGCGTGCCGATGAACTGCTTCATCAGGAAGATCCCGAACGGCGCGACCATCAGCGGCAGCAGCAGCCCGAGGTAGGTGTCGACGAGACCGAGGCGGGTGACGACGAGGAAGAGCGGCACGAGGATCGCCTCGAACGGCAGCATCATCGAGAGGATGAAGAGCCAGAAGAGCAGCCTGGAGCCGCGGAACGGCAGCTTGGCGAGCGCGTAGCCGGCCATGCTGGCCGTGACGACGGTGACGAGCGTGATGCTGCCCGCCTGGATCAGGCTGTTGATCACCCAGCGCATGAAGTTCGGCTGGGCGAGAACCGCGCGGTAGTTGTCCCAGGTCGGGTTGCTCGGGATCAGCTCGGGCGGCAGTCTCACGGTCATGGTGGCCGGGGTCAGCGACGTCGCGAACATCCAGTAGAGCGGGATGAACGCCGCCAAGGACAGCACCACGAGGACGGCGAGGATCACCACGGCGCCGAGCTTGGTCGGCTTGACCGGATGCTCGGGATCGCGCAGGAACGGGTCGAAGCGAGGGCGCGGGGCGCGAGAAGCCCTCGGAGCCCTGGGGATCACGGACGCCATCAGTACTCCACGTTCTGGCCCATGAGCCTGAACTGGATGGCCGCCAGCACGAGGGTGATGGCGAACAGGACGATGGCTTGCGCGGAAGCGAACCCAAGGTTGAAGCGCTGGAACGCCTCGACGTAGATGCGGTAGACGACCGTCGTGGTGGCGAACTGCGGGCCGCCCTCGGTCATGACGTAGACGGCCTCGAAGATCTGGAAGGTGTTGATGGTGCCGGTGACCACGAGGTAGAGCAGCGTCGGGCGGATGAGCGGGAGTATCACCTGCGCGAAGATCGTCGAGCGCCTGGCGCCGTCGATGATCGCGACCTCGTACAGGTCGCGCGGGATGCGCGCCAACGCCGCCGAGAGCAGCACGATGCTCGAGCCGCCGCCCATGATGATCTGCATCGCCATCAGGGCCGGCAGCGCCGTCTGAGTGTTGCCGAGCCATGCGACGGGCTGCAGCCCAAGGGCGACCATCAGGCCGTTGAGCAGGCCGAAGGCGGGGTTGAAGATCCACAGCCAGACCAGCGAGATGATCACGCTGGAGGTCACGGCCGGCAGGTAGAAAGCCGACTTGAAGAAGGTCTGGAGCGTGCGGTTCATCGGGTCGAGCAGGTAGGCGATCAGCAGCGCCTTGCCCAGCCAGAACACGACGACGACCCCGGTGAAGATAGAGGTGTTGACCAGCGCCTTGCCGAACAGCTGGTCGTTGAAGACGCGCCGGAAGTTGTCCAGGCCGATCCACGTCATCCGCGTCGGCCGGACCTCCATGAAGGCCAGCGCCACTGCCATCACTACCGGCAGCAGGAAGAAGATAAGGAACAGCACCGTCTGGGGAGCGGCGAAAACCGCTCCCCAGACAGCTCCTTCACCGCCGCGCGAGCGCGCGCTGCGGCTAGCGATGCTCACCTGCCGAAGACCGCCCGATTGGCGGCCGCGACGAAGTCGTCGAGGGCCTGCTGCGGGGTCTTGCTGCGGCTGAGCGCGGCTTCCATGGCCGCGGTGAAGTGCTCCATGGCGGCGCTGATGTCGAGGTCGGCTGGCCCGAAGTACGGGATGCCGTGGTCGATGGCGGCCTGATAGACGGCCACCTCGGCCGAGACGTCGTCGATGTAGTCGGCGACGTCGGCGAAGGTCAGCTCAGCGTTCGCCGAGCGCCTGGCCGTGATGTAGAGCAGGCTCTCGAGCATCTGGATGTTCTCGGTGTTGGTCAGGAAGCGCGCGAGCTCCATGGCCATCTCGCGGCGGTAGTCGTCGCGCTGCCGGAAGACGATGAAGCCGCCCGAGGTCTCGTAGGCGACGGGGCCGGCCGCCGGGTCGTGCGGGAACGGCGCGACGGCCACGTGGATCGGGTTGGGCATGCGGCCTTCCTTGAGGTAGCGGTCGATGCGGCCGATCTCGTAGATGCCGCCGTAGCCCATCGCGGCGCGTCCCTGGTGCAGGTTGTCGATGGTGCCGTAGACGTCCTGCGCCTCGCCGCCGGTCGGAGCGTAGCCGTGCTCGTAGATGAGGTCGACGACGAGCTGCAGGGCGCGCACGCCCTCCTCGGAGTTGAGCACGAACGCCGTGCCCTCGTCGTTCATCAGCCGGCCGCCGAAGCGGAACAGCCACGCGAGCATGTTCTCGTTGTCGCGGGCGGCGAAGCTGAGCGCGTAGACGTCGGTGGTGCCGTCGCCGTCGCGGTCGAAGGTGAGCTGCTCGGCGATCTCCATGAACTCGTCGATCGTCCAGGAGCGGTCGGGCAGCGCCGGCAGCGGCACGCCGCGCTCCTCGAAGATCTCGGTGTTCAGCAGCATGGTCGAGCCCATGCCGTTGTTGGAGTTGTTCCACGGCCAGATGTAGTGCTGGCCGTCGATGTTGCCCTTCTCGAGGGCGTAGGGCAGGAAGTCCTCCCAGTCGGCCTCGGTGAGGTAGGCGTCGATCGGCTCGAGCAGGCCCTCGCGCGCCCACTCCGGGTTCCAGTTGAGGTCCTTGACGACGTCGGGTGTGTTGCCGGCGAAGATCGCGGTGGTGATCTTCTCGCCGTAACCCGCGTTCGGCACCAGCTCGTAGTGCACGGTGACGTTGGGGTGGAGCGCCATGAACTGCTCGCTCATGTAGCGGGCGTACTCCTCGCCCGTCGTCGTCTGGCCGGGCTGCATGTCAGGCGTGATGATGCGCCAGGGGTTGATCCACCAGGTCAGCTCGATGTTCGGCTGCGCGGCGGCCAGGCCGCTCAGCGCGATCAGTGCGGTGAGGAAGAGCGTAGTCAGCCGTTTCACTGTTCACCTCCGTGGGGATGTGGTGCCTACGAGGCGACTGTACCACTTGCTTACCAGACGGCTGGCTGTAACCAAGAACCGATAAAGACACCGCTCACGCGCGGAAGCCCTCGCGATCGGAGTGCATTCGGCCGGCCCCGGACGCTCCGGCCGCTCGCACGGGAGCGCTGCTCCGACCCTTGCGCCCGCGGCCGAGTGGGACTCAGGGCGTGGTGATGGTCAGCTCGAAGCTCGTCTCCTTGGTCTTCATCCCGTTGCTGGCGCGCACCTCGATCGTCAGCGGCCCGCCTATGGGCGCGCTGGCGTCGACGGTGAAGGTCAGCTCGTCGCTGCTGATGCCGGAGGGGATCGTGAGCGGCTCCGACGTGATGTAGTCGGGCGGGTCGTGGATCTCGACGGTGACGCTCATCGGCACCACGCCGAGCGGGATCAGGTGACTGATGGTGACGGTGATCTCACCCTCGCCACCGGCCGCCACGCTGATCTCCGTAGGCTCCAAGGTGATGTTGAAGTCCATCAACAGCGAGCCGCAGCCGGCGAGCACCGCCACTGCGAGCATGACCAGGGCCACCAACGACGAACGCCTGAAGACCATCGAACCGCCTCCGATCGCCTACGCCAGTCGCTCCGAGACGAGCAGGTAGACCGGGCCGCACCCGGACCGAAGATGTTGCTGGAACTGATTGAGATTGTGAGCCTCGGCGGGGTGCGCGTCAATCGGTCGCCAACCCTCCCGCAGGCAGCCAGCCCCGGCTCGACGGAGGCGGTCGAAGCGGATGCCGGCGGCCAGGTGTCAGCCCGGCGCCGCAGCCTGCTAGGCCGGTGATAACCTCGTTGCTGATGCAACGCTTCCACGGAACCACCATCGTCGCGGTCAACCGCGACGGCGTCACCGCGCTCGTCGGCGACGGGCAGGTCAGCCTCGGCGACACGATCGTCAAACGCGGGGCGGTCAAGGTCCGCTCGCTGGCCGACGGCAACGTCGTGGCCGGCTTCGCCGGCACAGTATCTGACGCCTTCACCCTGCTCGAGAAGTTCGAGGGCTACTTGGACAGCACCCGCGGCAACCTCCTCAAGGCCGCGGTCGAGACCGTCAAGGAGTGGCGCACCGACCGCGCGCTGCGCAACCTCGAGGCGATGCTGATCGTCGCCGACGCCGACCAGCTGCTGATGCTCTCCGGCGTCGGCGACGTCATCGCGCCCGACGAGCCGGTGGTCGCGGTCGGCTCCGGCGGTCCCTACGCCCAGGCCGCCGCCATGGCGCTGCTGCGCAACACCAGCCTCTCGGCCGAGGAGATCGGCCGCCAGGCGCTGGCGATCGCCGCGGAGATCGACGTGTTCACCAGCGGGACCGCCACCGTGCTCACGGTCGGCGGAGCTCAGGAGAAGCGGGCATGAGCCTCGAGCTGGTCAAGCGCGCCGCCGGGCTCTCCCCCATCGAGATCGTAGAGGCCCTCGATCGCCACATCGTCGGCCAGAGCAAGGCCAAGCGGGCGATGGCAGTCGCGCTGCGCAACCATTACCGCCGCAGGCAGCTCCCCGACGAGATCCAGACCGAGGTCACGCCCAAGAACATCATGCTGATCGGCCCGACGGGCGTCGGCAAGACCGAGATCGCCAGGCGCCTCGCCAAGCTGGCGCGCGCCCCGTTCCTGAAGGTCGAGGCCACCAAGTTCACCGAGGTCGGCTACGTCGGCCGCGACGTCGACTCGATAGTCCGCGACCTGGTGCGCGCCTCGGAGCTGATGGTCGAGGAGGAGATGAAGGCCGAGGTGATGGACCGCGCCCGAGCCGAGGCGCAGGAGGTGCTGCTCGACGCGCTCCTGCCCGGCGGCAGCAGCGAGGGCCGCGACCGCATGCGCCGCCTGCTCCTCGCCGGCGAGCTCGACGAGCGCTTCGTCGAGATCGAGGTCGCCGAGGAGGCGCCCGCCGCCATGCCGATGCCAGGCATGGAGGAGGTCGGCCTCAACCTGCAGGACATGCTCAAGCGCTTCATGCCGGAGAAGAAGGTCAAGCGCAAGGCTACGGTCAAGGACGCCAGGAGGCTACTCGAGAACCAGGAGGCCGAGCGGCTGATCGACAGGGAGGCCGTCGCGCGCGAGGCGGTGCACAGGGCCGAGACGATGGGCATCGTGTTCATCGACGAGATCGACAAGGTCGCGGGCGGCGAGCGCGGCTCCGGTCCCGACGTCAGCGGCGAGGGCGTGCAGCGCGACCTGCTGCCGATCGTCGAGGGCACGCAGGTGACCACCCGCCAGGGCCCGGTGCGCACCGACCACGTGCTGTTCATCGCGGCCGGCGCCTTCTCGGTCGCCAAGCCGTCGGACCTGATCCCGGAGCTGCAGGGCCGCTTCCCGATACGCGTCGAGCTCGAGGAGCTCGACGCGGGAGACCTGCAGCGCATCCTGACCCAGCCCGAGCACGCGCTGACCAAGCAGTACACCGCGCTGCTGGCTGTCGACGGCACCGACCTGGTGTTCGAAGAGAGCGGCGTGGTGGCGCTGGCCGAGTACGCCGAGCGCGTCAACCGCGAGGTCGAGGACATCGGCGCCAGGCGCCTGCACACGGTGCTAGAGACCGTCCTGGAGGACGTGGCGTTCGGCACCAACCTGGGGCGCGTCGTCGTCGACGAGGCGATGGTCAGGCGCAAGCTCGACGAGATCGTCGAGGACGAGGACCTGAGCCGCTACGTGCTGTGAGGTGCTCGCCCGCCAGCTAGCGGGGAGATCGCGGGCCGATCGACTGCGGTAGGGCCTGCGAGCTAGCCGCCGTCTCTGGCGGTCAACAGTTCGTCCAGCCTCTGATAACCCGCCTCCATTCCCTCGGCCATCCCGGTCCTGGCGGCGGCGTCGCGTGCCTCGGGGCTGGCGAACTCGATGGTCATCCGCACCAGCGTGCCGCCGTCCGGCTGAGCTTCGAACTCGGTGGTGACGGTGGTCTCCCCCTGCGTCCAGTCCTCGGAGAAGCGTTCGCGCGCGACGATCCGTCTCGGCGGCTCGACCTCGACGTAGGTGCCCGTCACGGCGAGGTCGCTCTCGCCCTCCTTGCGCCACACGTGCCGGTAGGTCCCGCCGGGCCTCAGGTCGACCTCGCAGACCGGCATGGTCCAGCCGCCGGGACCGAGCATCCAGCGCCGTATCAGCCCGGCGTCGGTGAACGCCTCGAACACCAGCTCCCTTACGGCGTCGAAGCGCCTGAGGATGAGGATCTCGGTGGCGCCGACCAGCGAGAGCTGGAGCGGTCGAGACCGATGGTCGACCTGCCTCATCCCCGCCCGTCGGCTGCTGCCTGCAGCGCGGCGATGTCGAGCTTGCGCATCTTGAGCATCGCCTCGACCGCGCGCTTGGACCTGGCGGGGTCCGGGTCTCGCATCAGCTGGTACAGGACGGTCGGCACCACCTGCCAGGAGACGCCGAAGCGGTCCTTCAGCCAGCCGCACATCGACTCCTCGCCGCCGCCTTCCCTGAGGCGGTCCCAGTAGTGGTCGACCTGCGCCTGGGTCTCGCAGTCGATCAGGAGCGAGAAGCCCTCGGTGAAGCCGAAGTGCGGCCCGCCGTCGAAGGCGTTGATGCGCTGGCCGCCGATCTCGAAGGTGACCCCCGGCCCGTTGCCGGAGACGATCTGGCCGTCCTCGAACACCGAGACGTAGAACTCCGCCGCCTCGCGGGAGCCGCTTTCGAACATCAGGAACGGGGTGACTCTGTTCGACACCTTGCCTGCCATGACCTTCTCCTCTCATCCTCTGACGGATCCGCGCCGCCCGATCGCTTAGACCCCGAGCCTGCCTGGCCTGGTCTAGTTGGCGCGTTGCTTGCGCATCTCGGCGAGAAGCTCGTCGAGGCGCGCGAAGCTCGTCTCCCAGTACTCGCGGTAGCGCTCGAGCCAGGCGCTCGCCGCCGCCAAGGGCGCGGCCTGCAGCGCGCGCGGCCGGTTGACCCCGTCCCTGCCGGTCGTGACGAGCCCGGCGTTCTCCAGCACCTTGAGGTGCTTGGAGACAGCCGGCTGGCTCATCTCCAGCGGCCGGGCCAGCTCCGTGACCGTCACGCTGCCCTCCTCCGCGAGCCTCGCGAGGATCGCGCGACGGGTGGGGTCGGCGAGAGCTCGGAACACCGCGTCGAGGTCGCCTTGGGATCCATAACCGCTCGGTTTCATAACCGAGTAGTAATGTAGTCGGCGGGGTCGGCAGTTGTCAAGGCTGCGTAAGCCGTTGACGGTTGTCAGGCCGAGAAGGGCGCGGCGAGAACGCGCTCGGAGCCGAGCTCTAGTCGGGCCAGAACCTGAGCTCGCCGCTGCGATAGGCCGGGTCGGCCCGCCGTGCGAACTCCTCGAGCCCATCCAGGTCGGGTGGCTCGAGGTAGTAACGGAAGTTCTCTAGGTAGCGCTGCACGATCTCGGCGGGCAGGTCGAGCTTGAGAGCCTCGGCCGACGAGACCTGCGCCAGCGCACCGAGCCCCACGCGCCGGGCCTGCCTGAAACGCTCGACCAAGGTAGCCGACGGCTGCCTGTCATCGAGCGAAGCCCACACCGCGAACGTGAACGGCAGCTTGGTAAGTCGGTACCAAGCCTCGCCCAGGTCGGTGACTCCCAGCTCGGGATCGATGACGCTCCTACCGCTCACGGGCCGACCCCTGGGGCCGCTGGGGGTCGGGGCGAGGTGCTTCACCGCGCCCTTGAGCGCCGCGTCGCCGATCAGCAGGGCGCCGTCAGCCGCGGCCAGCAGATCGCCCAGACCGCCCGCCGTCGGCACCAGCTCCGCATCGATGCCGTCGGCAACGAGCAGCTGCCTGAGCAGCTCGACGCTGGTGGCGGACTCGGTCGTCACGGCTATTCGGCTGCCGGCGAGGTCGCGCCAGGCCGGCCGGTGGAACAGCATCACGCTGTAGACAGGGCCGAGCGTGGCTATCGAGAAGTCCTGCAGCGCCCTGTACCGGTCCCGATGCCGTACGAACTCGACCGACGAGATGAGGGTCAGGTCGATCTCGCCGGCCTCGAGAGCAGAGTTGAGCACCGTCGGCACGCCGTAGACGAACTCCGACTCGCCGCCGGCGCTGGGCCACGGCGCGAGCCCCCAGTTCAGTGGCGCGACGTTGGTGAACGAGACGATGCCGACCCTCTCTGGCCGGGCCGTGCTGCCTGCCTCGCTCAAGCGTAGACCTGCAGCTCGTTGTACAGAGCATCGCGCCGGACGGGCACGCGGCCCACGTCCCTGATCAGCCTGAGCAGGTCCTCCTCGCTGATCCCTTCCTCGGTGACGGCTCCGGAAGCGTGCGCGATCTTCTCCGCCTTGATGGTCCCGTCGATGTCCGAGACGCCGGCGGAGAGCGCGACCTGGGTCAGCTCGGGCGTGATCATCACCCAGTAGCCCTTGATGTGCGGGAAGTTGTCGAGCATCAGCCGCGCGACGGCGAGGTTGCGCAGGTCGTCGATGCCAGTGGTGAACTTCGGCGTGCCGAGCTCGAAGGACAGCGGGTTGTTGTCGGGCTGGAACGCCAGCGGGATGAACGAGAAGAAGCCACCGGTCTCGTCTTGCAGCTCGCGCAGCCTGAGCATGTGGTCTAGGCGCTCTTGAAGCGTCTCGATGTGACCGTAGAGCATCGTCGCGTTGGTGGGCAGGCCCAGCTCGTGAGCGGTGCGGTGGATCTCGAGCCACTGATCGGCCGTCACCTTGGCGCGCGCGATGCGCTTGCGCACCCTCTCGGCGAAGATCTCGGCGCCGCCACCGGGCAGCGCGACCAGGCCGTGGTCCTTGAGCTGCGAGAGGATCTCGCGGTACGACAACCTTGGCCGCGTGATGCGGCTGAAGTGGTGGATCTCGGCGCCGGTCCAGGCCTTCACCTGCGCGCCGGGGTAGCGCTCGGTCAGGCCTCTGACCAGGTCGAGGTAGTACTGCCACTCGCGCTTGGGGTGGTGGCCCGAGGAGATGTGGATCTCGGTCAGCTCGGGGTGCCAGTGTCGGTCGACGAACTCCCACACCTGCGGCAGGTCGTAGTCCCACACGCCGTCCTCGCCGAACTTGCGCTGGAAGCCGCAGAAGGTGCAGCCGACGTAGCAGATGTTGGTCTGCGAGAGCCGCAGCGAGTGAACGTAGTAGGCCTTGTCCCCGACCTTCTCTCGCCTGACCTCGTCGGCCAGCCGCATCAGGCCAGGGACGTCGGGCGTGCTGAAGAGGGTCAGTCCCTCGGCCATCCCCAGCCGGCCGCCGGACCGCACTACGTCAGCGACGCGCTCCAGCGCCGGATCGCGAAAGCGCAGCCCCGGGTCGCGCCACTCGGTGACAGGCCTGCTGGGGGTGCTCAACATGCTCGCATCATGCCTTAGGTGTGCCCTTACGTATGTCCTTAGGTGTCCTCACATATGCAGCGCACGGCCGTCGACGGCCAGCGCCGCCTCCTTGAGCGCCTCTGAGAGGGTCGGGTGGGCGTGAATGGTCCTGGCGAGGTCCTCGCTGCTGGCGCCGAACGTCATGGCGGCGACGGCTTCGGCGATCAGGTCGCCGGCGCGCGGGCCGATGATGTGCACGCCGAGGATCCTGTCGGTCTCCTGGTGGGCGAGGACCTTGACACGGCCGTCGGTGTGGCCGAGCGCGCGGGCGCGGCCGTTGGCCGTGAACGGGAACGTCCCCTTGCGGTAAGGGACGCCCGCCTCCTTGAGCTGCTCCTCGCTGGCGCCGACGGTGGCGACCTCGGGCTCGGTGTAGACGACGCCAGGCACCAGATCGTAGTGCACCTGCGGGGCATGGCCGGCGAGCCGCTCGACCAGCGCGACGCCGTCCTCCTCCGCCTTGTGCGCCAGCATCGGGCCGTGGATCAGGTCGCCGATGGCGTAGACGCCCTGCACGTTGGTGGCGAAGCCCTCGTCGACGGCGACGCGGCCGCGCTCGTCCAGCGCCACGCCGGTTTCCTCCAGTCCCAAGCCGGAGGTGGCGGGCCGGCGGCCGACGCAGACGAGCACCTTGTCGGCTTCGAGGGGCTCCTGGCCTTCGATGAGGACTCGTGCCTTGGCGCCAAACTTGCCGGCCTTGTCGCCCTTGTCAGAGCCGCCGGCGACGACCTCGACACCCGTCACCTTGGCGCCGAGCTTGAACTCGAGACCCTGACGGCCGAGGAGCTTCTGCGCCTCCTTGGCGGTCTCGAGGTCCATGCCAGGCAGGATCCGGTCGAGGTACTCGACCACGGTGACCTTCGAGCCGAGCCGAGCCCACACCGAGCCGAGCTCGAGCCCGATGTACCCCGCCCCGATCACCACGAGCCGCTCGGGCACCGCGTCCAGCTCCAGGACCTCGGCGCTGCCGATGACGACGTCCCCATCGGGTGTAACGCCGGGCAGCGGGCTAGGAACCGAACCGGTAGCCAGAACGGTATAGCCGGTCTGCAGCTCGGTCACCGAGCCGTCCGACTCCACCCGCACCACGCCCGGCCCGGCCAGCTTGCCGCTGCCGTGGTAGACGCTGACCTTGTTCTTCTTCATCAGGAAGGCGACGCCGTCGGTGTTCTGCTTGACGACCTTCTGGCGCCGAGCCTGCATCGCCGCGAGGTCCAGTTCGACGCTCGCCTTGATGCCGTGCGCCGCGAAGCCGTTCCTGGCCTCGGCGTAGAGGAAGCTCGACTCGAGCAGCGCCTTGCTCGGGATGCAACCCACGCGCACGCAGGTGCCGCCCAGGGCGCTCTCCTTCTCGACCAGGCCGACGTCGAAACCGAGCTGCGCGGCGCGCAGCGCGGCGACGTACCCGCCGGGACCGGCACCGATGATCACGATGTCGTGCGTGGTCGAGTCGGCCCCGTTGCCCTTGGTTTCAGCGCTCACGGCCTCACACCTCTAGCAGCATGCGCGTCGGCTGTTCGACAGCCTGCTTGATGCGCTTGAGGAACGTCACGGCCTCGCGGCCGTCGACGATCCGGTGGTCGTAAGTCAGGGCGACGTACATCATCGGACGGATGACGACCTGCCCGTCGACGGCGACAGGGCGGTCCTGGATCGAGTGCATGCCCAGCACGCCGGACTGCGGCGGGTTGACGATCGGGGTCGACAGCAGCGAGCCGAACACGCCGCCGTTGCTGATCGTGAAGGTGCCGCCCAGCAGCTCCTCCGGCGCGATCTTGTTCTCGCTGCCGCGCTTGCCGAAGTCGGCGATGGCCTGCTCCACTTCGGCGAACGACATGCGGTCGGCGTCGCGGATGACCGGCACTACCAGGCCCTTCTTGCTCGAGACCGCCACGCCGATGTCGTAGTAGTCCTTGTAGACGATCGAGTTGTCCCTGATCTCGGCGTTGATCTGCGGCACGAGCTTGAGCGCGTCGATGGCGGCCTTGACGAAGAACGACATGAACCCGAGGCGCACGCCGTAACGCTTCTCGAAGGCGTCCTTGTGCTCGTTGCGCAGCGCCATCACGCCCGACATGTCGATCTCGTTGAAGGTCGTCAGCAGCGCCGCGGTGTGCTGCGCTTCGACGAGGCGCGTGGCGATCGTGCGCCGCAGCGGGCTCATCGCGACGACCTCCTCGCGGCGGCCGCGGGCTCCGCCTGCGAGCAGAGCGGCGTCGGGCTGGGCAGCGCTGCGCTCGCGCTCGGCGAGGTGGCGCTGTACGTCCTCCTTCAGGAGGCGGCCGCCAGGCCCGGAGGCGCTGACCTCTTCCGACGAGAGGCCGTGCTCGTCGAGCAGGCGCTGCGCGGCCGGCATCACGCTGGTGGCCGGAGTGAACTTGGCGGCGGCGTGGGCCGGTGAAGCGGTCGTGCCCGCGGTAGGCGCGGGCTTGGTTGCCGCCGGAGCTGCTGGCGCAGCGGCCCGAGGCGCCGGTGCTGGCGCGGACGCGGCCGGCGCGGTCGCTTGAGCTGCCGGAGCCTCGGCCTGAGCGGCTCCGCCCGAGGCGCCAGCGGCGACCGCCGACGCGTCGATGCGCGCGATGACCTCGCCCACCAGCGCCGGCTCGTTCTGCTGCTTCAGCTGCTCGGTGATGACGCCAGCCACTGGCGAAGGGACCTCGAGCGTCGCCTTCTCGGTCTCGATCTCGACGAGGGGCTCATCGACCTCGACCCTGTCACCGACGCGCTTGAGCCACTCGCCGATCACGACCTCCGTGATCGACTCGCCGGCTGCTGGGACCTTGACCTCTGTGCTCATCTACTTCCCCTCAGCTTCGAATCAGTCCTCGAACGCACGGCGGATCAGCTCAGCCTGCTCGAGGCGATGCGCAGCACCCGACCCGGTCGCCGGGCTGGCCGCCTCGGGCCGCGCGACGACCTGGAAGGGCCGCTCCGGCAGAAGCCTGCCTAGATGCGCTCTAAGGAACCTCGCGGCTCCCATGTTCTCCGGCTCCTCTTGAACCCACAGCAGCTTGTCAGCGGCCCGATACCGGCCCAGCGCGGCCTCGATCTCCGAGGCCCTGAGCGGGTAGAGCTGCTCGAGCCGCACCAGGGCGACGTCACCGGCGCCGCGCGCCTCGCGCTCCGCGGCCAGGTCGAAGTAGACCTTGCCGCTGGTGAGCAGCACGCGCTCGACCTTGCCGGCGTCCTCGACGTCGTCCACGATGACGCGCCTGAACGCGCCGCTGGCGAGGTCCTCGATGGAGCTGACCGCCTTCGGCAAGCGCAGCAGGCTCTTGGGCGACATCACGACGAGCGGCTTGCGCAGCGGCCTCAGCACCTGCCGCCTGAGCAGGTGGAAGTACTGAGCGGGCAGCGTCGGGTAGGCGACCTGCATGTTGTCGGCGGCACAGAGCTGCAAGAAGCGTTCCAAGCGGGCGCTGGAGTGCTCCGGTCCGCCGCCCTCGAAGCCGTGCGGCAGCAGCATCACCAGGCCGGAGAGGCGGTTCCACTTCTCCTCGGCGCTGGCGATGAACTGGTCGATGATCACCTGGGCGGCGTTGACGAAGTCGCCGTACTGCGCCTCCCAGATGACGAGGCCGTCGGGGGTGTCGAGGCTGTAGCCGTACTCGAAGCCGAGCACGCCGGCTTCGGACAGGGCGCTGTTGTGCACCTCGAACAGCTTCTGGTCGGTGGCGATGTCCTTGAGCGGCACGTGCTCGTGGCCGTCCTCGGAGTCGTGGAAGACAGAGTGCCGATGGCTGAAGGTGCCGCGCTCGGCGTCCTGCCCCGTCAGCCTCACCTTCACACCAGCGCTCACCAGGCTGGCAAACGCCAACGCCTCGGCGGCCGCCCAGTCGAGCGGAGCCTCGCCGGCGGCCATCTGCAGCCGACCCTGGAAGGAGCGGCGGATCTTCGGGTTGAGGTTGAAGTCCTCGGGTACCTGCGTCAGCTCCTCGAGCCAGCGCTTGGCGTCCGCCTCGGAGATCGTCGTGTCGACGTCGGGGGTGGCCTCGTCAGAGCCGCCTACGTACGGCTTCCACACGCCCTCGAGCGAGGAGTAGCTGAGCCTGAAGTCGTCGGCGCGAGCTGCCGACAGCTCCTCCTCCAGCGCCTGCTTGCGCTGCTCGGCGATACGCTCGGCCTCTTCGAGGCTGACCTCGCCCAGCTGCAGCAGCAGGTCGCGGTACGACTCGCGCACCGGCGGGCGCCGGCGGATCTTGCCGTACATGACCGGCTGGGTGAACGCCGGCTCGTCGGACTCGTTGTGGCCGTGCTTGCGGTAGCAGTACATGTCGATGACGACGTCGCGCCTGAACTCCTTGCGGAAGTCCATCGCCAGCTCGATCACCTGGGCGACCGCCTCGGGGTCCTCGCCGTTGACGTGGAAGATCGGCGACTGCAGCATCTTGGCGATGTCGGAGGCGTAGGTGGTGCTGCGGCCCTGGCGCGGGCCGGTGGTGAAGCCGACCTGGTTGTTGACGATCACGTGCAGCGAGCCGCCGACGCGGTAACCGACCAGGCCGCTGAGGTTGAGCGTCTCCTGCACGACGCCCTCGCCGATGAAAGCGGCGTCGCCGTGGATCTGGATGGAGAGCACCTGCTCGCGGCGCTTGTCGCCCCTGCGGTCTTGCTTGGCGCGCGTGCGGCCCATCACCACGGGGTTGACGTACTCGAGGTGCGAGGGGTTGAAAGCCAGCGACAGGTGGACCTTCTGGCCGTCCGACGAGATCCAGTCGTTCGAGTAGCCGAGGTGGTACTTGACGTCGCCCCTGCCGACGTACTTCTCTGGCTCCTTGTCGTCGAACTCGCGGAAGATCGTGCGCGGGCTCTTGCCCATGATGTTGGCGAGGACGTTGAGGCGCCCGCGGTGGGCCATGCCCAGCACGACCTCCTCGACGCCCTGGCTGGCGGCCTTCTCGATCGCGAGGTCGAGAAGAGGGATGAGCGTCTCGCCGCCTTCGAGCGAGAAGCTCTTGGCGCCGACGTACTTCTTCTGGATGAACTCCTCGAAGATCGTCGCGTCGGTCAGCTTGGTGAGGATGCGAAGCTGCTTCTCGCGGCTCAGCTCCAGGTGGTTGCGCGAGGCCTCCATGCGCTGCTGCAGCCACACGCGCACCTCGAGCGAGTCGATGTGCATGAACTGCACGCCGATGCTGCGGGTGTAGGTCTCCTTGAGCGCGTCGATCAGCTCGCCGACCGTGTCGGTGCCGGGCATGAAGGTGCCGTGCACCGGCAGGGACATGTCGGCAGGGCTGAGCCCGTAGTACTCGGGCTCGAGCTCCGGGGCTTCGAAGGGCTCGCGACCCAGCGGGCTCAGCTCGGCGAGGCGGTGGCCGCGCACGCGGAAGTTGCGCACCAGCCTGTCGAGCTTCTGCTGCAAGATCGCGCCGGCGGAGCCGGCCTGGTCGAGCTGCGCGTCGGAGAGGCCCGAGCCTGCGAAGAGGCTGCGCGGCTCGAACGATGGCCGAGTGGCCACCGGGACCGGTCCCTGCTCCGCGCGCCTGGACGCGAAGAACGCCTGCCAACCGGGATCGACCGAGCCCGGGTCGTCTAGGTACCTGAGGTAGAGCTCCTCGACATAGTCGAGGCTGGAGCTGTTCAACCCGCCTTCGACTTCGCCGCTCTCATCAAACGCCTTGCCTAATGTGTGTACCGCCGTCATCGCAAGCCAGTTGTATCACGCTTCCAGCGGCTCTCCTGGTGATGTTCCGACCATCCGGACGCCCGCCGTGCCAACCTAGGAGAGCATGAGCGCCAACGAGACCCCAGGGTCGGCGGCCGAAGGCCGGGAGCACCGAGGAGCCCTGGTGGCTCTGGGCGGGGCGCTCGTCGACTTCGTTCCGCTGGCGCCGGGCGAGAGCGTGCAGGCGTCCAGCGGCTTCGCCAAGGCCGCCGGCGGCGCGCCCGCCAACGTCGCGGCCGGCGCCGCGCGGCTGGGCGGGACGGCTAGGCTCGTTAGCAAGGTCGGCGAGGACGCCCTCGGCGACTTCCTGTTGGCGGAGCTCAGCGCCGCAGGCGTCGACGTAGCGTTCGTGAGGCGGGACGCAGCGGCGCAGACGGTGCTCGCGCTGGTATCGCTCGATCCGGCCTCGCGGCACGCCTTCGAGTTCTACGGGGCCCCGGCGGCTCACTGGCGCCTGGCGCCCGAGGACGTGACGCCGGCCTGCCTGAACGGCGCTGCGATCTTGCACTTCGGCTCGATCTCGCTGATCCGCGAGCCCTCGTGCTCGGCCACGCTTCATGCGCTGAGCTCTGCCGAGGATGGCGGCCTGCTCGTCTCCTTCGACCCGAACCTGCGCGCGGTGCTGTGGCCCTCGCTGGACGCGGCGCGCGAGGCGATCGTGCCGGTAGCCCGCCGAGCGCACGTGCTGAAGCTGAGCCGCGAAGAGCTGCGGCTGCTGGCCCCCGGCGCGGACCCAGCCGCGCTCGCCGGGCCGCGCACCAAGCTGGTGGTCGTCACCGACGGCCGCGATGGCGCCGAGCTCTGGGCCCCCGGCCCGCACGAGGCGTTCAGGAGCAGGGTGCCGGCCTATCCGGTCGAGGTCGTCGACACCACCGGGGCGGGAGACTCGTTCGTGGCCGCGCTGCTTCACGCCTGCCTGCTCGAGCCTGGGGTCTTGGACGACGGCTCGCCTGCCGGTCGCGGGCGCCTGCTCGCCGCCGCCACCCGCGCCAGCGCCTTCGCCGCCCTGACGACGACCCGGCGCGGCGGCGTTGCCGCCATGCCGAGCGCGGCAGAGCTGGAGCGCTTCTTGGCGAGCCGCTCCGGCGTCTGAGCCTCTCTCGACCCAGGCGCGCCGAACGCGCGGCTCACCGGTCCAAGGTTCAGCGTGCGCGTGCGTGGTAGACCAGGGCGTGACCTCACAGCGGCTGCCCACTCTCGCCGACGTCGAAGCCGCGGCCCAGGTGATAGCCGGGGTCGCCACGAGAACGCCGCTGATCCGGCTGCCCCTCGAGCTGCCCGGCGGCCATTCTGTCTACGCCAAGCCCGAGAACCTGCAGCGCACCGGCTCCTTCAAGATCCGCGGCGCGCTCAACAAGCTGGCCAGCCTCACGCCCGAGCAGCGGCGGCGCGGGGTGGTCGCGCACTCGAGCGGCAACCACGCCCAGGGCGTCGCTGCCGCAGCCAAGCACTTCGGGTTGAGCGCGACGATCGTGATCCCGCGCGGCGCATCCGAGCTCAAGGTGAGCAGGACGCAGGCCCTGGGGGCCGAGGTGGTGCGCTGCGACGACACCCAGGCCGCGCGCGAGGGCGAGGCTGCGCGCATCGTCGCGGAGACAGGCGCGACCCTGGTGCACCCTTACGACGACCCGCTGATCGTCGCCGGGCAGGGCACGGCCGGCCTCGAGATCGCTCAGGACCTGCCCGACGTCGCCAACGTGCTCCTGCCTGTCGGCGGGGGCGGCCTCTCGTCTGGCGTGGCGCTGGCGCTGGCCGCGGCCGCGCCGCAGGCGCGGGTGTTCGGGGTCGAGCCCGAGCTGGCGGCCGATGCGCGCGACTCGCTGGCGGCGGGCGAGGTGCGCTCCTGGCCCGCGAGCAGCACCACCGCGACCATGGCCGACGGGGTGCGGACCCAGAACATCGGCCCGCTGAACCTGGCCCTGCTCTCGCAGCATCTCGCCGGGATCGTGACCGTGGACGAGACGAGCATCGCTGCGGCCACGCGCTGGTACCACCAGGAGGCCCACCTCGTCGTCGAGCCGACGGGTGCTCTCACCCTGGCAGCGCTGCTGCGGCTCGCTGCCGAGGGCAGCGTGGACGGCCTCGAGCTGCGAGACGGGCCCACGGTGGTGTTCGTCTCGGGCGGCAACGTCGACGGCAGGCGGCTGACCGCGATCCTCGAGGCAAGCAACTGACGTTGCCGCCTGGGAGCCTGGCGTCTATCCTGTGGGAGTGACGCCCCTGGTCGGGTTGACGGTCTTCGGCTACATGTTCCTGATCGCGATGTGTCTGACCGTGTGGGCAGCGCTGACGTTGCGCGACGGAAGCAGCTCTCAGCGCGCTGGACGCGAAGAAGACGCCCCGGCTCGCGAGAGAACCGGCCTACCGCCACAACGCCTCGGCGAGCGCCCGGTGTGGCGAGCCGAGGAGCGCGGGGCGTCCGGTGCTCGCACCGGGCTCGACCGCGAAGGCCGCAGCGCTCGCCTCAGCCCCGAGCGCGCGCCGCGGGCCTCGCTAGGCGAGCCGCGAACCTCGCGCGACGGCATCGAGACGGTCCCGCTGCGCTCCGGCCTCCCGGAGGTCGCCCCGCGCGACCCCGCCGAGGGCACGGGCAGCGTCAGGCCGGTCATGGACCTCGGACGCGAGACCAGACGCGAGCCCGGTCGGACGGTCACGGCCAGGAAGCTCGTCGTGAGCGAGACGACGAACGGACCAACCGTCGAACGCGAGCGCCCGCGCCAGCCGGAGCCACAGGACCAAGCGCCTCCGCGACCGTCCACCGAGTCGGCCGAGCGGCGCGTCTCCAACGACGACGTGCGCGGCGCCAAGGCCGTCGTGAAGCAGCGCTCGCTCGACGACGCCTTCGACCGCTTCATCGAGGTCGACCGCAAGGACCGCGGGTTCTAGACCGAGGTCCAGCCGGGGCCCTAGGCCTGACGCGGCCGAGCCCCGATCCGTCCCTACTTGCTTACAGGCTCTTCAGTCGCTGGTAGGCGCTCTCAGCCCGCGCCCTCAGCTGGCTCGTGTCGGCCTTGCCGGCCATCATCAGGTGCATGTTCATGTGCTGGTCGATATCGCCGAAGATCGAGTTGAGCACCTCGACCTCCTCGTTGGCGCGCAGGCTCGAGTCGTCCCTGAACATGTGCGTGTAGCTGTACTCGAACTGGTGCTCGTCGATCTCGCCAGCCAGGAAGCGTTCGAGCACGTCGAGGTAGGGGCTCAGGTCGGAGCGCGTCGGGCCGCTCGGCGCGACCACATCCACGCCGACCGGCAAGCCCTCGAAGCCAGGAGCCAGCGCCTCGGGCGTGATGTCCCAGTTGTCGAGATCGAACACCGCCTGCCCGCCTTCGAACAAGATCACCTGCGGCGACTCGTGCCTGATGCCCGTCAGCTCGGCGACCAGGTTGCTGGCCGGGCGCGCCTCGACGACGCGGATCACGCCGCACATCAGGTCCTCGCGCGGCGCGAGCTGCTCCTGCACGTGGCCGAAGCCTTGCATCGTCTTGTGGCAGGTGCCGGCCTTGAACACGACGCTGGTCGGGTAGCGTCTGAGGAACTCGGTGACGGCCTCGGTGGTAGAGAGCAGAACTACACGGTCTTTGAGCATCTTGGATGGGGTCTCCTAAGGGCAGTCAGTTGACTGAGTTTACCCAGCGCGCTCTCTGCAGTCGCGTCCTGTCGAACCAAGCGCGACTCCGACCTGGCCTCTGCGGCCGACTGGTCCTATGCTAGACTCGTGCGGTTGGCTAGTTCCGATCGGTTGGGTCCGATCGGTTGGGTCGCGAGCAGCGCCGCAGCCGCGCTCCCGACGGTAGTCGGCCCAGCTTGCCGCGTTCGCGGAGGCCGTCGCGGAGAGGTGTCCGAGTGGTTTAAGGAGCATGCCTGGAAAGCATGTGTATGGGGCAACCTGTACCGCGGGTTCGAATCCCGCCCTCTCCGCCAAACCGACAGCCAGCAACCGCAGCCTACCGCCGCGAGTCGGACACCTCATCCGTGACGACTCCACACCGGTGGTAAGCTCCCAGCGTGCCGCGTCCGCTACCGCAGCGAAGCGCCGATACCGACCTTCCAATCGCTGTGTTCGACTCGGGCGTTGGCGGCCTGACCGTGCTCGAGGCGCTGATGGCGGCGCTGCCCGACGAGCGCTTCGTCTACCTCGGAGACACGGCCCGCGTGCCTTACGGCTCGAAGCCTCTGGAGATGGTCAGGGGCTTCGCCTACCAGATCGCCGAGACGCTGCTGTCCTTGCCGTCGAAGGCGCTCGTCATCGCGTGCAATACGGCCTCGGCCGCCGCGCTGCCACAGCTCGCCGAGGACCTCGACGTGCCCGTCTGGGGCGTCGTCGAGCCCGGTGTCGAGGCGGCGCTGTCCCGGACGGCCTCCGGCGGGACCGTGGCGGTGCTCGGCACGACCGCGACGGTGACCGCGCGCGTCTACCAGGACCGGCTCGAGGCCGCGGGCCGCCACGTCTGGTCCAAGGCGTGCCCTCTGTTCGTGCCGATCGTCGAGGAGGGCATCTCCGACTCGCAGATCGCGCGCCTCGTCGCCGACCACTACCTCTCGGATAGGCCCGGGCTCGACGCCGCGATCCTCGGCTGCACCCACTACCCGCTGCTCAAGCCCGTGCTGGGCGAGCTGTTCGGCGAGGGCGTGGCGCTGATCGACTCGTCGCAGGCCGTCGCGGAACGCGTGGCGAGAGACCTCGCCGCGCTGGGCCTCGCCAGGGTCCGTGGCGACGTCGCTACCGGCGAGCCCGCCGTGCGCGTCGAGTACCTCGTGACCGGCGACGTCGGCGCCTTCGTGCACGTCGGCAGCCGCCTGCTCTCGCCGCTGCTGAGTGGCTCAGGAGGTGACGCCGGCAGCGGCCTCGCGAGCAGCTCGGTCAGGGCGTCGCACATCGAGCTGAGAGGGCCGGCCGGCGCGCCGCTCGAGCGAGTCGTTGCCGTAGCGAGCACGGGCAGGCTGGCGTGAGCGCGGGCAGTCCGCTCCGCTCCGCTGGCCGCGCCGCCAACGAGCTGAGGCCGTTGAAGCTCACCGCCGGCTACCTGCAGCACGCCGAAGGCTCCGCGCTGCTCGAGTGGGGCAAGACCGTCGTGGTGGCCGCCGTCACGCTCGAGGCGAAGCTCCCGAACCACCTCCGCGGAGCCGGTGCGAAGACCGGCTGGCTGACGGCCGAGTACTCGCTGCTGCCGCGCAGCACCGCCGAGCGCACGCCGCGCGAGCGGCACTACGCCAGCGGCCGCACGCAGGAGATCCAGCGCCTGATCGGCAGGGCCCTGCGCTCGACCGTCGACCTCGCTCAGTTCCGCGGCAAGACGCTGACCGTCGACGTCGACGTGATCGACGCCGACGGCGGCACGCGCTGCGCGGGGATCGTGGCCGGCTACGCCGCGCTGCATCAGCTCGCCGAGCGGCTGGTCTACGGCGGACAGCTCGCCGAGTGGCCGCTCAGGTACGAGGTCGGCGCGGTCAGCGTCGGCACCGTGGGCAACGCCACGCTTCTCGACCTCGACTTCGCCGAGGACTCGCGGGCCGAAGCCGACCTGAACGTCGTCGCCACCGCCGGCGGCGAGATCGTCGAGGTCCAAGGCGCCGGCGAGGGCGAGCCGTTAGGCGCTACCCACTACGTCGAGCTGGTAGCCACCGGCTTGGAGGGCGTGAAACGCGTTCTAGACGTAATCCGTCCGCAGCTCTCGAAGGGCGCGGGCTGATGGGCAAGCCGCGTCTGAAGCTGGTGCTCGCGACCAGCAACAAGGGCAAGGTGGCCGAGATCCGCGAGGCTCTCTCGGGGCTGGACCTGGAGCTGCTCTCGGCAGCCGACGTCGGCATCGACAGCTTCCCGGAGGAGACCGGCGCCAGCTACGAGGAGAACGCGCTGCTCAAGGCTGGGTTCGTGTCGTTGCGCGCGAAGCTGCCGGCGCTGGCCGACGACTCCGGCCTCGAGGTCGACGCCCTCAGCGGGCAGCCTGGCGTGTACAGCGCGCGCTTCGGCGGCGAGGGCCTCAGCTACGGTGAGCGCATGGCCTACCTGCTCGACCTGATAGCCGGCGTGCCGCGCGCGGCGCGCGGCGCCTCGTTCGTGGCGTGCGTGGTGCTCGCCACCCCGGCCGGCGAGATGATGTCGTTCCGCGGCGAGTGCCGCGGCGAGCTGATCGACGGGCCGCGCGGCGAGGGCGGCTTCGGCTACGACCCGATCTTCCTCAGCAGCGAACTAGGCAAGACCTTCGCCGAGGCTACGCTGAAGGAGAAGCGCCGGGTGAGCCACCGCGGCCGCGCGCTCGAAGCGTTCTTGCAATGGGCTCTGACGCCCGCCGGCAAGCGCACGATGCAGACGCTGGAGCCGCGGATCGCAAGAGACTGATCTGCGCAGTGCCAGGCCGGTCGACGCGCCGCTACTGAAACGCCGTCGAGCGGCCGGGGTCGTCACACCTGGACGTTCACCCTCGCGCCGTCGCCGAGCAGGTGCACGGAGTCGGTGAAGCGGATCGCCCGCGACCGGTAGCCCATGGTGATGCTGTGCGTGCGCGCACCGTTCCTGAAGAACTTGACGCCCTTCAGCAGGTCGCCATCGGTGATCCCCGTCGCGCTGAACACGATGTTCTTGCCGGGCGCCAGGTCCTCGGTGCGGTAGACGCGGTCCTCCGAGGCGCCCATGTCCTCCAGGCGCTTACGCTCGGCGTCGTTGCGGGGCTTGAAGCGGCCGTGTATCTCGCCGCCGAGGCACTTCAGCGCGGCGGCAGCCAGCACGCCCTCAGGCGCGCCGCCCGTGCCCATCACCGCGTGCACGTTCGTGCCGCGCACCGCGGCCGACAACGCGGCGATGACGTCGCCGTCTCCGATCAGCTTGACCCTCGCGCCCGCGTCCCGCACCTCGCGGATGAGCTGCGCGTGGCGTTCGCGGTCCAGGATCACGACCGTCAGGTCGTCGACGTCGCGGTCGAGCGACAGGGCGATCCCTCGCAGGTTGGCGGCCACCGGCCAGGTCAGGTCGACCTTGCCCTTGGCGGGCGGCCCGACGATCAGCTTCTCCATGTACGTGTCAGGCGCCTGGAAAAGCCCGCCGCGCTCCGCCAGCGCGATGACGGCCACGGCGTTGTTGATCATGCGCGCCGCGATGCTGGTGCCCTCGACCGGGTCGACGGCGATGTCGACGGGCCAGGCGTCGTCGCCCCCGCGCCCGACGCGCTCGCCGATGAACAG
>CAYYOK010000043.1:0-23350 GCA_964473205.1 uncultured bacterium | reverse complement strand
GGGGCGCGACCTCGCGGCGCAGGAGCGCGCCCCAGCGCGTCGCGCTCGAGCGCAGCGTCGAGGTTGACGCCGTGGCTGATCCCCAGCCCAGGCGGCCCGACGATGAGGGCCACGGCCAGTGAGCCCGTCACGCTCATTACGCCGCGCGCGGCGGCGTCGACCGTCGTCTCGAGGTCCGGCGCGGCAGCGAAGCGCGCCGTGACCTCCTGGATGGCGCCGAGCAGCTCGTGGCTCGCCGTCAGCTCCTCGAACAGCAGGCCGAGCTCGACCTGGGCCTGCTCGTGCAGCCTCACCTCGCGGGCGATCCAGTTGAGCGTGATGTAGGTCGCGAGCGGGCCCAGGACCGAGTAGAAAACGAGCGGCGCCCAGAACTGGAAGGCGGGGCCGCCGCGCGGCACGACCTCGAGCTGCCACAGCAGCACCACGGCCACGATCAGCAGCGGCAGCCACAGCCGTGCGAGCCGGACCTGGTCGAACAGGCCCTCCCTGAGCCGCGGCGAACGCGGGCGGTGTCTAGTTGTCACGTCGCCATCGCTCATGCTTCATGGCCCCTGCCTGGCGGCCGCTGACCAGCATGATATTGCCTCAGGTACACTCGCCCATGCCTACGGACGAGCCCGCTCAGCTCTCGGCCCCGACAGACGCGCCACCGACGCCGTCCGAGCAGCCGACAGCCGTGGTCGTCCACGGCGACACGCGCTTCACGATCCTCGGCACGGCCCACGTCTCGCGCTCCAGCGCCGACGAGGTGACGCGGCTGATCGAGTCGGGCAGGTTCGACGCCGTCGCCATCGAGCTCGACAGCGGCCGGCACGCCGTACTGGAGGAGCCCGACCGCTGGGCCAAGACCGACCTGCTCAAGGTGCTCAGGGAGGGGCGCGCGGGGATGATGGCCGTCAACCTGGCGCTGTCCGCCTTCCAGCAGCGCCTGGCGGATCAGTTCGGCATCGAGCCGGGCGCGGAGATGCGCGCGGCCATCGCCGCCGCCAAGCAGCGCTCGCTCAGGCTGCTGCTGATCGACCGCGACATCGGGGTGACGCTCCGGCGCGTGTCGGCGAGCGTCGGCTGGTGGCAGCGGATGAACCTCTTCGCGGGGCTGGTCGCCTCGACGTTCACGAACGAGAAGATCGACGAGGGCGAGATCGAGCGCCTCAAGGAAGGCGACGTGCTCGAGTCGACGTTCGCCGAGTTCGCCGAGCGCTCGGAGCGGATCTACAAGCCGCTGATCGCCGAGCGCGACGAGTACATGGCGATCAAGCTCCTGGACTACGCGCGCTCGCGGCCGACCGGAGCGCCGCACGAGGTCCTCGTCGTCATCGGGGCTGGGCACCTGAAGGGGTTGGTCCAGCACCTGGAGGCGGCCGCGCCCTCTGGCTCGCGGCTGCAGGAGCTTCAGGCGGTGCCGCCGCCGAGCTGGTTCACCAAGGCTCTGCCGTGGCTCGTGCTCGCACTGGTTCTCGCCGGTTTCGTCGTCGGGTTCCTGCGCAGCCCCGACACCGGCCTGCAGCTTCTCGCCGACTGGTCCTTGGTGACCGCGGCCATGGCGGCCATCGGGACCGCCATCTCGCTGGCGCATCCGCTCACCATCCTCGCCACGGCGATCGCGGCGCCGTTCACGACGCTCAACCCGGTGCTCGGTGCGGGCTTCGTCGCGGCGGGCGTCGAGCTGTGGCTGCGCAAGCCGAGCGTCGGGGACTTCGAAGCGCTGCGCAAGGACGTCACCACCTTCAAAGGCTGGTGGCGCAACCGTGCGGCGCGCGTGCTGCTCGTCTTCGTGCTCGCCACCTTGGGCGCGTCGGCGGGCACCTACATCGCCGGTGCGAGGCTGGTCGGGCGCCTCGTCGGCGGCGGGGGCTAGGGCGTGCTAACAATGGAGGCCGGCTCGGTCTGGTATCTGAACGCTGGGGCGATGTCCAGGATGGCGGCTCTCTAACCTCCCAGAACGGCCAGACCTCCGTCTGGAGGCTAGGCATGAGGGTCGTCGCTTGGCGAGTCGTTCGTCTGATGGCGTTGTCGTCGGCCTTGGTCGTAGCAGCCTGCAACGGTGGCAACCAGCCGCCGGTGGGCGCCGGGCCGCAGTTCCTCATCAACAGCCCGCAGGCGGGCTCGATGACGGCGGGAACCTTCTTCTTCTCGGTCCAGCCCGTCGATCCGGCTCAGGTCGCCAGCGTCGCCTTCAGCGCGGCCGGCGCCAGCCTTGGCACCGACGCGAACGGCGCCGACGGCTTCCGCATCTTCGTGAGCGCCGCCGATCACGCGGCCGGCGAGCTGGTTCTCGCGGCCACCGTCACCGGCAAGGACGGCCGCGTGAGGACCCGTTCGGTCACGGTCGCGAACGTGCCTGAGCCTCCGTCGACCGCCACCGTGGGAGCCGGGGGCGCCGCGCTGGGGACGCTGGAGGCCAGCGGCGCGCTCAGCACGCTCGTGCTGCCTCCGGGAACCGCCCAGGGCGCCACGGTCAGCTTTGAGGCGCGCAGCAAGGAGGAGGTCAGGCTGGCCACCGGCGTGGACTACGACGCCCTGGGGGTGACGTTCCTCGGCGCGCAGGAGATCGAGACGAGCAGCGAGCTCGACAGGCCGGTCTCGGTGAGCTCAGGCGGCTTCGGCCCGCTGGTGCAGCCGGGCCAGGTGGTGGTGAACTACATGATCGGTCCCGACGCCGACGGCGACGGTGTCGGCGAGCTGGTGGTGGTGAACACGGCCAGCGTCGCGCCGAACGGCGACGTGGTCTCGGACCCGGTGTCGCTGGTGCAGGTCGGTGAGACGATCGGCGCCGCGCAACAGGGGGTGCTGCGCAGCTTCCAGCTCGGAAGCGGCGTCGCGGGGCCGCCTGGCACGATGCTGGAGATCCCGGTCGCGGGCTTCAACGCCTCCTCGCCCTTCGGCAGCATCGCCCGCTTCGAGCGCGCCGGAGTCGTGACCGAGCTCGTCGGCACCATCGGCACCGGCCTGTCCGGCGCCCAGACCTTCGTCACCCTGATCCCGCAGCTCCCTCCCGGAGCCGCCACGCTCAGGCTGGTCAACCTCGGCAGCGGCTACGCCAGCGAGCCGATCCAGGTGACGGTTCAGGCAGCGCCGGCCGTTCCTGGCGACCCGGCCGCGGTGGTCGAGGCAGCGGTGGACGCGATGCTCGAGTTCACGGCGGTGCTCGGCGGTCGGTACTCGGCAGGGGCGCCCGAGACCGCGCAGAAGATCCTCGCCATGGGCACCTCGCTCGCAGACATAGTCGGCGGCATCGTGGAGTCGCTTCAAGACCCCGGCAACGTCGGAGGAGGGGCGGAGCTCACGGCGCTGGCGTCCCTGCTCCAGGTGGCGAACGTGGCCAGCAGCTTCACCGGCCTCAGCCTGGAGGTGGCGGCTGGCGCCCTGAGGCCGGCGCAGAGCGGCGGCTGCAACGACGTCCTCGACCGGGCCGACAAGAGCTTCAATGCGATCAGCAACGGCAGCTCGGCGGCAGACAAGTTCTCGCCCGGCGGGCTGATGCAGAGCTGGATGATCGGCCAGTGGTGGGATGCCATGAAGGACGCGACCCGGCAGGCTGACTCCAACCTCGGCGGCAACGCCTGCCCCCCTCCCGAACCGCCGCCACCGGGGCCGGGCGGCGCGATGTCGCCGTCTGGCATGGGCTCGGCGCCCCCGCCGGGAGGCTCGCTCGGGGGCGGCTCGTGGAGCGGCGGCTCGCTCTACTTGCGGCAAGGCGGCCTGACCGCTCAGCAGCTCGACAGCGCCTACCAGTCGGAGCGCGGAAGGTTCGTGGTCAAGGTGTCGGTGCAGGGCAGCGCCACGCCCTTCTCCGGCGCCTCTGACGCCGGCGGCTACTTCTTCGTGCCCATGGTGCCGGCGGGCGAGCCGTTCATCGCCGTCGCGATCGATACCGAGACCGGTGAGCTGCGCAGCGCCGAGGGGATAGGGCCCGAGCTCGGCGAGTCCCAGCTCATCTTCTTCGACTTCGCCGGCGGCGAGTCGAGCGAGACCTTCATCGCCTGGGACGGCGGCGGCGACGGGCAGGACTGGCACGACCCGCTCAACTGGGACACGGACCGATTGCCGCTGCCCAGCGACATGGTGACCGTCGACCAGCCCGGCGCGAACGTCGTCATCGACATCTTCAACCTCGACGTCGAGAGGGTCCGCGGCCTGCGGCTCCTCCAGGGCGAGCTGACCGTCGAGCAGGGCAACCTACGGCTCGCCCGAGGGTCCACGGTCGAGGGCACGCTCGCGCTGGCCGCAGGGAACCTGCGGCTCGACGAGGACCTGGTCGTCAGCGGCCAGCTCGAGTGGGTCGCCGGGACCGTGTACGGCCCCGGCGAGGTGCGCAACGAGGGCCAGATCGTCGTCACCTCGGGCTTCGGCGTCAGGGAGCTGGTGGGCAGCCGGCTGATCAACTCCGGCCAGGTGAGGGTGACCGGCGTGGACTTCGGCGGCGCCTTGCGCCTCGGCGCCGGCACGGTGTTCGAGAACCTGCCGGGCGCCGTGTTCGAGCTCGACGGCGAGGTCAGCCTCGCTCACACCTCGGGCGGCGAGCGACCGGTCTTCTATAACCGCGGCACGATCCTCAGGACCGGCGGTCCCGGCACCTCTTCGTTCATGGCGGTGCTCCACAACGAGGGCGCGGAGATCCGGGTGGAAGCCGGCAACCTCTGGGCGTCCTACGGCGGCTCGTTCGCCGGTGGCGAGATCGAGATCGCGGCGGGCGCCACCTTGGATCTCGGCCTCTACCAGGCCGCCGGCACCACCCTCACCGAGCTGAGCGGGGTGCTGAGCGGTTCGGGCGCGGGCCAGCTCCGGCTGGTGGGCGGCGACTTCGCGGTGGCGCAGGCCGGCGCCACGCTCGACTTCGGGGTCGGCGGGGTGTACTGGCGCAGCGCCGGAGTGCAGGGCCCAGGAGCGCTGCGCAACGAAGGGCTGCTGACCATCGCCCAGACGGCGGCCGGCACCGTCAGGCAGCTCAGGACCGCGCTGGTAAACGCCGGCATCGTCGAGCTGATCGAGGTGCAGAGCAGCACCGGCTTGAGCGTCGGGCAGGTGGCCGCCTTCGAGAACCTGGCCGGCGCGGTGTTCGACGTGCGCGGCGATATCGACATCCTGAACAACCTCGACCTGGTCGACGGCGAGGTGCCGTTCGTCAACGCCGGCTCGCTGATCAAGTCGGACGGCGGCGGGGTGTCGCGCCTCGAGGTCTGCTACGAGGAGGTGGGTGGCGGCACGGTCGAGGCCGCGACCGGCAGCTTCCAGTTCCAGTGCCCCTGAGATCGCTGGCCCGTCTCCTGGCGTTCCTGCCGGTGTTCCTGCCGGTGCTGGCCCTCTCCGCCTGCGGCGGCCGGGAGGGCGGAGATCCTCCTCAGGCGGGCGCGAGCGCCTCCAGCCCGCTCGCCCTGACGCCCGACGGCCGCACCCTGTGGGTGGTCAACCCCGACGCCGACACGGTGACGCCGGTGGACGTCCGAACCTTGGTGGCCGGGGTGCCCGTCGCGGTCGGCGCCGAGCCATGGGCGGTGGCCGTGGCGCCAGGCGGGACCGTGCTGGTGATGAACCGCGCCGCCGGCAGCCTGAGCTTCCTGGCAGCGGGCGGGCGGACCGATCTCCCGCTCGGCCCGGAGCCGGGCGGGCTGGCCCTGTCGCCCGACGGCCGCCTGGCCTACGTGACGCTCTCCAGCGCCGGTCAGGTGGCCGTGGTGGACGTCGGCGCCAAGGCCGTGCTCGAGCGCGTGGCGGTGGGCCCGCAGCCTTGGGCGATAGCCGTGGTGGGCGACATGGTGCTCGTCGGCCACCGCTTCGCGCGCCTGCTGCCGGGCGCGGGCGAGGGCGAGAACGACGGCAAGGAGGCGTGGCTCACGGTCCTGCGCGGCGGCGCGAGGAGCGAGGTCGGCCTGCCGCCGCATCCTTTCGGATACCCGAACGTGCTGGAGGCGGTGGCGGTGGCCGGCGCCACGCTCTACCTGAGCCACCTGCTCAACGCGCCGGAGCCTCCGAACGACTTCCTGACCGTGGTGAGCGGCGGCCTGTCGGCGGTCTCGCTGACCGACCTCGCCGAGCGCCAGGAGGCGCGGCTGGAGCTCAACGACCCGGCATTCTCGACGCCCACGAACTTCCCCCGCGCCTTGGCGGCATCGCCCGACGGCACCACCCTCTACCTGGTCCTGGCCGGCACCGACGCCATCATGGGCATCGACCTGAGCGAGCCGGCCGAGCCGCGGCTGCTCGGCTTCTGGCCGACCGGCGGCAACCCGCGCGGCATCGTCGTCGACGCCGGCGGCGACCGCGCCTACGTAATGAACTACCTGTCGCGCGACGTCAGCGTCCTCGACCTGCGCGACCTCGGCAACCGCCCCGAGCTGGCCCGCGTGAGCGTGACCGACGAGACGCTGGCGCCCGAGGTGCTGCGCGGCAAGGTCCTGTTCAACGCCGCTATCGATCCACGCATGTCGCGCAACGGCTGGCTCTCCTGCGCCTCCTGCCATGTCGACGGCGGCGCCGACGGCACGACCTGGCTCCTCGGAGAGGGCCCTAGGCAGACGATACCGCTCTGGGGCCTGGCCGGCACCGCCCCGTTCCACGCCGCCGCCACCCGCGACGAGCTGCAGGACTCCGAGCTCGACATCGAGCTGCTCATGAAGGGAGTGGGGCTGGCGCCCGGAACGGCCAACCGGCTGCTGGGCGAGCCGAACGGCGGCCGCTCGGCGGACCTCGACGCCTTGGCGGCTTTCCTGTTGACGAGTATTCGTGTCCCCGCCGCGCCGCCTGTCGACCCCCAGGCGGCCGCACGCGGCAGGGCGCTGTTCGAGCAGCGTGGCTGTCAGACCTGCCACCGCGGTCCGGCATGGACCACCAGCCACCTCCCCGGCCCGGTGGGCAGCCTGGCGCGCAACGGCGAGCAGGTCGTCGCAGGCGTGCTGCACGATGTCGGAACCTACGACCCGATGGCCGACCTGACCGGCGAGCAGGGCTTCGACGTGCCGTCGCTGCTCGGGCTCCACGCCAGCGCGCCGTACTTCCACGCCGGCGACGCCACCACGTTGGCCGAGCTACTCGAGCACGCCGCTCATTCCGGGCCGGCGCTGACGCCAGCGGACGCCGCCGACCTCGTCGCCTTCCTGCATTCCATCGACGCCTCCACGGAGGGCTTCGACTGAGGCCATCAGCGAGCGCCATCCAGCATCCACCGCAGCACAGGACGAACGCGTCCCGCTCAGCGACTTACCGAGGCCATCAGCGAGCGCCATCCAGCATCCACCGCAGCACAGGACGAACGCGTCCCGCTCAGCGACTTACCGAGGCCATCAGCGAGCGCCATCCAGCATCCACTGAGCGAACGCGTCGACGAACACGAAGCGGCTGTCGCGGGCTCCGCTCGCCAGCAGGTGGTCGAGGAACCGGTCGACGTCGGCCTGCGTGGCCGCGCGGAAGGCTTCGCCCCCCGAGAGGCCGGCGAAGCTGCCCATCTCGATGCGTGGCAACGCCTGCTCGGCTGCGTCGGCCGAGCTCGAGAGCTCTCCGAGCAGCACCCCTACCAGGGTCTCCGGCGTCTCGAGCATCCGGCTGGTGTAGAGCGGGCTGCCGCTCTCCAGCGCTGTCATGACGAGGCCGCGTCCGAGGAGCCCGCGCAGCGGCTGCGGCTCTCCGGCGACGGTGACGATGCGTTCGCCCGCGACCGACTGCTCGTCGTTGGCGGTGGCCGAGTAGCGCAGCAGGTAGTCGCCGGCAGGCAGGTCGTCGGGGAGGAGCAGCTCGAGGCCGTCGATCACGTAGGCGACGGCGCCGGCCGGGAGGTCGAGCACGAACTCGTTGGCGCTGATCTCGGCGCCGGAGCCGGCGTCGTGAAGGCTGACGACGACGAACACGCGCGAGGGCAGCGAGTCGCCGGGCGTGGAGAGCTCGAACACCGGGAAGATGGGGTCGCCGGGGTGGAAGGGCGCCGCCTCAGGGCCGCGGATACCGAGGGTCACCCGCACCGCGCCGATGACCTCGAGGCGCGGCAGCGGGGCCGAGAGGGCGGCGAGCTGAGCCGTCGCCTCGGTGACGTAGGGCGCGAGGTCTTCCCCACCGTCCTCGGCCCGCTGGAGGAACCTCTCGTAGGCCAGGCGCGCGTCGGTTCGGCGGCCGTCGGCTTGGTAGAGGTAGGCGAGCGCGTACTCGACGGCGACCTGATCCGGGTAGAGGCCGAGCGCGTTCTCGAGGTCGATGATCGCCTCGTCGTCGATGCCGGGGTCCCGTCTGGTGGCGTTGTGGTAGGCGTCCATGGCCTGCGCCAGCCTGCCGGTGGAGACGCGCACCAGGCCGAGGTTGTACGACGCGATGTACTGGCTGGCGTCGAGCGCCAGCGCGCGCAGGGACGCCTCCTCGCTGCGCGCGAGGAACCCGAGTAGGTAGTACGACCAGCCGAGGTTGGTCCAGTAGAGGTCGGAGTCTGGCTCGAGCTCGACGGCGACGCTCAGCACCTCGGCGGCGAGCTGCGGCTCCGAGGCGTCGAACGCGATGTAGGAGAGGCGCTCGAGCGGGTAGGTGAGGAACGGCGAGCTGCGCCTGAGGTGCTGCAGAGCCTCGCGCTCGCGGGCCGTGTCGGCGCGGGCGTTCGCGACGATCGATGCGCCCAGCAGGGCTGCGCTGCCGGCTTCGCGGCCAGCGGCGAGCACCTCGTCGAGGATCGCTTCGTGGGCGAGGTCCCCTCGCGCGGCGAGCAGCGCGGCGTACAGGGCCTTGCCGTAAGGCAGGGCCTCGGCCGCCGAGCCGAGGTAGGCGCTAGCCCGCGCCCTGTCGTTGACGCTGGCGGCGATGACTCCCGCCCACGCTTCGGCCAGCGGCAGGCCGGTGGCCGCTCCGAAGGCGTCGAAGCCAGCGAGCGTGCTGTCCTCGTTCTGCGAGGGCGACACGATCCCGAGCAGCGCCCTGCGCGCCAGCCGCGTCCGGTCCGTGACCTCGGCGGCAGCTCCCGGCTCGGACAGCACGGCGGTCACGTCTGCCTGTAGGTCAGCAGCCCTCGCGGGCACGCCCGGCAGGCCGACGACCTCGCCGAGCTCGATGGCGGCGTCCTCCAGCAGGCCCGCGGCGAGGTACGCCATGGCGGTGGCGTAGCCGGCGTAGGCGCTGCCCTGGTCGGCCGTCAGCTGCATCAGCCCGCGGGTGGGCTGGATGTTGGACGCGCTCAGGTCGATGTCCTCGCCGGTCGACTCCAGGGCGATCGCGGCCAAGACGTTGGCCCCCAGCCATACGAGCCTGTCGAGGCGTCCGGCGTCGGCACGCAGCTCGACGGTGCGGCTGCCTTCGGCGTAAGCGAGGTGCAGCTCCAACCAGGCGCCGTCGTCCCGCAGGCTCAGCGAGCCGGTGGCGGCGACGTCCACGCCGGTGCCGGCGCGCAACATGTCGGCGCCGGCGGCGCCGCTCATGGCGCGAACGCCGACGAGTCGTTCGAGGCTCACGAAGCCGTCGGCGACGACGGTCGGCGGCACGGCTCCAGCCGCGACCTCGGGGCCGAGCACGACGGCGTCGCCGGCCAGCAGGGCGGCGATCTCCTCAGCGACGGCGATGCCGAGCAGCGGCTCCTGGCTCTCGAGGGGGTAGATGAGCAGGCTCGCGGCCGAGGCCCAACCGGCGGCGAGCAGCGCGACGACGGCGGCGCGAGCTAGCGCGCCGAGACGGTGGACCTTGGCTCTCGAGCGGGTGATGGGCGAGCGGGCGATCGACACGCACTGAGGCTAGCACTTCGCGCTAGCGCCGCCGGACGAGGCGCGACACCGGCGCGCTCAGTCGCGCAGCGCCTCTAGCTCCTCGAGCAGCTCGACCGCCTCAGCGGCGCTGCGAGCGATGATCATGATCGTGTTCTGTCCGGCGAGCGTGCCGACGATCTCGTCCCTCTCGAGCTTGTCGATGACGAACGCGATGCCGGCCGCGTGACCCTCCTCGGTCTTGACGACCAGGACGTTCTCGCCGCGGTCGAGGGCGTGCACGAACTGGTGGAACCGGTCCCTCAGCTCGCCGACGACGTCCTCCTGCGACGTCATCGGGGTAACGCGGTAGCGGTGACGTCCCTTGCCCGAAGGCAGGCGCACCAGGCGCAGCTCGGTCACGTCCCGGCTGACCGTGGCCTGGGTCACCGCGATGCCGTGGCTGGCGAGCCGTTCAGCGATCTGAGCCTGGGTGGAGATGTACTCGCTCTCCACCATGTCGGTTATCAACCGTTGGCGGTACTCCTTGCCAGGCATGGGAGCGCGGCTCAGTCGCGCAGGTCCTCGTCGTCGTCATCGGGCATCGGCGTGTACGAGCTCGGGCTCTCGACCCGCTTCGGCTCGACCGCGCGCCTGAGCTCTTCCATGGCCGGCAGGTCGTCGCCCCACTTGATCTGATCGCCGATCTCGAGCTCCTTCATGGCCAGGGTCACGGTGTTCTGACCCGGCGGCAGCTCGTCGACCGAGAGGAAGGTCGGGATGCCCAGCTTGAGCTGAGCCGCGCGCCTCGCCACCACCATCGAGAGCCGGTAGCGGGAATCCGTGAGCGACAGCAGCTTGTCGTATCCTTCTTGCGCCACTTGCGCCTCCTAAAGCGTTCGATTGTACAGCATCGCGCTAGGAACTTGGCATCGGGCCACGGCCCGCCGTCAACCGCGCCAGCTCCGACGGGTTCAGGCGGCTGGTGCGGGCCCTCTCGGCGCGCACGATGCTGACGAACAGCTCCACGGCGGTGGCGAGGTCGTCGTTGACGATGACGTAGTCGAACTCGGTGATCGCGCGGATCTCCTCGCGGGCGCGTGCGAGCCGCTTCTGGATCTTGGTCTCGTCATCGGTGCCGCGTCCCCGCAGGCGCCGCTCCAGCTCATCCAGCGACGGCGGGGCGATGAACACCATCACGGCCTCGGCCAGGCGTTGCCTCACCTGCCTGGCGCCCACGAGCTCGAGCTCGAGCAGCACGTCGACTCCCTGCGCCAGGGACTCCTCCACTGGAGCCAGCGGCGTGCCGTAGTAGTCGCCGACGTAGTCGGCGTGCTCGAGCAGCTCACCGGCCGCGAGCATGCGCTCGAAGGTGTCCCTGTCGACGTAGTGGTAGTGGAAGCCGTCGCGCTCGCCCGGGCGTCGCGCCCTGGTGGTGGCCGAGACGGAGAAGTGGATGGTGCCTAGCTGCGGTACCGCTACCCGCCGGATGGAGTCCTTGCCGACACCCGAAGCTCCGGTCATGACGAAGAGCGTGCCCCGCCTCGCGGCGGCCGTGGGGGCTGATGAGCTCGGTTGCGTCCCTGCGGACGCCGCCTCTCGCGAAGGCTGTGGTGGTTCGTTCACCTCTGTCTGGCACCCTCCCGGAGGACGTCGCGGCGGCCCGCCCGGTGCTGGCGGACCGCTGCGCTCCTAGTATCACACGCCTGCGCCGCGGCCTCCCTGCCGCGAGCCGAGGCGGCGGTTGGCGGGGTGGTAGCATGCGGTCCCGTGAAGGTGAGGGTGAGGTAGTGGATAGGAAGTACATCTTCATCACCGGCGGGGTGGTCTCCAGCCTCGGCAAGGGGATCTCGACTTCGAGCATCGGCGCGCTGCTGAGAGCGCGCGGCTACCGCGTCACCGCGGTGAAGATCGATCCCTACGTGAACGTCGACGCCGGGACCATGAGGCCCTACGAGCACGGCGAGGTCTTCGTCACCGACGACGGCGCGGAGACCGACCTGGACATAGGCACTTACGAGCGGTTCCTGGACGTCGACCTGGCGCGCGGCAACAACGTCACCACGGGCCAGGTGTACCTCTCGGTGATCGAGAAGGAGCGCCGCGGCGCGTACCTGTCGCAGACGGTGCAGGTCATCCCTCACGTCACCGACGAGATCAAGCGCCGGATCACGGAGGCGGGCGAGGCCGCCGACGCTGAGATCGTGCTCGTCGAGGTCGGCGGCACGGTCGGCGACATCGAGTCGCTGCCGTTCCTCGAGGCGATCCGCCAGTTCCGCTTCGAGGAGGGCCGCCACAACACGCTCTACTTCCACGTCACGCTCGTCCCGTACCTCGGCGCGAGCGAGGAGCACAAGACCAAGCCGACACAGCACTCCGTCGCGACGCTCAGGGGCGTCGGCATCCAACCAGACGCGCTGATCTTGCGCTCGAAGACGCGCGTGCCGGCCGAGGCGCTCGCCAAGATCGCGCTGTTCTCGAACGTCGAGCCGCAGGCCGTGTTCAGCGCGTTCGACGCCGACTTCGTCTACGGCGTCCCCGAGATGCTCGAGCAGCAAGGCATCGGGCGCTACATCGAGAGCATGCTCGAGCTCGAAAGGGTCACGCCGGAGCTGCGGGTATGGCAGGAGGCGGTCAGGGTGCTGCGCCAGCCCGAGCGGGTCGCGCGCATCGCGGTGGTCGGCAAGTACGTCGCGATGCCGGACGCCTACCTGAGCCTGCTCGAGGCGCTGAAGCATGCCGGCATAGCCAACCGCGCCGCCGTCGAGGTCAACTGGGTCAACGCCGAGGAGCTGGTCGAGGCCGAGCTGGGCCGGCTCGAGGAGTTCGACGGGATCCTCGTCCCCGGCGGCTTCGGCGTGCGCGGCATCGAAGGCAAGGTGCGCGCGGCGCGGTACGCGCGCGAGCAGCGCATCCCTTACCTCGGCATCTGCCTCGGCATGCAGGTCGCCGTCATCGAGTACGCGCGCAACGTCGCGGGCCTGGCAGGCGCCAACTCCACCGAGTTCGACCCTTACACGCCTCACCCCGTCATCGACCTGATGCCGGAGCAGCTCGAGGTCGAGGACATGGGCGGCACCATGCGGCTGGGTAGCTGGCCGATGCAGGTCTTCCCCGGAACCCTGCTCGAGCGCCTCTACCAACCGCCGCCCAGCGGCACCGTGCACGAGCGCCACCGCCACCGTTACGAGGTGAACCCGGAGTACGTCGACGCGCTGAGAGCAGCAGGGCTCGAGGTGTCGGGCGTTACGCCGGGCATGGCCGGTCGCGGCGAGGGCCTGGTGGAGGCGGTAGAGCTCGAGGGCCACCCGTTCTTCCTCGGCGTGCAGGCTCATCCCGAGTTCAAGTCCAGGCTGATGCGCCCGAGCCCGCCGTTCACCGGCTTCATCCGTGCGGCCGTGGACAGGTCGCTCTCCTCGCCGTCCTTGGCGGCGGGAGCCGTTCCCGGCGCCCTCGAGGCCCGCGAGACCGGGCGCTGAAGGAAGCGCGGAGGTCCCTGGTGGTCCGGTGCCCGAGGAGCGCTTCTACTTGAGCGGCGACCGGCTGCTCCTGGCTCTGGCCGGCGGCACCGGCTCGGGCAAGACGACGGTCGCCGAGGCGCTCGTCGCTGCCGTCCCGGCCGGCGAGGTTGCGCTGGTGCCGCAGGACGCCTACTACCTCGCTCTAGCGGACATGCCGTTCGCCGAACGCGACCTGATCAACTACGACGAGCCCGACGCCTTCGACATCGGCCTGCTCGCAGAGCACCTCGACGCGCTCAAACGCGGCGAGAGCGTGAGGCGCCCCGTCTACGACTTCACCAAGGACGACCGCTCCAGCGAGCACGTCGAGCTCCACAGCGCTCCGGTCGTCCTCGTCGAGGGCATCCTGGTGCTGCACTTCGCCGAGCTGCGCGAGCGCTTCGACCTCAAGGTCTTCGTCGACGCCCCGCCGGACGAGCGCTTCATCCGGCGGCTCGAGCGCGACGTCAGGGAGCGCGGCCGCAGCGCCGAGAGCGTCATCCGGCAGTACCGGACCAGCGTCAAGCCGATGCACGACCTCTACGTCGAGCCGACCAAGCAGCACGCCGACCTGATCGTGCCGGAGGGCGGCCGCAACGAGGCCGCCGTCGAGGTGCTGCGCGCCTACGTGCGCGCTCACTGCGCTCGCGTGCAAGGCGCACGCCAGCTCTGGGCGGCGGGCAAGGCTTGAGCCGCGCATCGTCGAACGGTCAAGCGCTCGTAGCGGCAGGCGCAGGATGAGCCGGGCCCCGATCGGACCGGAGAGCCGCCCCCTGCCCGCAACGCGCTGGCCGCAGCTGGCGCTGTGGGCGGTGCTGCTCTCCGCGCTGCTGCCGGCCGCGCTGCTGATCTCCCAGCGGCTGGCGGGTGAGGCGCGCGAGGTCCGCGTCGCGATGGTCATCGACGAGATGGCGCTGGCTGACCAGGCCGCCCTGCTCGGCCTGACCAGCCTCGAGCTCGGGTTGCGCTACCAGGCTCTCGGCCTCGGCGGCGTGGCGCTCTACGAGGACACGATCGAGTCGCTGGTAGCCAAAGGTCGTGCCGCGGCGATGCTCGGCTCCGAGGCGATCGCCCAGGCCCTCGCACGCGGTCAGAGCCCGCCGCCGATCCCGGCCGACGCGACGCTGGTCTCGGCCATCGTCGACGGCGCCATCGACGCACTGATAGCCAAGAACGTGCCTGCGCCACTGGAGATCGAGATCGCCGGGCGCACCTGGTACGCCTGGCCGGGGGACGTCCGCACGCTGATGCCGGCCGGCCCCGACCTGGGAGAGCTGCAGCGCTGGCGCGACGCGGGCTTCGAGGTCGCCTACCGGCCGCGCAACGCGCCTTACCAGCTGCTTGACCCCGGCTCCGACTTCCCCGCCGGCGCCAGCTACCTCGTCTACGCAGGCACCGAGGTCGCGGGCCACCCGTGGGACCCCGATCCCGTCATCGAGAGCTCGCAGGAGTTCCTCACCGCCGTGATCGAGGGCACGCCGCAGAGCGGTATGGCCGACATCAGCGGCAGCGTGCCGACCATCCGGCTGCTCAGCTTCAACCAGGACTACGTCGACAGGCGCCTCAGGCCCTGGGACCTCGTCGACAAGTACCTGCTCGCCATCGAGGAGCGCAACGTCAGGCTGCTCTACCTGCGGCCGTACACGACGACCGAGCTCGGCGATCCCATCGCCAACACCGAGGAGTTCATCGGCTCACTGGCACGCACCCTCGCCAGGCAGGGCTACGCGGTCGGGGGCATCACGGTCGGCTCGGTCGACTACGCTCCCAACGCGCTGCTGCGCGCGTGGAGCGCGCTCGGTGTCCTGGCCGCCCTCCTGCTGCTGGCCGTGCGAATGCGCGGCGGCTGGGGCGCCCTTAGCGCCTTGGCGCTGGTGCTGCTGGCGGTGGCCGCCGCCGGTCCGGGCTGGTACGCCGTCGCCCTGCTGGCGGCGCTGGTGTTCCCCGTGCTCGGCTTCGTGCTGTGGCGTTCCTCGCCGTGGGACCTGCTGAAGGTGACGGCCCTCAGCCTGCTCGGCTCCGCTCTGCTGGTGGCCGTCGGCAGCGACCGCGAGACGTTGCTGGCGATCAGGCCGTTCGCGGGCGTGGGCGCGACGCTGGTGATCCCGCCGGCCCTGTTCCTGTTCGCGTTCGCGCTCGACTACCGCTCCCTGGCCAGCTGGCTCAAACGCGTGTGGACGGCCGAGGTGCGCTTCGCTCACGTCCTGCTCGGCCTGGCGGCTCTGGCGGCCGTGGCGCTGGTGGTGCTGAGGCGCGGGAACGACCCCGTCATCGGCGTCAGCGAGCTCGAGCTGGGGCTGCGCCAGCTGCTGGGCGAGTACTTCGCGCGCCCGCGCTTCAAGGAGCTGATCGGTCACCCGCTGGCCCTGCTCGGGCTCGGCGCCGCGCTGGCGGGATTCGGTACCGGCGGTCGGGCTGGGGCGGGCGGGTTGCCGATCTGGCTGCAGGGCTGCCTGCTCACTGGCGGCGTGATCGCGCAGGCCAGCATCCTCAACTCGTTCAGCCACTACCACACGCCGCTGCTGGTCTCCTTGGAGCGCAGCATCGTGGCCCTGGCGATCGGCGCCGCCGTCGGCGTGGCGCTGCTGCTGGCGGTGAGGCTGGTGTCGGGTCCGCTGAGTCGGTGGCTGGCGCGCGAGGCGTCTTGAGGCGTAGATGCGCCTGTTGCTGAGCGGCTACTACGGCCTCGGCAACCTCGGCGACGAGGCGATCCTCGCAGGGCTGGCTCCGGCGCTGACGCGACGCGGCGTCGAGCTGACGGTCCTCTCCGGCGACCCGGCGGCGACGGCGGCCCTGCACGGCGTGCGCGCCGCGCGCAGGCTCGTCGGCGCACCCACGGCGCTGCTCGGTGCCAACGCGCTCGTCTCCGGCGGCGGCGGCCTGCTCCAGGACGTCACCAGCGGACGCAGCCTCGACTACTACCTGGGGCTGCTCGGGGCGGCCAGGCTGCTCGGCAGACGTACGATCGTCTACGCGCAGTCGCTGGGGCCGCTCTCGCCCGCGGGCCGCGACAAGGTCGCCAAGGCGCTCAGGGGCGTCCCGCTCGCCGTGCGCGACGAGCTCTCGCTGAGCCTGGCCGCCGAGCTGGGCCTGACCGCCGAGCTGGTCGGAGACCCGGCGCTGCTCCTGTCCGTTCCGGCCGGCACGGCCTCCGAGGATCCGGGACGCGCGGAGACCGCTGCGGCAGGAAGTGCCGGAGTGCTCCTCGTTCCCCGCGGCGGCCACGAGAGGTTCAACCTCGCGCTGGCGCGGCTGGCCGCCTCCCTCACCGCCGACGGCCACAGCGTCACGGCGCTGGCGATGCAGCCGGAGCTCGACGGGCCCGCCGTGGCGGCGTTGCGCGCTGCGGCTCCCGCCCTCGAGCCGCTGCCTGTCGCGACGCCCCAGGAGGCGCTGGCGAGGGTCGCGGCCGCCAGGGTCGTCGTGTCGGTCAGGCTCCACGGCTGCATCCTCGCCGCCTTGGCCGGCGTGCCTTTCGTCGCGCTCGCGTACGACCCCAAGGTCGCCGGGTTCGCCGCGCTGGCCGGAGCCGAGGTCGTCGATCCCGCGGCCCCGGACGAGGAGCTGCTAGGCGCCTGCCGGCGCGCCACCCGCATCGCGGATGCCAGGCGCGAGGAGCTGATCGGCGCGGCGCGGCGCGGGGTCGAGTGGCTCGCGGCGCAGCTGGGCGCCTGAGAGCCGGCGGCGCCTGCGCGAGACGCCACTCGCGGCCTCATTTCGCTCTGTTACTCTGCCACCGTGATCGGTATGAGGCACCATGCGCGGCGGACGCCGGCGAGAGCCCTGCTCGCCACCGCGCTGGCGCTCCTAGCAGCCCTGGCAACGCTGGGGTCGGCGCAGGTGAGCGCCTTCACCCAGATGCGCTCGCTGATCGAGCAGGGTTACTACAACTCGGCGGCGCGGCTCAACGGCCCCGAGCTGGTCCGCAGTTACCCGGAAGATCCGGAGGCTCACTACCTCTACGCCCGCGCCCTGTACCTGACGGGCGACCTCGCGGCGGCGCAGGTGCAACTCGACGCGGCGATCGCTCTCAGCACCGACAGCGTCCCGGCCTACGCCCACCTTCAGGGCCTGCTGCGCGCGGCCGACGGCGACTCCGTCGGCGCGTTGCGCCTGCTTCAGAACGCCTTCCTGCGCACCAGCGACTACGTCATCGCCATGGACTGGGGGCGCGTGGCGTGGCAGGCGGCTCGCTACGGCGAAGCCATCGAGGCCTTCGAGGCGGCCGCCGGGACGGCCAGGGGGCGGACCGAGCTATGGCCTCATCTCGACAAGGGGCGCGTGCTGATGCTCCTGAGCCGCCCGAGCGAGGCGATCGCGGCGTTCGAGGCGGCGATCGACGTCTTCGAGCGCACCGACAGGGGCGAGGCCAGGCCCGGCTCGCCAGCCTACGTCGAGGCCTACTTCCGGCTCGGCGAGGCCTACGAGGAGCTCGGCGACATGATCAGCGCCGAGACGAACTACCGCGCGGCCCGCAGCGCGGATCCGAACTACGGGCCGGCGATCAGCGCGCTCGACCGGCTGTCGCGTGAGTTCCCCTGACCTAGTAGCGGGCTCCCTGACCTAGCGGGCCTGAGCCAGGCCGGTTGCTCTAAGCCTCCTCAGTCGATGCCGAAGGTGACGGTCAGCGTGACCGTCACGGCCAGCTCACCTGCCTCGAGCGAGCTGCCGCCGCGCCCCTCGGCGTAAGCGACGCCGGCGTAGGCGGCCGCGGGGTAGTGCGTGGGCGCGCCTTCGACGATCGCTACGGGCGAGCCGAGCGTGACGCCGCCGAGCTCGGCGAGCTGACCGGCGCGTTCGCGGGCGTCGGCGATGGCCAGGCCGCGCGCCTCCGCGGCGAGCCCGTTGGCGTCGGAGAACGTGAACTGGATGCCGTCGACGTTGTTCGCGCCGGCGTCGACGACGGCCGAGAGCACTGCGCCGGCGCTGTCCACCTGACGCACGACGACCTGGTAGCTGTGACGGACCGTGTAACGCTCGCTGGCGACGTTGCCGTCGTTGTCGTAGCTGTCTTCGCGCCAGACGTAGAGACCGGTGGTCCTCACGTCCGACTCGTCGACTCCGAGCGCCACGGCCGCGGCCTTGACCTGCGCCATCACCGCGTCGGCCTGGTCGAGGGCCTCGCGCACGCTGGGCGCGTAGACGTTGACGCCGACGTTGAGCAGCGCCATGTCGGGCTCGCCGTAGACGACGCCGGTGCCGGTGACGGTGATGCCGGGTAGCTGCGCCTGCGCGAGAGCGCCGCTGGCGAGCGCGAGCAGGGCGACCGCCGCCACTACGACGAGGGCGCGGGGGGTGAGGCGTCCGGGAAGGCGGCGCACCGGTTCTACGTCGTTGGCAAGCGAGTCGAGACGGGCAGGTGCAGGGCGAGTGTCGATCATGGCGCCATCATGCCGCGCTGCCCGATGAGCTACATGGCCCCATGAGCTTGGCGTTCCTTAACCTTCTGCCCCGTCGGCCACCCGGCCTCAGGCCGGGCTCAGCGTCAGCTCAGCAGCCCATACCCGAGCCGGCCGGCGCTCAGTTGACGAGCTTCGTGCGGCGCGCCTGGTAGTCCTGCAAGACGTAGCGGCCGATGGTGTGCGGGGTCGTGAAGTAGGCCTTCCCGCGCGTCATGGCGGTGACGCGCTGGACGAACGCGATCAGCTCGGGGTCGCGGGCGAGCATGAAGGTGTTGACCTGGATGCCGGCGCGCCTGCAGCCGCCGACCTCGCGCAGCGTCTCCCCCAGCACCAGCGGGTCGAGGCCGTAAGCGTTGCGGTACACCCTGCCGTCCGGCAGGGTGATCGCCGACGGCTTGCCGTCGGTGATCATCACGATCTGCTTCATGTCCTTGTTCTGGCGCTTGAGCAGCTTCTGGGCCAGGCGCAGCCCCTCGGCGGTGTTCGTGTGGTACGGCCCGACGTTGGCGGAGGCCAGGCGGCTGAGCGGGATCTCCTCGGCGGAGTTGTGGAACAGCACGAAGCTGATGCTGTCGCCCTGGTACTGCGTCCTGATCAGATGGGCGAGAGCCAGCGCCACCTGCTTCGCGGGGGTGAAGCGGTCCTCGCCGTAGAGGATCATCGAGTGGCTGCAGTCGAGCATCACCACGGTGGCCGCCGAGGAGCGGTACTCGGACTGCAGGACGTGCAGGTCCTCCTCCTCGAGCTCGAAGCGCCCGCTGCCAACGCTGCCGGCGCTGCGCAGCGCCGCGTGCTTCAGGGTCTCGGCGGCGTCGAGGTTGAGGCTGTCGCCGAACTCGTAACGCTTGGGCGCGTCGGCGGCCTCGACCCCGGTCGTCGAGAAACGCGTGTCGTGGGCGCCGATGCTCGAGCGTCCGGCGGCACCGAGGACGTCCTTCAGCGTGCGGTAACCGAGGAAGTCGATGGCCTTGTCGGTGAGCTCGAACGTCACGCTGCCGGGCTCGCCGCTCGGTCCGGCGGCACCGCCCTGGGCGGAAGCGGTGCTGTCCTCCGTGCCCGGCTCGCCGCCCATCGGCCTGAGGTACCCCTCGGACGCCAGCCTGCCGGCCAGACCCTTGACCAGGCGGCCGAGCTCGGAGTCGAGCCAGTTCTCCGCCTCCATGGCGCGCTCCACCAGGCTGTCGTCGATGAGGCCGTTCTCGAGCAGCGCCTCGGCGATCGCCTCGTACAGGTCCTGCATGGTGCTCCTGTAGTCGGGGTCGGGGTCGTAAGGGTCCCGGTTGAAGCCGGACTCGAGGAGCCGGCTCTGCAGCATGGCCATCAGCTCGGACGCGTCGAGGTCGTCGAGCGTCGGCTCGTGCTTGGAGTAGCGCCTCACCCTGGCCACTGGCGTCTCCTCAGTTCCAGCGCTTCCTGCCGCCGCTAGCCGCCTGGTCCTCCGCGGCGGCGACGTAGCCGCGCTCTTCACTGCGGGCGATGAGCCGGCGCGAGTAGAGCCCCTCGAGCACGAACTCGGCCGTCACCGCGACGACGCCGTCGTCCGCCCCATCACCAGCCAGCGCCCGCGCCAGGTCCACGAGACCGGGCACCGAGGCGAGCGGACGCAGCAGGCTGGCGGCCGGAGCGTCGGCCGGGAGCCGGAGCTGGTTGTCAGCCTCGAAGTGCCTCACCACCTCGTCTAGGTCGAGCGCCGACGAGCGCCGCGCGAACACCTGGGCCACGGCCTTCCTCACGATGTCCTTGGCGACGGCCTCGGCGCCCTTGAGCTCTCCCTCGTACTCGAGCTCGAGCTTGCCGGTGACGGCCGGAAGGGCGGCGTAGAGGTCGGTGACGCGCGCGAGCGGTCGCGGCTCGCGCGCGAACACGGCGCGCTGCTCGGCGTTGCTGGTCACGTTCTCCAGCAGGGTGATGGGAAGCCGCTGCGACACACCGGAGTGCTTGTCCACCCTGGCGTCGTCACGCGCCTGGAAGGCGACCTCCTCCACCGCCTCGAGCACGAAGTCGGGGATGAGCGTCTCGCTGCCGGGGGCCGCGGCCCGCTCCACCCACGCCTCCTGCCGCGTGATGGCCATGCCGTCCTCGACGGTGCGGGGGTAGTGGGTGCGTATCTCGCTGCCGATCCTGTCCTTGAGCGGGGTGATGATCTTGCCGCGCGCCGTGTAGTCCTCCGGGTTGGCGCTGAAGACGAGCATGACGTCGAGCGGCAGGCGCACGGGGTAGCCCTTGATCTGGACGTCGCCCTCTTGCATCACGTTGAACAGCGCGACCTGCACCTTGCCGGCGAGGTCCGGCAGCTCGTTCATGGCGAACACGCCGCGGTTGGCGCGCGGCAGCAGCCCGTAGTGGATGGAGCGCTCGTCCCCGAGGCGGGTGCCCAGCTTGGCGGCCTTGATGGGGTCGATGTCTCCGATGATGTCGGCCACCGTCGCGTCGGGCGTGGCGAGCTTCTCGACGTACCGCTCCGTACGGCCGAGCCAGGCGATGGGCGTGCTGTCGCCGCAGCGCTCGACGATCGCCCTGCCCTCGACGCTGACGGGGGCGAACGGGTCGTCATGGAGCTCGCTGCCGTCCACGTAGGGGATGGCGGGGTCGAGCAGGTCGACGAGCGAGCGCAGGATGCGGGTCTTGGCCTGACCGCGCAGCCCGAGCAGTATGAAGTTGTGCCGGCTCAGCACCGCGTTGACGAGCGCAGGCACCACCGACTCCTCGTACCCGAGCACGCCGTCCAGCAGAGGCGCACCCGAGCGGAGCTTGGCCAGGAGGTTCCCGCGCAGCTCGTCCTTGACGCTGCGCCCGGCTCTCTGCTCCCAGACGCTGCCGCGCAGCTCGCCCAAGGTGGTCGGCAGTGCCGAGGAGGACGCGTCGACGCCGCTGCCGACGGCGGCGGCACCGGCTGCATCTCTAAGCGAGGCTGACATGCGGCATGCTAGCACCGGTCTGGCTGAGGGCCGTGAGCCGCGACGTCATCCGCCTAGTGGGCCTAGGCGGACGTCCATGTCCGGCAGACGCACAGCGCCGTAGGCCACCAGCGCGGTTCCGCAAGAAGGCTGACCCTGCGCGGGGGGACGCAGGGTCAGGTGAGGAGATGGTGGAGGGCGCTTAGCGCCCCCTGCGCCCCGTTGGGGGTCGGGGCACGTGGCCAATCTTACCTCAGCGCAGCCGTACGGCTCACGACTTCTCGAGGCTGGACGTAGCCTGCACTGTTATCCTGCCGCCGATGGAGCGCATCGTCAGCGCCGAGACGATCAGCGTAGGTACCGAGCTGCTGCTCGGCGAGATCATCGACACCAACAGCGCCTACCTGGCGGCGGACCTCGCCACGCGCGGCGTCGACGTCTACCGCAGCGTGCGGGTCGGCGACAACCACGGCCGCATCGTGGCCGCCCTGACCGAGGCGCTGACGCGCTGCGATCTCGTCGTCATGTGCGGCGGTCTCGGGCCCACGGACGACGACCTGACGCGCGACGCGGTCGCCTCCGTGGTAGGCGAGACCCAGCGGCGCGACGAGGAGCTGGTCGCGTGGCTGCGCCAGCGCTTCGCCGCCTACGGACGAGCCATGCCCGAGCGCAACCTGCAGCAGGCGTCGGTCATCGACAGCGCCGAGGTGCTCGCCAACCCGATCGGCACGGCTCCGGGCTGGCTCGTGAGGTTCGAGTGGCAGGGCGCGCCCAAGTGGATAGTCACGCTGCCGGGCCCACCCCGCGAGCTCGACCGGATGTGGCGCGAGCAGGCGGTGCCCAGGCTCCCCTTCCCTGCCAGCAGGCTCTACGTGCGGACGTTCAAGACGATAGGCGTGGGCGAGTCCCTGGTCGCGGACAGGCTCGGCGAGCTCACCCTCAACGGCAACCCCAGCGTCGCCACCTACGCCAAGCGCGACGGCGTCCACATCAGGGTCGCGGCGAAGGCCGCCGACGACGAGGCCGCCGCCTCGCTGGCACGGCCAGTGGTAGAGCGCGTCGCTCAGATCCTCGGCGAGTCGGTCTGGGGCGTCGACGACGAGGAGCTGGCCGCGCTCGTGGCAGGGTCGCTCGCGGCCAGGTCGCTCAGCGTCGCGGTGGCGGAAGGCGCCTCGGCAGGGCTGCTGTCACAGCTGCTCGGCGAGGCCTCCGAGTCTGATCCGGTGACGACGCCCACAGGGTCGGCTTCCGGCCCTGCGCCCTCGGACCGGCCGGGGCCGCTGGCTGGCAGCGTGATAGCATGGACGCCAGAACGTATGCGAACACTCGGACTCGCCGAATACCTACCCAAGCTCCGCGTCGAGGATCCTCTCGCCGCGGCTCTCGAGTTGGTCGCCGCCATGGCTACGGCGGTCCGGGCTCTGTTCGCTGCCGACATAGGCGTGGCCGTCGGTTACCCGCTGCTCCTCGCCACCGGCTCGGCCGGTGCGCCTGGCGCGGCGAGAGACCGTGGCAACGACCTAACGGACCTGGTTGAGCGAGCACCGACGCGAGTTTTCATAGCCATGACAGACAGCAGCGGAACCGAAGTTAAACGGCTAGACCTTCCACCTCTGGGCAGAGCGTGGATACGTGAGAGAACCGCGTTCAGCAGCCTGCATCTCCTGCTCCGGTCGGCGACAGACAACTGAGTAGCCGACGGTAGAGCCGGCTCGCGCCTGGGCGTCTCGCGCGCCTGGCGGTGTGACTACCGTACCGGCGGCTCGGTGACCTTCTCGCTCGCGTCGAACGCGAGCCGAGTGCCGGACGGAGGATTGCCGCCATGAACGACCAACGCAGGAAAGCGATCGACAGCGCCATCTCTCAGATTGAGCGTCAGTTTGGTCGTGGTGCTGTGATGCGGTTGGGTG
>CAYYOK010000042.1:0-23529 GCA_964473205.1 uncultured bacterium | reverse complement strand
CCTCGAGCTCGAAGCGCACCAGCGTCGGCATGATGAAGAAGTAGCGGTGGAAGTTCTGGAACGCCTCTTCGAGCACGGCCAACCTACCGGCAGGGTCGGTCAGCTCGCTGAGCAGATGGCTCCTGACGAGGGCCTGGTTGAAGTTCGACGCCGTCTCGGCGACGACCATCGCGTAGCCGGTGTAGGCCAGCGGCTGGACCGCATGCATGAGGACGCCGTGCATCGCGTGCCCTAGCTCGTGCGCGAGGGTCGAGAGGCTGGCGAGGTCGCCCTGATAGCTGACCATGATGTAAGGCTGCACGCCTGGCGGGTGGTGGGCGAACGCGCCGTCGCGCTTGCCGCGGTTCGGGTAGACGTCGACCCAGCGCTCCTCGGTCAGACCCTTGCGCATCCTGCTGACGTACTCCTCGCCCAGCGGCGCCATGCCGGCGACGTTCCACTCGATCGCCGTCTCGTACGACACGGGGAAGCCCGTAGGGTCTAGGGGCGCGAACACGTCGGCCTCCTCGAGCTTGTCCACCTTGAGGATGCGGCGCCTGGCGGCGAAGTAGCGGTGCCACACGCCTACGTTGGCCTTGAAGGTGTCGACGACCGCCTCGAGGACGCTCAGCGGAACCTCCTTGGGCTTCAACTGCTCTTCGACGGTGCTGGCGTAGCCGCGAGCGCGAGACGTGAACACGTTCTGCTTGACCCTGCCCAGGTACAGCTCGGTGAGCGTGTCGGAGAACCTCAGGAAGCCGTCGGTGTAGGCGCGGTAGGCGTTGCGCCTGAGGGTCCGGTCGGGAGACGCCCTGAGGGCAGGGTAGGTGCTGCGCTCCACCTCGTGGGATGCTCCGCCCTCGTCGCTAGCGGCGTCGAAGCGGATCTCGCCGTTGGCGAGGGCGTTGTATCCGCGTTCGGCGGCCCCGAACGGGTCGCTGGCGGCGCCGAGCAGGGCCTCGACCTCCGCCGACCTGACGTGGTCGCGCGACTCCTCGAGACGCTGGAAGTAGCGCGCGAGCCTGGCGAGACGCTCGTCCTGAGCCTGCCACGCTCCTAGAACCGCAGGCTCGATGGCGAGAAGCTCTGGTTTGACGAAAGCGACGCCGGTTGCGAACCGTGCGGCAAGGCCCTGGAAGCGCCCGGCCTCGGCGCGCGCGCTCGCGTCCCCCTGATCTACGTTCACAGGCAGGTTCGCGTAGGCACCCAGGCGGCGCATGCGGGCGAGGGCCGTCCAGTAGGCGTCCATGAAGTCGCCCAACGCGCTCGCGTTCTCGGCGAGGTGGCCGCGGTAGGCGGTCAACGCCTCGAGGTCCTTCTCGGCCGCAGCGAACTCGGCGCGATACGCCTCAGGGGTCTTGAAGAGCGCGGTCAGGTCCCAGGTGAACGCCGGGTCGACCTCGGACCGGGCAGGGAGTGGCTGTTGGTTCACGGCGTTGTCGGGCACGTAGAGAGTCTATGACGCGCGTGGGTCGAGGGCGTCTCTCACAGCATCCCCAAGCAGGTTGAACCCCAGCACCGTGAGAGACACGGCCGCACCGGGGAAGAGCATCAGCCAGGTGGCCCCGGGCAGGTAGCGCCGCCCGCGCGCGAGCATCTCGCCCCAGTCCGACACCGGCGGTTGCACGCCGAGGCCGAGGAACGACAGCCCGGCTATCGCCATGATCGCGAAGCCGATGCCCAGGGTCGCTTGCACGACGACGGGTCCGACCGCGTTCGGCAGCACGTGCCGCAGCATCACGCGCCAGCTGCCCGCTCCGAGGGCGCCGGCCGCCTGCACGTACTCCTCCTCCTTCGAGGCGAGCACGACGCTGCGCACGATGCGCGCGTACTCGGGGATGCCGACGATGCTTATCGCGATCACCGCGTTGACCAGCCCCGGCCCCAACGTGCCGACCACCGCCAGCGCCAGCAGCAGGCTGGGGAAGGCCAGCAGCACGTCCATCAGGCGCATCAGCAGCGCGTCGATGCGCCCGCCGCTGAAGCCGGCCAGGAGCCCGATCAGGGCGCCGATGCTGAGCGCCACGACGACCGGCACGAGGCCGGTCAGCAGCGAGATCCTCGCCCCGTAGACGGTGCGGGCGAGCATGCTGCGCCCGAACTCGTCGGTGCCGAACGGCTGCTCGGCGCTGGGCGGACGCAGCCGCGTGCGCAGGTTCTGCTGGTCGGGTGGTCGGTCGGCGATGAGCGGGGCGAAGGCGGCCACCAGCACCATCAGGAGAACGAGGCCGCCGCCGAACCAGGCGCTGGGGCTGCGGCGCAGGCGGCGCAAGCCGGGGCTGACACGGCGGCCGGGCCGGTCCAGGGCGGTCGCGCCGATCACGGGCGCGCTCACAGGCGTCTCAGCCATAGCGGACCCGTGGGTCGATGGCGGCGTAGAGGAGGTCGACGACGAGGTTCACGAGGATGAAGGTGAGCGCGAGCACCAGCACCGTGCCCTGCACCAGCGGCAGGTCGCGGTTGGTGATGGCGTCCACCAGCAGCCTGCCCAGCCCCGGCCATGCGAACACCGACTCGGTCAGCACGGCCCCACCGAGCAGCCCACCCAGCTGCAGTCCGACGACGGTGACTATCGGCAAGAGCGCGTTGCGCAGGGCGTGTTTGACGACCACCATGCGCTTCGAGATGCCCTTGGCGCGCGCCGTGCGCACGTAGTCGCGCGCGAGCGCCTCGATCATCGTCGAGCGGGTGATCCTCGCGATGAAGGCCGCCGACGAGAGGCCGATGGTGATGGCGGGCAGGATCAGATGGCGATAAGTGCCGCTGCCGCTGGCGGGAAGCAGGCGCAGTTCGAGAGAGAAGACGATCATCAGCACGAAGCCGGACCAGAAGACCGGGACGGAGACGCCGACGAGCGCGACGGCGATGGCCGCGAAGTCCAAGATCGTGCCGCGCCTGAGCGCCGCCATGATCCCGAGCGAGACGCCGAGCACCACGGCCAACGACATCCCGGCGAGAGCGAGGGACGCGGTGGCGGGGGCGCGCTCGACGATCTCGGTGATCACGGCTCTGCCCGACCTGAGCGAGTCGCCGAGGTCGCCTCGCGTGAGCCTGAGCATGTAGTCGAGGTACTGCTGCGGCAGCGGCTTGTCGAGGCCGAGCTGAGTCCTCAGCTCCTCGATCGCCGACGCGCTCAGCCCCTGAGCCGACTCGCCCAGCAGCGCCACGACGGGGTCGCCGGGCGTCAGGGCCGTCATGACGAACACGACGAACGTGACGCCGAGCAGTACTGGCACGGTGCTGGCTAGGCGGCCGAGGGTGTAGTTGAGCATCTAAGGAGAAGATAGGCGGCGGGCGCCGCGCGGAGGCAGCGCCCGCCGGTCAGTACGCGTAGCTCAGTCGGTCAGCGTCGCGTTCCGTAGGTTGAGGTCGATCCACGAGAACGCCACGACCTCGCCCTGGAGCCGGTCGCTCTTGACGTAGTTGGAGAGCGGGTAGATGAGCGGGATCAGCGTGGCCGCGGCTTGAGCGCGTTCCTGCACCTGAGCGTAGGCGCCTTCGCGCACGGAAGCGTCGGGGTTGGCGCGGCCGAGCTCGAGCAGGGCGTCGACCTCGGGGTCGGAGAAGCGCGAGACGTTGTTAACCGGGATCTCGCTCGAGTGGTAGAAGGCGAACAGCGTGTAGTCGGCGTCCAGGGTGACCGTGCCCCAGCCGCTGATGTAGAGCTCGGTGTCGTCTTTTACAGTCTGTTCGGCGTAGGCGGCGAAGGGCTGCACGCGCACCTCGACATTGACGCCGATCTCGGAGAACATGAACTGCAGGGCGCCGGCGATCGTCTCGAGTGGCGCGTTCTGGTAGACATCCAGTGTCAACGAAAGTCCGCTGACGCCGGCCTCTGCCAGCAGAGCCCGGGCGCGCTCTGGGTCGTAAGGGTAGGCCTCGTCCTGGGCCAGGTGGTAGCGCACGGTGGGCGCGATGGCCGACACGGCCGGGCTGGCCTGGCCGCGCAGCAGCTCCTCGGCGATCAGCTCCTTGTCGATGGCGTGGGCTAGCGCCTGGCGCACGCGGATGTCGGCGAGCTTCGGGTTGGCGCTGTTGAACCCGACGAGGTTGGTGCCCCAACCGGGGAAAGCGCGGGACTCGAGGCCGGCTTCGCCGGCCAGCGCGTCGTAGTTGTCGGCCGGCAGCGTGAAGGCGATGTCGACGCCGCCGGTCTGCAGCTCGACGACCTGGGTGCTGATCTCGGGGATGATCCGGATCACCACCTCGTCGATGGCGACCTCGCCGCCCCAGTAGCCGGGGTAGGCGCGCAGCACGACCTCGCTGTTGTCGACCCAGTTGACGAACTGGTACGGGCCGCTGCCGATGGGCTGCCGAGCCAGCGTCTCGGAGTGCGCGACGGGCACGATCGCGGTCACCGGATGCGCCAGGTGCGCCAGCAGCGGGGCGAACGGAGCGGCGGTGACGACGTCGACGGTGGTCGCGTCGACGGCCGTGACGGAGCTGATCGCGGCCAGCACGAAGCGGCCGGGGCGCGTCGCGGCCGGGTCGAGGAAGCGCTCGAGGGAGGCGACGACGGCGTCGGCGTCGAGGGCGGAGCCGTCGTGGAAGGTCACGCCCTCGCGCAGGGTCAGGCGCAGGGTGTTGGCGTCTGGGTAGCTCCAGGAGGTCGCCAGGCCCGGCACGACCTCGGCCGCCGGGTTGAGGCGCACCAGGGTCTCGTAGACCTGGTTGGTGACCCCGAAGGTGAGCCCGTTGAAGGTGGCGTGCGGGTCGAGCGTCGGCGGGTTGCCCGCAGACGCGATGGTCAGGCGCTGAGCTGAGGCGATCGTTCCGCCCAGCAGGGCGATGGCGAGGAGGAGGGCTAGCAGTCGTCGCATTGGCTTCAGGTCTCCTTCGTCCCGGATCCCGACGGGAGTCGGCCGGTGAGCAGCAGGTTATGGCGGCTGTAGGCAGTAGGCGTGTTCCGGGGCCGACGTGGAGCCGATGCGGGCGCAGCGGCGGCCCCGGCGTTGGGTGTCCAGTGGCTCAGCGGCGCGCGGCCACGCGGCCGCCCGGTCGCCCGGTCGCCCGGTCACACGTGGCCGCGCGCTCAGGCCAAGACTTTGAGAGCCTTGTCCAACGCCTCGAAGCCGAGCTCGAGGTCGGGCTTCGCGATAGTCAAGGGCGGGGTTATCAGCATGACGTTGTAGCGACCGAAGGCGTAGACGCCCTCCTTGCGCAGAGCGCCGGTGAGCTTGGCGGCCGGCGTGTTGTCGCCGCCGTACCAGGGCACCAGCGGCTCTCTCGTCGCCTGGTCCTTGACCAGCTCGATCGCGAAGAACGCGCCGATGCCGCGCGCGTCGCCGACGACGGCGTGGTTGCCCTTGAGCGCGCTCAGACCCTGTCGCATCACCGGTTCGAGCTCTTTGGCGCGCTGGAACAGGCCCTCTTGCCTCATAGCCTTGACGGTGGCGAGGCCGGTGGCCATCGCCAGCGGGTGGCCGGCGTAGGTGTGGCCGCACATCAGGGCGACGTCGTCGAAGTGGCTCGCCAGGCTCTCGCGCACCAGGACGCCGCCGAGCGGGATGTAGGCGGAGGCGACGCCCTTGGCGAACACGATCATGTCGGGCGTGACGCCGAAGCGCTGCGAGGCGAAGGTGTCGCCGGTGCGGCCGAAGCCGGTCATGACCTCGTCGAAGATCAGCACGATGCCGTGCTCGGCGGTGATGCGGCGCAGGCCCTCGAGGTAGCCCTCGGGGTAGACGATCACGCCGTTGGAGCCGACGATCGGCTCGATCAGCAGCGCGGCGACGTTGTGGGCGCCCTCGAAGGTCAGCACCGTCTCGAGGTGCTCGAGGGCGCGCTGCGTCTCGGTCTCGGGGTCGTCGGTGAAGAACGGGCTGCGGTACGGGTAGGGCGTGAAGAAGTGGATGACGCCCGGCATGCCGGGCTCGTTGGCCCAGCGGCGGTCCTCGCCGGTGAGCGAGCCGGCTCCCGGCGCCGAGCCGTGGAACGAGCGGTAGCCGACCAGCACCTTGTGCCGGCCGGTGATCATGCGCGACATCTTGACGGCGTCCTCGTTGGCCTCGCCGCCGCCGGTGGTGAAGAACACGCGTGCGCCCTCGTCCCAGGGGGAGACCTCGGAGAGCAGCTCGGCGAACTCGGAGCGCGTGTCGTTCATCATCGAAGGCGCCACGTAGCAGACGCGGTCGGCCTGCTCCTTGATCGCCGCGACCACGGCGGGATGGCCGTGGCCGAGGTTGACTGCCACCAGGCCGGCCGACAGGTCGAGGTACTTGCCGCCGTCCGCGTCGTACAGGTACGAGCCTTGGGCGCGAACGATGGTAGGTGTGTTGATCGCCCCCTGCTTGCTCCACGGGGTGAGGACGTGGCGATGGCTTCTGGCGGTGACTGTTGAAGCTGACATACCCTGGCTCCTTACGCGCTCAGGCCGCCGCAGATGAGGGCGGTCGTTGTTGAAGCCTACAGCAAATGGCGTCGGGTCTACCGGAAGCGCTGAGCGGTGACCGGCGCCAAGATGCCGTCTCATATGCTAATCTGTAACTCCCATATGGTACGGGGATGCGAGGTGCGGAGATGAGCCTGACGAGTTGGCGGCCAGACGGGGTGACGAGCGCGCAGGACGTCACGGCGCGCACCATAGCCGGCGTGCTGCGCAGCCGGGACGCCGGCCTCGCGACAGTCAGCGCGCGCATCGAGGAGGGGCTGCCGTACCGGGTCTTCTCCGAGCTGTGCGACGCCCTCGGCCTCAGCCAGCGCGAGTTCGCCGAGCTGCTGCGCCTGAGCCTCAGCACCCTCTACCGCCGCAGGGCTACCGGCAGCTTCGAGCCGGACGAGAGCGACAGGCTGTGGCGCTACCTGCACGTCTACGCGCGCGCGCTCGACGTCAACGAGAGCGAGGCCGCGGCGCGCGAGTGGCTGAAGGCGCCCGCCGCCGCGCTGGGCGGCGCCACGCCGCTCGCGTCCGCCAAGGACGACCCCGGCGTGCAACGGGTGCTGACGCTGCTCGGACGCATCGAGCACGGCGTCTTCGGCTGAAGTTGCTCGTTCGAGCCGCGAGCGAAGCAGAAGGCCTGACCGCAGGCTGATGCGCGCCTGGCGCTTGGTGAAACGCCGCTACCTGGACGGAGCGTTCGACGGCGAGGGCGCCAGGCGCTACGGCGGTCGCTGGAACTCGCCGGGGAGGCCCGTCGTCTACCTCGGCGGCACGCCGGCGGTCGCCGCGCTCGAGGTCATGGTGCACAACGCGCGCGCCACGCTGCTCGACGAGCAGTTCGTGATCGTGCCCGTCGACGTGCCCGACGAGCTGGTCCTCGAGCTCGACACGTCCGTCCTGCCACCTGGCTGGCACGACCCGACCGACACCGCGGCGGCCGCGGCCATCGGTGACGCCTGGCTCGAGAGCGCGGCCAGCCTGGCCCTGCGCGTCCCGAGCGCAGTGACCCTGCTCGACACCAACCTGCTCCTCAACCCCGCTCATCCCGACATGGGGAGGGCGGTCATCGGTGAGCCACGCCCCTTCCGCTTCGATGCGCGGCTGGCCGGCTGAGACGCGGTAGAACTAGCGCAGCATGAGCACCCCACGGGACGGCATCGACACGGCGGAAGAGGACCGCGACCGCGGCGAGGGCGACGGGAGCCACGGCTCCACCGCGCTGACCGCCGCTCTCAGGGCGAAGCTCCGCCCCGAGCAGGTGGACACCTCGGAGAGCGCCAGAGCGCTTTTCTCGCGCGGCGAGTCGTACTCGCATGCGCGCACGCCAGACGTCGTCGTCTACGCGGAGTCCGCGGAGGACGTGCGGCAGGTGGTGCTGGTCGCGCGCGAGCTGGGCGTGCCGATCACGCCCGTGGGTGCCAACTCCAGCCTCGAGGGCCACACGGTGCCGCTTCACGGCGGCATCTCGCTGAACCTCAGCCGCATGGACAGGGTCAAGGAGATCGCGGCGGAGGACTTCCTCGTCGTCGTCGAGCCAGGCGTCACCTACCCGCGCCTCAACGAGGCGCTCAGGAGCACGGGCCTGTTCTTCCCGATCGATCCCGGCGCCGAGGCCACGCTGGGCGGCATGGCTTCGACGAACGCCTCCGGCACGATGGCGGTGAGGTACGGCGTGACAGCCGATCTGATCATGGGCCTGGAGGTGGTGCTCGCGAGCGGCGCGGTGATCCGCACCGGCGGCCGCTCTCGCAAGTCGACCAGCGGCTACGCCCTCACCAAGCTCTTCTGCGGCGCCGAGGGGACGCTCGGCATCATCACCGAGCTGACGGTGAAGGTCGTGCCGCGGCCGGCCGCGGTGATGGGGGTACGGGCGTCGTTCGCGACGGTCGGAGGCTGCGTCGACTACGTGACCGAGCTGATCCAGTCCGGCGCCAGCCTGGCGCGCTGCGAGCTCGTCGACGCGCCGAGCATCGTGGCCATCAACAGCCACCTCGGCACCGACCTGGCGGTCGCCCCGACCGTGTTCCTAGAGCTGCACGGGGACGATGCGACGGTGTCAGGCATGGCGCGGGAGGCAGCGGAGATCGCCGCTGGGCACGCCGCCACGGCGTGCGACCTCGCCGCCGGGGGAGAGGACCTGACGCGGCTGTGGCGTGCCCGTCACCAGGCGTTCTACTGCATGGTCGCAGCCCATCCGGGGCTGGCCAACATCATCACGGACCTCGCGGTGCCGGTCTCTCGCCTGGCCGAGGTGATCGAGGCGTGCGGTGAGAAGGTGGCGGATGCCGGGATGCCGGCCTACGTGCTGGGACACGTCGGCGACGGCAACTTCCACCTGACGCTCTTCTACCCGCCCGACGACGCCGAGGCTGAGGCGCGCGCGCTGCGAGTCCACTCCGAGCTCGTCGAGATCACGCTGGCCGCCGGCGGCACCTGCACCGCCGAGCACGGCGTGGGACTGCGCAAGCTGCCGTACGTGCGCAAGGAGCACGGCGCTGCCGTCGACGCGATGTGGGCGATCAAGCGCGCGCTCGACCCGCTGGGCATCATGAACCCCGGCAAGAAGCTGCCGCAGTAGGCGCCGCCGGCCCGTGGTAGGCTTCGGCGTCGCTGATCCAGATAGGTCGTCGTCACTCGCTCAGCCACTCGAGGACCTCAGCGCGACGGGACTGTACATGCGGCGTTCGGTGCGTCTGCCAAGGCGGATGATCACGTTGGCGTATCACGATGTCGTCGGACCTCTGACGGCTGCGGCGAGCGCCGAGTCGGATGCTGCCTCGCAGGAAGCCGGTCCTCGGGCGAGCGGTTACGCGGTCCCGGGCGCGGCACTCTACAAGCTGACCTCCGAGATGTTCGCGTCGCAGCTCCATACGGTGGCCGCATCAGGTCACTCGCCGACCACGGTCGTGGAGCTCGATCGCCGCAGCGCCGAGATCGACGCCGTGATGCTGACGTTCGACGACGGCGGATCGAGCGCGCACACCACCATCGCTCCCATGCTCGAGGAGAGGGGTTGGCGCGGGCAGTTCTTCGTCGCCACCGACGCCATAGGCCAGCCCGGTTTCTTGACGGGCGACGAGCTCAGGGACCTGCACCGTCGTGGGCACGTCATCGGCTCGCATTCCTGCTCGCACCCGCGACGCATGTCCAGCTTGCCCGATGCCGAGCTGCGCTACGAATGGGAGCACAGCGTCGCGGTGTTGAGCGAGCTGCTGGGCGAGAGGGTCAGGTCGGCATCGTTGCCCAACGGGTACTACACGCCGCGGGTGGGACAGGCCGCCGCCGCAGCCGGTCTCCGCTGGCTGTTCACGTCCGAGCCGACCGTCGGCGCCGTCAGCATCGACGGCTGCGCGATCCTCGGCCGCTTCAACATCCAGGCGAGCATGGCCGCGAGCGAGATCGCGGAGCTGCTCGCGAAGCGGTCGACCGCGCGCATGCGGCAAGGCCTGATGTGGAACTCGAAGAAGCTCGCCAAGCGCGTCCTGGGCGAGCGCTACCTGACGCTCAGGGACCGGCTGCTCACCGGGCGCGACTAGCGGTACGCCGCCCACTCCGGCTCGTTCTGGAACTGCCACAGGTAGTAGTCCCTGCCCTGCAGCTTGGCGGCGGCGGCCTCGTCGACGAGCACCACGCAGTGCGGATGCAGCTGCAGCGCGGTGGCGCTGACCATCGAGGTTATCGGCCCCTCGGTCGCGCGCGCCAGGATGTCGGCCTTGTGGCCGCCGGTTACGACCATCAGCAGCTCGCGAGCGTCGAGGATCGTGCCCACGCCCATGGTGAGGGCGCGCGTCGGCACGGCGTTCTCGTCACCCCCGAACATCGGAGCGTTCTGGCGCCTGGTGGCCGGCGCCAAGGCCTTCTCGCGCGTGCGCGACATCAGCGAGGAGAGCGGCTCGTTGAAGCCGATGTGGCCGGTGCTGCCGAGGCCGAGAAGCTGGATGTCGATGCCGCCCACGCTGGCGATGAGCGCCTCGTACTGCCGCGCCTCGCCCTCCAGGTCATCGGCCGCGCCGTTGGGGATGCGGGTGTTGCCGAGCTGGATGTTGACGCGGTCGAAGAGATGCTCGCGCATGTACGCGTGGTAGGAGCGCGGGTCATCGGGCGCCAGGCCCACGTACTCGTCGAGGTTGAACGTCCTGACCTGCGAGAAGTCCAGTCCCGCGTCCTCGTGCATGCGCACCAGCTCGCGGTAGATGCCCTCCATGCTGCGGCCGGTGGCGCAGCCGAGCACCAGGTCGGGTTTGGCCCGCAGCCTGTCGGCCACGAGCCGCGCGGCGAGGCCCTCGGCCGCCTCAGGGGTCTCCAAGATGAGGATCTCCACGTCTTGACTCCTAGTGCGCCGCGCGCTCCGCGGGCAGCGCGTGGAGCGCGCCGAGCCCCACCACGACCTCGTCGCCCACGTCGAACATGCCGGCGCCGGCAGGGTTGCTCACCTCGGCGTCCAGGACGCCCACGCCGGGTATCTCGACCTCGTACTCGGCGTGGTTGCCGAGGAACAGCGCACGCCGCACCGTCCCAGGCAGGGCCGAGGCGCCCGCCTGGCCTGGGCGATCCAGCCGCACCGCCTCCGGTCGCGCCACGAGCGTGACAGGGGTTCCGGGGCTGGCCGGGGTCGACGCGGTCAGGGTGAAGCTCTTGCCCCCGACCTCCGCCGTGCCGGCGTCCTTGACGGTTCCCGAGAGGAAGTTCGCCTTGCCGATGAAGTCCGCTACGAAGCGGTTGGCCGGGGTGGCGTAGATGGCGCGCGGTGAGCCCGCCTGCTCGACGCGGCCGCGGTTCATCACGAGCACGAGGTCCGACATCGCCATCGCCTCGGCCTGGTCGTGCGTGACGTAGACGCTGGTGATGCCGAGCCGGCCCTGCAGGTCGCGGATCTCGAGGCGCATCTGCTCCCTGAGCTTGGCGTCGAGGTTGGAGAGCGGCTCGTCGAAGAGCAGCAGGCGCGGCTCGAGGACGATGCAACGGGCCAGCGCGACCCGCTGCTGCTGTCCCCCTGACAGCGCGCTCGGCTGCCGCTTGGCCATCTGCGTCAGGCCCACCAGGTCGAGGACGGCGTCGACGCGGCGCTTGAGCTCCGCGGCGGGCACGCGCTTCATGCGCAGGCCGAACGCCACGTTCTCGTAGACGTTGAGGTGCGGGAAGATCGCGTAGGACTGGAACACCATGGCGGTGTCCCTGGCGTTGGGCGCCAGCCTGTCGACGCGCTCGTCTCCGAACCAGATCTCGCCGCTGGACGCCTCCTCGAAGCCGGCGATCATCCTCAGCAGCGTCGTCTTGCCGCAGCCAGAGGGTCCCAGGAGGGTGACGAACAGGCCCTTCTCGACCTCGAGGTCGATGTCGTCGACGGCGACGACCTCCGGGTCGGCCGGCGAGTGGCCGGGGAAGACCTTGCGCAGGCCAACTAGCTTCAGGTCGACGGCCATCGATACTCCTTGTCGGTCAGCTCTGACATCAGAAACGCACGGTCGACGCCGCCTCGGCGCGTCTTCCGACCAGGGCCTGGATGATGACCATCGCGACCATGACGATGAGCAGCAGCACGATGCTGAAGGCCGCCGCCACCCCGAGGCGGCCGGAGCCGACCTGGTTGAGGATCTGCACCGTCATCAGGTTCCAGTTCGCCGAGACGAGGAAGATCGCGGCGCTGATGGCGGTCATCGCTCTCACGAAGGCGAACACGAGCCCGGAGAAGAAGGCGGGCGCGATGAGGGGAAGGGTGATCTTGCGGAAGGTGGTCAGGGCGCTGGCGCCGAGGTTCTGCGCCGCCTCCTCGATAGACGGATCGATCTGTCTAAGAACTGCTATCCCCGACTGGATGCCGACGGGCACGTAACGGAACACGAAGTTGAGCACCAGGATCGCGAGGGTGCCGGTGAGGATCAGCGGCGGGCCGTTGAACGCCAGGATGTAGCCGATGCCGGCCACCGTGCCCGGCACGGCGAAGTTGAGTATCGAGAAGAACTCCATCGCACCCTTGCCGGGGAAGCGCTTGCGCACGACCAGATAGGCGATCAGCATGCCCATGATGCCGCTGATCGGCGTAGAGGTGACGGCGACGATGATCGTGTCCTTCACGGTGTCCCAGCCGGTGCTCAGCACGTACTGGAAGTGCCTGAGCGTGAGCGTGTAGTCGAAGCCCCACACGTTCGTCAGCGCGCCGATCAGGATCACGCCGTAGAAGAGCACCACGACGGCCGCGAACGCCACGACGATGGCGAACAGGAGCCACTTGGCGAACGGCGAGACCGCCTTGGTCGTCGACGCGGTCGGCTTGCCGGTCACGGTGACGTACTGGCGCTTGGAGATGTAGTAGCGCTGGATCGCGAACGCGGTGATGGAGGGCAGCAGCAAGATCACGGCCAACATCGCTCCGCGCGGCAGGTTGAACGAGCCGGTTATCTCGAGATAGGCCTGCGGCGCGAGCATGGGGAAGGCGGCGCCGGCCAGCACCAGCGGGTTGCCGAAGTCCGCCATCGACTCGATCAGCACCACCAGGAACGCGCTCGCCACGCCAGGGAGCGAGAGGGGGAAGACGACGCGCCAGAAGACCTGCCAGCGGCTGGCGCCGACGTTGAGAGCGGCGTCCTCGAGCGTCGGGTTGATCCCGGCGAGCACCCCGCGGAGCGAGAGATAGGCGATCGGGGCGAAGGTGAAGACCTGCGAGAGCACCACGCCGTGGAAGCCGTATATCGAGAAGTTCTGCAGGCCGAGGAGCTGCTTGGTTATCAGCCCGTTGAAGCCGAACAGGAACAGGATGGAGACCGCGCCGGCGAACGGCGGCGAGATTATCGGCAGGATCGTCAGCACGTGCAGAGCGCGCTTGAACGGCACGTCGGTGCGCTCGACGACGTAGGCGCAGACGTAGCCGAGAGCCACGCCTATCAGCCCGACCGTCGCTCCGACCGCCAGGCTGTTGCGCAGCGCGTTGCGGTAGAGCCGGCGGGTCGTCATCAGCTCGTAGTTGTCGAGCCCGAGACCGGTCGGTGTCCTGAAGCTCGCCCACAGGACGTTCACGAGCGGCACGACCACGAACACGATCAGCGCCGCCATGATGATCACCGCCAGCATGAGCAGCAGCGGGTCGCGCGCTAGGTTCCTGATCTCGCGTACGGCGCTTCGCATGTACCTCTCGAGGCGCCTGGGCTCGCCGCGAACGGCGAGCCCAGGCGGCGGGGTCTCAGTGGAGCGTTACTGGCCGAGGACGCGCTCGACCCAGAGGTCCACCAGGCGCTGGCGGTTGCCGGCGGCGAACTCGGGGTCGAAGGTGATCAGGGTGATCTCGTCGAGGGAGGGCACGCCCTCGCCGGCGCTGACGTCGGCACGGATGGGCATGAAGTAGGTCTTCTGGATCGACAGGGCCTGCTGGCCGGCCTCGGAGGTGATCCAGTCGGCGAGAGCCCTGGCGGCCTCGAGGTTGGTGGCGCCGTTGAGGATGGACATGGCGGCGACCTCGTAGCCGACGCCTTCGGTCGGGAAGATGACCTGGACGGGGTAGCCCTCGTCGACCAGCCGCAGGAAGCCGGGCGAGAACTGGATGGCGATGGCGGTCTCGCCGACGCCCAGCGCCGCGCTCGGCGCGGTGCCGCTCTGCGTGTAGGTCTGGACGTTGGCGTTGAGCTGGCTGAGGTAGTCGAACGCGCCGTCCTCGCCGTAGATCTCGCGCAGGGCGAGGATGGCGTTGTAGGCCGTGCCGGACGACTGCGGCGACGGCATCTGGATCAGGCCGGCGTACTGCGAATCGAGTAGGTCGGCCCACGAGGTGGGAACGGCCGCGCCGCGCGAGCTGAGGGTGTCGGTGCGGACGCCTACGGCGAGCGGGTTGGTGTAGATCGCGTGCCAGTAGCCCTCGGCGTCCTTGAACTCGGCCGGCAGAGCCGCCGCCGACTGGGTCACGTAGGGCTGGGTCAGGCCGCGCTCCTTGGCGAGGATGTGGTTCTCGCTCGGCGCTCCGAACCAGACGTCGGCCTGCGGCCGGTTGCTCTCGGCTTCGATCCGCGACAGGGCCGGTCCCGACGAGAGGAAGACCATCTGGAGCTGGATGCCGGTCTGCTCGCTGAACGCCGCGAGGATGGCCCTGGCGTTCTCCTCGTCGACGCTCGAGTAGACGACGAGGTTCTGAGCCGACGCGAGCGTCAGCAGGGAGATCGTTACGAGGCCTAGGAATCTGCGAATCACGTTACACCTCCGGTAACCCGGCACCGACTTCCTGTGCCGGTAGCGGCTGCTAGCGCGCACGCCATCTTATGCGCTGCGCGCAGCGCGGGTACTTCAGCGCCGGCGGCGCGAGCCGCCGCGGCGCTCAGCGCCCGCTCGTGTAGCTCACCAGCGCCTTCATGTAGTTGGCGCGTTCGAACGCCTCCGGATCTGGCGAGTTGCGCTGGCTCAGGCTGCCCCTGAGCTGGTCGACGCTGTCGTAGTCGTGCAGCATCAGCCACTCCTCGATGCCGCGGAGCAGCGCGCCGGCGTGCTCGGCGCCGTTGATGAGCAGGCTGCTCGCGACCTGCACGACGTCGGCCCCGGCGAGGAGCAGCTTGACCGCATCCGGCGCCGCGTGCACGCCACCGCTGGCCGCCAGGGAGGCGTCGGTGAGGCCGCGCAGTATGGCGATCCAGCGCAGCGCCAGCCGCGACTCCACCGGGTCGGAGAGGACCAGCCGCGGCGTCACCGCCAGGGTGTCGAGGTCGAGATCCGGCTGCAGGAAGCGGTTGAAGAGCACGAGGCCGGCTGCGCCGGAGTCGACGAGGCGCAGCACGAGGTTGGGCAGCGAGGAGAAGTAGGGGGCCAGCTTCACCGCCACCGGTACCGAGACCTGGGTCGTCACGTCGCTCACCAGGTCGATGTAGCGGCTCTCCACGGCTGAGGCGTCCGTGCCGGGGTCGGTGGCGAGGAAGTAGACGTTGAGCTCGATCGCGTCGGCTCCAGCCTGCTCGAACAGCCCGGCGTAGCGCGTCCAGCCGCCGGGCGAGTAGCCGTTGAGGCTGGCGATGACGGGCACGTCGAGGGCGCGCTTGGCGCCCTCGATGAGCCGCAGGTAGTCGTCGGGGCCCGTGTTGTAGTCGTGCAGGTCGGGGAAGAAGCCGGTCAGCTCGGGCGAGATCTCCGCGCCGTAGTGGTGCAGCTCGTGAGCCATCAGCTCCTCGTGCTCGATCTGCTCCTCGAACAGCGAGTTGAGCACGACGGCCGCGACGCCGGCGCGCTGCAGCTCGACCAGGCTGGCCACGGTGCGAGTCAGCGGCGACGCGGCCGCTACCAGCGGGTTCGCCAGCTCTAGGCCGAGATAGCGGCTCCTCAGGTCGACTGCCATCATCCCTCCTGGACCGTTGGCGCCGCCTTCGTCTCGCGCATGGCGGCATCGTCTGGAACCGAGCGCTTGACCTCGGCGAGCTGCTGGTAGAGCTTGAAGCGGGCGTCGATGTCGGCCTGCGCCAGCGCGAACAGCTCCTCGGCGCGCTCGGGCTGGGCGCGCTCGAGCATCGCGAAGCGTCCCTCGGCCTGCGCGAACTCCTTGAAGGGCACGTTGGGCGTCCTGGAGTCGAGCTTCAGCGGGTTGGCGCTCTCGCCCATGGCGTTGCGCGGGTCGAACCTGTACAGAGGCCAGTAGCCGCTGCGCACCGCCTGCCGCTGGCGCGTCATCGAGGTGGACATCTCGATCCCGTGGGCGATGCAGTGGCTGTAGGCGATGACCAAGGACGGCCCGCGCCAGCTCACCGCCTCGCGCAGGACCTTGACCGTGTGCGCCGGGTTGGCGCCGATGGCGATCTGGGCCACGTAGACGTTGCCGTACGCCATCGCCAGCATGCCGAGGTCCTTCTTGCCCGACTCCTTGCCGGCCGCGGCGAACTTCGCGATCGCCCCGCGGGGCGTGGCCTTCGACGCCTGCCCGCCGGTGTTGCTGTACACCTCGGTGTCGAGGACCAGGACGTTGACGTCGTGCCCGCTGGCGAGGACGTGGTCGAGCCCGCCGTAGCCGATGTCGTAGGCCCAGCCGTCGCCGCCGACGAGCCAGACGGCTCGCGGCAGCAGGGCGTCGATGTCCTCGCGCAGCCGGCGGGCCGCCGCGGCGCGTGCTGCGTCCTCGCCGACGCTCAGGCTCTCGAGCTCCTCGGCCAGGCGGGAGAGGCGTGAGCGCTGCTGGCTGACGGCCTCATCGTCGCCGGGGTCGGCCGCCGCGCCCGCCAGTATCCCGATGACGAGCTCGGCATCGAGGTCGGGCAGCAGCTCGTCGAGCAGGCCGCGCGCCAGCTCGCGGCGCGCGTCGAGCGAGAGCCGCAGGCCGAGACCGAACTCGGCGTTGTCCTCGAACAGCGAGTTGGACCAGGCGGGCCCGCGGCCGGCGGCGTCCTGGCTCCACGGGGTCGTCGGCAGGTTGGCGCCGTAGATCGAGGAGCAGCCGGTGGCGTTGGCCACCGTCATGCGGTCGCCGAAGAGCTGGGTCAGGAGCTTGAGGTACGGGGTCTCGCCGCAGCCGGCGCATGCGCCGGAGAACTCGAACAGCGGCAGCCTGAGCTGCGAGGCCTTGATCGGGTCGAGCTCGTCGAACGACGGGTTCGGGACGGGCAGCGTGCGATAGAAGTCGTAGGCGGGGAGCTCCGCGGCCAGGTGGTCGAGCTTGGGCTCCATGTTGATGGCCTTGTGCTTGACCTCGGACTTGCTCCTGGCAGGGCAGACGTCGACGCACACGCCGCAGCCGGTGCAGTCCTCTGGCGCCACCTGGACCGTGAACGCGAAGCCCTGCAGCGCCGGGTCCTTCCCCTGCCACGGGCGCGACTTGAAGCCGTCGGGCGCCCCTTCGAGCAGCGCAGGGTCGTAAGCGTTGATGCGGATCGCGGCGTGAGGGCAGGCGATCGCGCACAGGGCGCACTGCGTGCAGATGTCGGGGTCCCAGATGGGGATGTCGACGGCGATCGAGCGCCTCTCGTACTGGCTGGTGGCTGTCGGGAAGGTGCCGTCCACCGGCATGGCGGACACCGGCAGCAGGTCGCCCGCTCCCTCGATGATGCGCGCGGTGACGCGCTGGACGAAGTCGGGAGCGGCTTCTGGCACCGCCGGACGACGGCGGAGAGCCGAGGTCGCCGAGGTGGGGACCTCGACCCGGTGCAGACCGGCGAGCGAGGCGTCGACGGCCGCGAAGTTGCGCTCGATGATCGTGCGTCCGCGCTTGCCGTAGCTGCGCTCGATCGCGACCTTGATCTGCCTGATCGCCTCGTCTTTCGGCAGCACGCCGGACAGCGCGAAGAAGCAGGCCTGCATCACTGTGTTGATGCGGCCGGCCAGCCCCGCCTCGCGCGCGACGCTCAGCGCGTCGACGACGTAGAGCCGCAGCGACTTCTCGATCACCGCGCTCTGGAACTCGACGGGTAGCTGGTCCCAGACGTCTTCGGGGCCGTACGGGCTGTTGAGCAGGATCGTGGCTTCGCGCGCGGCCGTTGTCAGCACGTCGAGCTTGCCGACGAACTCGAACTGGTGGACGCCCACGAAGCCGGCCTCGGTGATCAGGTAGGTCGAGTCGATCGGCTCGGGCCCGAAGCGCAGGTGGGAGACCGTCACGGCGCCGGCCTTCTTCGAGTCGTAGACGAAGTAGCCCTGGGCGAACAGCTCGGTCTGCTCGGCGATGATCTTGACGCTGTTGCGGGTCGCGCCGACGGTGCCGTCGCTGCCGAGGCCGTAGAACACCGCCCGCTTGACGCTCTGGGGCTCCGTGGTGAAGCCCGGGTCGTGCCTGAGGCTCAGGTGGCTGACGTCGTCGACGATGCCGAGCGTGAAGCCGTGCAGCGGCACCTCGACGTCCAGCTCGTCGAGCGCGGCCTTGACCATGGCCGGCGTGAACTCCTTCGACGCCAGCCCGTAACGCCCGCCGATGACCCTCAGGGCTGCGTCTTTAGGTGCCCGCCTCCCGCCGGCGTGCAGCGCCGCCAGCACGTCTTGGTAGAGCGGCTCGCCGTTGGCGCCAGGCTCCTTGGTGCGGTCGAGGACCGCGATGGCCCTGACGGACTCGGGCAGCACCTCGACGAACGCGCGCGAGTCGAACGGCCGGTAAAGCCTGACGGCCAGGGCTCCGACGCGCTCACCGGCGGAGCTGAGCTTGGCCACCGCCTCGCGCGCCGCTCCGACGCCCGAGCCCATCAGCACCACCACGCGCTCGGCGTCTGGGTGCCCGAAGTACTCGAACGCGCGATAGCGCCTGCCGGTGCGCGCCTCGAACGCGCGGAAGACGTCCTCGACGATGCCGGGGACCGCCTGGTAGTAGAGGTTGCAGGCTTCGCGCGCCTGGAAGAACACGTCCGGGTTCTGAGCGGTGCCGCGCAGTACCGGTCTCTCGGGGGAGAGCGCCCTGCGACGGTGGGCCGCGATATCGTTCTCGTCGATGAGGTGGCGCACGTCGTCCTCGCTGAGGAGCTCGACGACGTTGGCCTCGTGGCTGGTGCGGAAGCCGTCGAACACGTGCAGGAACGGCACGCGCGAGCGCAGGGTGGCGGCCTGCGCGATCAGCGCCATGTCCTGGGCCTCCTGGGGCGAGTTCGCGAACAGCATCGCCCAGCCGGCGCTGCGCACCGCCATCACGTCGGAGTGGTCCCCGAAGATCGACAGCGCGTGCGTAGCCACGGCCCGCGCGGCGATGTGAAACACGGTGGAGGTCAGCTCCCCGGCGATCTTGAACATGTTCGGGTACATCAGGAGCAGACCCTGGGAGGCGGTGAACGTCGTGGCCAGGGAGCCGCCCTGCAGGGCTCCGTGAACCGCGCCGGCCGCGCCGGCCTCGCTCTGCATCTCCACCACCTGCGGCACGTTGCCCCACAGGTTCTCGCGCCCCGCTGCCGACCAGGCGTCCGCCAACTCTCCCATGGCGGAGGCCGGGGTGATCGGGTAGATCGCGATGACCTCGTTGGTCAGATGTGCGACGCGTGCCGCTGCTTCGTTGCCGTCCAAGACGGCTCGCTGCCGGACCATCTCGCGCTCCTTCCCGTCGTCAGCCGACGCGGTGGCGCACGCTGGTCGATGCGCCAGCCCTCGTGGCAAGTCTAGGAGGGAGGGACTAGGACAGTGGTCCCGGCTCGCCGCTGCGAGAGGCGCGGTAGCGCGCCTCGACCTGGGTGAACAGGCGGATCCCCAGCGGCGTCGACAGGTTGCGGCGGGCGGACTCGAAGAACTCTCCGAGCGGCTCATGTTCGGTGCCGGTGCCGGCCGCGCCCTCGCTCACGCGCCCTCGCTCCTCGTAACCGAGGGCCTGCAGGCACATGTCGACCAGGTTCATGTCGCGCACGAACGCAGCCACGTCGGTGGCGCGCTGCTCGTACTCCAGCCACATACCGCGCAGCTCGGCCGCAGCCGGCGGGATCAGGCCCTGGATGGCCGCGTGCTCGAGGCGCGACTTCTCGGTCACGCTGATCTCGCGGTCGCGCTCGTCGGCGCGAGCCGCGATGTCTCCGATCTCGACCTCGGCGAGATCGTGCAGTACCGCCATGCTCACCGCCCGGTCGCGGTCGACCCCCGCCAGCGGGGCGAACAGCAGACAGAGCAGCGCCGTGCCCCAGCTATGGTCGGCCACCGACTCGGGGTCGACGACCTTCCGCAGAACCCAACCGCTGCGCCGCTCGTCCTTGAGCGCCAGGGAGCGGTACGCGAGCTCCAAGAGCTCCGTCTCCGAGGCCTCCTCGGCTCGCTCGCGTCGGTCGGCGTCCGGCGTCAGTCCCCGACCGTCCTCTGCGGCACAGCGCTGGCGACCGTGTCGCGGCTCGTGCGGGCCACCGCCACGTACGCCAGGCACGAGACGATCGTCAGGCAGCCCGCCATGAGCAGCGAGGTCCTCGGTCCCAGCTGAGTCGCGACCCAACCGAGCGGGCCTGCCGCGACGGCGATGCCGATGTAGAAGACCATCGACTGCACGCTGAGCATGCTCGAGCGCCGCGACGACGGCAGCGCCTTGTGAAGCAGGGCGTCGTGCGGCACGTTGCTGGTAGCCAGAGCGAAGAACGCCAGGGCGATCGCGATCCCGAAGCCGCCGGCGGAGGTGGTGAACGCGAACAGCACCAGGGCGGCGCCCCTTACCAGCGTGCTGACGCCGGCGAGCGCGGCCGGCCCGCCGGGGAAGACCATGCCCCACCTGAGCACGGCCAGGCTGCCCAGCAGCACAGCGATGCCTCCGATCGTGCCGAGCACGGCGTAGGGCTGGCTGTTGGCCGCCTCGGAGCCGAAGACGGTGGCGGCGATCGGCTGCCAGAAGGTCTCGAGGCTCACCATCGCCAGCCCGCTCGCTGCTGCCGCCAGCAGCAGCCACCTGATCGATGGGATCGCGCGGGCGAGGTACAGCGTGTCCTTGAGGATGGCGGGCACCTCGCCGATGCCGGCGACGCGCCCTTGCGGCTTGACCGGCTCTCGCATCAGCGCCAGCGTCGCCAGCCAGGTGATGGCGCGCAGGCAGACGCCGGCGAAGAGCGCGATGCCGAAACTGGACAGCGGCCACGGCAGGTCGAGCCCGGCCACGAGGCTGGGCAGCAACCCGCCGATCAACGTGCCGAACAGCAGCCCGGCGGCCTGGAACACCTCGACCGTCGCCAGGTGGGGCTGGAGCGGCGTCTCCGAGTCCATGCGCTTGAGCTCGTCGACGTACCACGCGTCCATCGCTCCGGAGTGGAGGGCGGCGCCGATACCCTGGAACAGCGCGTACGCGAAGGCCGTCAGCGGGCCGGTGACGAACAGCAACAGCGCGAACGAGACGAGCGTGAAGAGCTGAGAGGCGAGGGCTATCGGCCTGCGCCCGATGGCGTCGGCCAGGCCGCCGGTAGGCAGCTCCAGCAAGACGACGAGCAGAGCCCTGATCGCGAACACCAGGCCGATCGTGGCGAGGTCCAGCCCGCGCCCCGTCATGTGCAGGACCAGGACCGGCATCGGCACTGCGATCGCGAGCTCGAGCAGGCCCACGAGCGCGGCGTACCTGAAAGTCAACGAACGTGACGGGCCGGGTGCCACCTCTGCTCCTAGTTCGGTACTGATCCGCGGCCAGAGGACGCCCGGAGTCGTTGTCCCCCAAGGTTGTTAGGCACTCTCGGCCACTCGACGAGGTGATCGCTTCGCCGCGCGGTGCGCAGTTGGTCGATCGCGACGCTGGCTCAGTGGGCCGATGATACCAAAGGCGGTCTGCCGGTCACGGGGCGCTAGCCTTCATGAAGTAGGCAGCCGTCAACCACCTGACCTCCTGCTCGGCGAGCTGCTGGCGGAACAGATGCTCGACCAGCAGCACCTCCTCGGAGGAGAGCTCGCGCGCCAGATGGTCGGCGAAGCTCGGAGGATCGGACCCTCTGGCGAACCACCTGTCGAGCGCCGCTCCGCGCAGGAGGTGGGCGTGGGCGCTCGCGTCACGGACGAACTCGACCTCGATCAGACCCGCCGCGGTCGCTGAGCGTTCCAGCTCCGCCAGCTCCTGATCGCTGCCGGGGACCGAAGCGGCGTAGATCGCCTCCTCGGCGGCCCTGACCTTGGCAGCCAAGTCCGGCTTCAGCGAGCCGACGTCGACGAGCTCGCTGAGGCGCTGCGACCCGGCGACATCGCTCTCGGCGATGACCAGCAGGCCGCCAGGTGCCAGCAGCGCCCTAGCCTCGCGCAGCAGCGCGGCCGCGTCGGCCGACGCCGCCAGCGCTCCTCGCCCCACCACCCTGTCGAACCGGAGCTCGGAGTCGGCTCCGCCCGCCTGCGCGCGCCAGGCGCGCCGCAGCTCCTCGGCCGCTGCCGGCAGCGCGCCGGCGACGACGCTGGGACGTTGCAGCGCCGGGAGGGCTTCGGCCTGCTGCTCGAGCGCCTCTGCCTCGTCGCGGCTCGCGGTCAGGGCCCAGACCATCCCTTCCGGTGCGCGCCGGGCTGCCTCCCAGGTCAGGAGCCCGCTGCCGGCGCGCAGGTCGAGGACGAGGTGATGCCTCTCGACACCGGCGAGGTCGAAGAGCCGGTCGCGCACGGCCGCCAGACGCTCGCCCGCGCGAGACACGGTTCGCTCCAGCCAGCGGTCCCTGGCGGCGTCGACCGGGCGCCTGAGCGCCTGAGGCGGACTCGCCTCGTCCTCGCGCTCCACCATCGCTGCAAGCTGCGCCTCGCGCGTGCGGGACACCTGGTCGCGGATGCGCGCCTCGAACCCCTGAGAGCTGGGACTGTAGAACGCCTTGCCCTGCAGCGCCGTGGGAAGGTACTGCTGAGCGACCCAGTGGTCGCGGTACGCGTGCGGGTAGAGGTAGCCAGCGCCGTGTCCGAACCCCTCGGCGTCGCGGTTGGCGTCCCTGAGGTGGTCGGGCGGCTGGGCCTCGCGCTCGTTCTCCACCGCCGCCAGGGCGTCGAAGAACGCCATCGTCGAGTTGCTCTTGGGCGCGGTGGCGAGGTAGAGCGTTGCCTGCGCGAGGTGGTAGCGGCCTTCCGGCATGCCGACGTAGTCGTAGGCGGCGGCGGCTGACGAGACGACCGTCAGAGCCTCCGGGGCCGCCATCCCGACGTCCTCGCTGGCGAGCACCAGCAGGCGTCTGAAGATGAAGCGCGGGTCCTCGCCCGCGTAGACCATCTTGGCGAGCCAGTAGAGGGAGGCGTCGGGGTCAGAGCCTCTGACGCTCTTGATGAACGCGCTGATCGTGTCGAAGTGCGCGTCGCCCTCCTTGTCGTAGAGGACGGCGCGGCGCTGGATCGACTCCTCGGCGACGAGTTTGGTGATGGTGATGACGCCGTCCTCGTCGGCAGGCGTCGTCGTCACCGCGAGCTCGAGTGCGTTGAGCAGCGCCCTCGCGTCGCCGTTAGCTACGTTCACCAGGTGCTCGAGCGCGTCTTGCTCGACGCGCACGTCGAGGTAGCCGTACCCCCGCTCGCGGTCGGCCAGGGCCTGCTCGACGACCCGCACCAGGTCGTCCGGCCCCAGCGGCGTCAGCTCGAAGATGCGGCTGCGGCTGACCAGAGCCTTGTTGACCTCGAAGTAGGGGTTCTCGGTCGTCGCGCCGATGAGGATGACGGTGCCGTTCTCGACCCAGGGTAGCAACGCGTCCTGCTGCGCCTTGTTGAAGCGGTGCACCTCGTCGACGAAGAGGATCGTGCGGCGGCCGGAGCGCAGCTCGGCCTGGGCGGCCGATACCGCCTCGCGGATGTCCTTGACGCCACCCGGCACGGGCAAGACGACCTTGGCGCGGGTCATCGCCAACACGACCAAG
>CAYYOK010000041.1:0-24275 GCA_964473205.1 uncultured bacterium | reverse complement strand
ACAACAGAAGAATCCTTTCCAACCCACCCTATACACAAACAATCTGACACCCTCCGCCGAAGCGTCTCAGACGTTTACGCCAACGGTAGTAGCTGGCTCTAGAGACTCCCGCCGTGCGGCACGCCCTGGAAGGCTTGACGCCGGCTCGAATCAGCAGCTCGACTCGCGCTACCGCCTCGAACCTGCGACGAGCCGACTCGCTCAGGTCGAGCCAGGAGCGACGCGCCAACCACTGCACCTCACCAGGTAAAGCGATTACTCTCATGCTGGAGGTTCCTCTCCCCGACAGGAAATGGAACCTCCATTCTCAAACCCAAAACAGTCTCAACACAAAAAGGACTCAAACACGAGTCGGGGCGTTCGGAGCCAGCGGCCCAAGTTCGATTGTGAAGGTCATCAGCCGGATACGGCTGCGGAAGTCGTACCATCCGCGCATGCAAAAACCAGAACGCGTGCCTCTTCGGTACGTCCTTGGCGCTGCTCGGCTACCCGCCGGTCCGAGCCGACTATCGCTGGTGGCGCTACTCACTCTAGTCCTCGCTACCGCTGCCATAGCCTTGGCCGGAGCCGGCAGACTAGCGGCGGGCGACGAGCAGCTTGCCTCTGGCGAGTACTTCGACAGGGTCATCTTCAGCGGCGCGGCCGGGGACGTGGTCGTCATCGAGCTCACCTCGGGCGACTTCGACCCGTACCTGATCGTCATCGATGGCAACGAGCAGGTCGTCGCGCAAGAGGACGACAGCAATGGCATGGGTCTCGGTGTGAGACTCACCTTCACACTGCCAAGCACCGGGCAGTTCACGCTGATCGTCACCAGCGCCTACGAGGGTGAGACCGGAGCGTACAGCCTTCTGATCACGACGCCTGGTCAGGTCGCCAAGGCGCCTGTCTCGACTCCGAGCGTTCCATCGCAACCGGTGGCCACGACGCAGCCGCACTCGGTCACTGGCACAGTCGTAGACACCAGGGGCCGCCCGATCGCGGGCGCCAGGGTGACGATGAACCCCGCGATCACCACCGGTTCGGCCTCCACCACCACTGATGCCGACGGGCGCTACCTCATCGAAGGGCTCATCGACGTGCCGTACAACATCCGCGCCTGGACCTACCTCCCTTACGGCGGGCGCGACATCTGCCTGCGGCTCGGCATGGAGTCGCCTACCCACTTCGACTCCTTCGTCCCCACACAAGGTTCGGTGCGCAACTTCGTCATGACCTTCGAGGGGTACATGGGGAACACGCGCGACGAGATCTTCCAGTTCGGCGGCCTGCTGACCTTGGATGGCGCCTCTTACTACGACTCGGCCGGCAACCGACTCGAGGTCCACTTCACGCCCACCGGGCCGAGCATCGACGGTTCGACCATCGCTCCGTTCACTCGGACCATCGATCCGCGGATAACGAACACCATCGGTAGCTTGCCCATCGCTCCCTACACGATCAACGTGACGCTGGTGGGCGAAGGCGGATCCCGGCGCCCTGTACGCTTCACCGAGGATTGGTGGGGCGACCCGCTAGACACCGTGAACATCGACTTCGCCGGTGACGGAGACTGCAACCTTGGAAGCGGCTTCAACCGGACTCGTGTACCTCTGGAGATGCCCGAGTGAGAGACACACAGCTACCGACCTTAAGTGGTGCGGAGGAGACCGTCCGTCCAGGCCGGCCCTTCGCGATCGCTCTCCTAGTCTTGGTTCTTACGCTTGCGTCGGTGGTGTGGGCCGGCGCCAGCACCCTAGCGCCAGGTGACGAGCAACTCAGCTCCGGCGAGTACTTCGACCGGGTCACGTTCAGCGGCGCGGCCGGGGACGTGGTCGCCATCGAGCTGACCTCGAGCGAGTTCGATCCCTACCTCATAATCATCGACAGCAACGAACAGGTCGTGGCACAGGAGGACGACAGCCCTGGAATGGGTCTGGGCGTGCGGCTCACCTTCACTCTCCCGAGCACCGGCCAGTTCACGCTGATCGTCACGAGCGCCCTCCCTGGTGAGACGGGCGGCTATCACCTGTCGATGTCGACGCCGGGGCAGATCGGTAAGGCGCCGAGCTCGACGCCGACGGCTCCATCACAACCGGCCATCACATCGCAGGTGCGCTCGGTCAGCGGCACCGTCATCGACTCGCTTGGCCGACCGATCTCAGGGGCGATAGTCGATATCAACCCCGCCCTCACTACCGGTCATGTCCGCACCACGACCGACGCCAACGGGCGTTACGTCGCAGAGGGACTCATCGACGTGCCCTATCACGCGTACGCGTGGGCCTACGTTGAGTACAACGGTCGTCAGATCTGCCTGAGGCTCGGCATGGAGTCGCCGACCGACTACAACTCCTTCGTCCCGATCCACGGCATCCAGCGGAACTTCGTCATGCAGTTCTCCGGCTTCATGGGTGTCGAGCGCGATCCGGACTACCAGTTCGGCGGCACCCTGAAGATCCACTACGCCTACGCCTACCGCGGGAACGGCAACCGCTTTGAAGTCAGCTTCACTCCGACCGGGCCGATCATCGACGGGACGACCGCCGCTCCCTTCACGCGCACGATCGATCCGGAGACCGAGAGCGTGCACAGCGTGCCGCCGGGTCCCTACGTGGTCACGGTCACGCTGGTGGGGAGGGACGGCTCCCGTACGCCCCTCCGTGTGAAGCACGCGAGTGACTACTGGGGCGACCATCACGATTCGGTGGCCATCGACTGGACCGGGGATGGCGACTGCGACTACGGCACGGGTCTGGACTGGGCCGAGATCTACGTGGAGTTCCCGGAGGATTAGCGGCTTTCGGGGCAGTTGCAGGGGCGGTTCGAGTGGTTTGCGGCGCTCGAACCGCCCCCTCGTTGCATCCTCTTGACGAATGCCGCATACGGCGGTATGTTGAAGACATCGAACGCGCCTGAGGGCGCGTTTTTCGTTTGGGCTAGGCTCTGGCTGCACTCCGGCTGGGCCGACTCGGCCCGGACCACGCTTGTGAGGCTGATACCCACGAACCCCTGGGAGTTGTTGGACGCGGCTGTCTTACCCGACGGCGATGAGATGAGCCTGCACAAACGCGGCGACGAGTATTCACTGCGAGTGGTCGGCTACGAGCTGATGAACAGCCGACAGCACGGCTCGGAGGAGCGGCTCGCCGAGCTGGGGTTGGCGGCTCTAGTCGGGGTTTCCGCGCCGCGCGTGCTGGTGGGCGGGCTGGGAATGGGGTTCACTCTCAGGGTCGCTCTTGACCTGCTACCTGCGGGCGGTAGGGTCACCGTGGCGGAGCTGGTGCCGGCCGTGGTCGAGTGGAACCGCAGCCACCTGGCGCACCTCGCGGGCGAGCCTCTGGCCGATCCGCGCGTGCGAGTGGTGCTCGGCGACGTCGCCGATCTCCTGCGCGGCTCGCGCGCGTCGTTCGATGTCGTCATGCTCGACACCGACAACGGCCCGGAGGGCACGACACAGGACGCCAACGACTGGCTCTACTCCTCTTCCGGCCTAGCGGCCGTCAGGTCAGCCCTGGCGCCCGGCGGAGTGCTGGCCGTGTGGTCGATGTTCCCCAGCGACGCCTTCACCAGGCGCCTCGAGCGCGCGGGCTTCGAGGTCGAGGTCAATCACGTCAGGTCGCGCGGCAAGAAGGGGAACCGGCACGTGATCTGGGTGGGGCGGCGCTAGGTCCTTCGCCTCGCGCGTTACCGCCTGCGTCTGGTGCCGGCGAAGATGCCGCTCGAGAACCCGCCGATGCCGAGCAGGAAGCCGAAGTCGTACCAGCGGCCGACGTTGGGCACGGCGTAGACGCGCACCGAGTCGGTGAAGAGGCTGATGATGAACGACAGCGGCGCCATGAAGCCGTGCCACAGGCCGTGAAGGAAGCTCGGCTGGCTGGGGAGCCTCGCGATCGGGCTCTGGGTCGCAAGGCAGGCGGAGAGGGTCAACATCAGCAGCGCCGCCCCTATGGCAAGCAGCCACCTTCGGCGGGGCAGGGTGTGAGCGGGTTTCGGGTCCCTGGTGGGCGGTGTCGCGGGTCGTGTCATCGGAGTCGACTCCTCTCTTCAGCGAGTAGCTTAGGCGAACCTCTCAAGTTGAGGCACTACTCTCTAGCTGTGAGTCTGTGGCTGTGGTCGCTCCGACCACGGGAAGGTGGAATGTCATGAGATCTGTCGACACGTACCTCAACTTCTCCGGGAACGCCCGCGAGGCGTTCGAGTTCTACCGCTCGGTGTTCGGTGGCGAGTTTGATAGCACCTTCACCTACGCCGACTTCGGCGGGGAGGCAGCCGGCTTCGAGGCCGGCGACAGCGGCCGCATCGCCCATATCTCGCTGCGCCTGACCCCGAGCTTCGTGCTGATGGGCAGCGATGTGCCCGGGCACGGTGTCGCGGGCTTCCGGGTCGGCTCGAACACCTACGTCAACCTGAACGTCGAGTCGCCGGAGGAGGGCAGGCGGCTGTTCGGCGCGCTGTCCGAAGGCGGCGTCGTCGAGCACCAGCTGGAGAAGACGTCTTGGGCCGAGCTCTACGGCAGCTTCGCCGACCGCTTCGGCGTGCAGTGGATGATCAACTACTGGTTGGAGTGAGGGGCTCTCCGCCCTAGTCGCCGCCCGCCCGCAGGTCCGCGGCGACACGGATCGCCGACGCCTCTGAGGTCCGGGCCCTCGATACCGAGTCCGATCTAGCAGCAAGGGTGCCTGATCCAGCCGCCGCCCTGAAACCTGGGGCGGCGGCGTTCTGTTAGGGATCTGTCGGTTCTGGGTCCTGCACGCCAAGGCTCCGAGCATCTCGTCGGACGCCCGGCGCTGCTCTGGTTAAATCCACACTTCATCTCTCATTCATTGACAGAATCCGCAGTTCCTCATATCATCAATCACGAAATCACCAGTCGCGCTCTCATTGGACTGTGTACTTACTTAAGGAGGTTGGTTGGTTGCCGTTGGATGGGACCCGGTGGTGAGTTCTTGACAGGGAAGCCGGAAGTTGACAGGGAGGAACGTCGATGAGGTACCTACTGATCGCAAGCTTGCTTCTGGGAGGCCTGGTGTTCGCCCAAGCCCCCGACGACAACACGCTCGTCATCGCACAGACCCGTACGGTCACGAGCCTCGACCCCACGTCGATCGGCGACACGGCGACGTTCAACATCCTGAGGGGCATCGTCTTCGTCACGCTCACCGAGATCACCAACGATGGCGAGATCATCCCGTTCCTCGCCGACTCGTGGACGGTATCGGAGGACGGCACCGAGATCAGCTTCAATATCCACCCGGGCCTGACCTGCGCAGATGGTGAGCCGCTCACCGCCGAGGACGTCGTCTACACGTTCCAGCGCGCCGCGAACCCCGCCAACGCCTTCACCGGCAACACCAACAACTTCGTCTTCCCGAACGTCGGCTACGTCGACGCGCGCGTCGACGGCGAGCTGGTGGCGACGATCATCACCCGCAACTACAACCCCGACGCCGTTGGCCTGCTGTCGGCCGTGATGATCCACTGCAAGGACTCGTACGAGGCGATGAGCCTCGACGAGGCCGCCAGCAACCCTATCGCCTCCGGTCCCTACGAGGTCGTCGAGTACCTGCGCGGTGACCGCGTGACGGTCCGTCAGCGCGAAGGCTACGACCTGCGCCGGGGTCCGTTCGACACCCTGGTGTGGCGCACGATCCCCGAGGCCTCCACCCAGGCCGCCGAGCTGATCGCGGGTAACGTCGACATCGCAGCCGGAGTCGTCCCCGACCAGCGGGCCGCCATCGACGGCAGCGGCTCAGCGACCGTCAAGTCGATCATCACCGTGCGGCGCATCGCGATGTGGTACAGCTTCAACGAGAAGGTCCGCCAGTCGAGCGCAGGCGCGCAAGCCGTCCAAGCCGCCGAGGTGCGGCGGGCGCTGCAGTACGCCATCGACGTTCCGACCATCTGCTCGTCCCTGCTGGGCGTCGAGTGCGAGCGTATGACCACGCTCGTCAACCCGCCCAACGACAACCCCAACCTCGAGCCGTACCCCTACGACCCCGAGATGGCCGAGCGCCTGCTCGATGAAGCCGGTTACCCGCGCGACGCCAACGGCGTCAGGTTCACCCTGGAGCTGCAGACGCCCAACGGCCAGTACCAGAACGACGTCAACGTCTCCCTGGCCGTCGCTCAGTACCTGACCGACATCGGCGTGACGACCAACGTCACACCGATGGAGACCGCCTCGGTGTTCTCGCCCCTCTACCGCGCCCACGAGGCCGGACCGCTGTTCCTCAACGGCACCGGCGGCGGCACCTGGAGCGCCATCCGCGACATGGGTCTCTACGCCTCCTACGAGGCGAACAACAACTACAACGACTGGAACAACCCCGAGTGGTTCGCGCTGTTCGCGCAGATGAGCCAGGAGCGCGACCGCGAGGCGCGGCAACTGATCGTCAACCGGATGCTCGAGGTCTTCTACAACGACCCGCCCTGGCTGCTGCTCTACTTCAACCCGGCCTACTTCGGCGTCAGCGACCGCATCGTGTGGGAACCGCGACGCGACGAGGTCATCGACGTGTTCGAGATCGGGCTGGCCAACCGCTGAGAAGCGCCAGCGTCCAAGCCTAGGTTAAGTGTGGGCCGGTCAGGTGCTCGGCCGGCCCACGCTCCATGTCCATAGCCGGCCCGGCCTGGCGGAGGGAGGTGTCTGTCCTTGCTGAACTACGTGGTCAAGCGAGTGGCGCAAAGCGTGTTCGTGATCCTCGGGGTGACGCTGATCACCTTCCTGGCGCTGCATCTGGGAGGCGATCCGACCTACCTGTACGTCGGCGAGTTCTCCAGCCCGGAAGCGATCGAGGCCACCCGCAAGGCGCTCGGCTTCGACCGCCCGCTGCACGTGCAGTACCTGTCGTTCCTGGGAGGCTTCTTCCGGGGCGACCTGGGGACGTCCTTCATGTTCAGGGAGTCGGCGCTCAAGGTCGTAATGGAGCGCTTCCCGGCCACCATCGAGCTCACGCTGCTGGCCATGCTGATAGCCATCGGCCTGGCCATCCCCTTCGGTATCTTCGCGGCCCTCAAGAGAGGCACCTCGGTCGACGGCGGCATCATGCTCCTCGCGATGATCGGCCAGTCGGTACCGAGCTTCTGGTTGGGCATCATGCTGATCCTCTTCGTGGGGCTGGGGCTGCGCTGGCTGCCCATCTCGGGTCATGTGCCGATCGTGCAGCCGCTGCTGGCCGGCGACGTCATGACCGCGCTGACCAACTTCCCCCGGGCGATCTCCTATCTGGTGATGCCGAGCGTCACCATCGCCCTGTTCTCGCTATCTCGCAACGCTCGCCTCATCCGCTCCTCCATGCTCGAGGTGTTGTCGCAGGACTTCGTCCGCACCGCGCGCGCCAAGGGGCTGGCGGCCCCGGCCGTGGTGCTGCGTCATGCGCTGCGCAACGCGTGGCTGCCGGTCGTGACGATGTTCGGGCTCGAGTTCGGGTTCCTGCTCTCCGGCGTGGTGGTCGTCGAGACGATCTTCTCCTGGCCGGGCGTCGGCCGGCTGGTCTACAACGCCATCAACCAGCGCGACATCCCCCTGGTGCAGGCGGCCGTGGTCATGTTCTCGCTCGTCTTCGTGCTCCTCAACCTGATCGTCGACCTGTTCTACGCGCGCCTCGATCCGCGCGTGCGGCTCGGCTGATGGCCGCCGCGGAAGGCTCCACCGGCTCCGCCGCTACCGGATCGGCCGCGCTCGCGACCGGCCTGCCCGCCGCGGCTGCCACGGGCCGGCGGCGCGGCGCGCTCCGCCGCGTGGTCAAGAGCCTGCTGAAGGCGAAGTGGCCGCTGCTGGCGGTCGTGGTCTTGCTGTTCGTGTCGTTCACCGCCATCACCGGGCCGAGCCTGGCGCCGAAGGATCCGAACCGGCAGAACCTCATCGCCCGGCTCCAACCTCCTCTGCACACGGACCGCAACGACAGGATCGACGCCTGGCTGGGCACCGACGGCCTCGGCCGCGACGTGCTGAGCCGCCTCATGTACGGCGCGCGCATCTCGGTGATCGTCGGCTTCAGCGCGGTGCTGATCGGCGGCGTGCTTGGCACCATCCTCGGGCTGATGGCCGGGTACTTCGGCGGCCGGGTCGACGCCGTCATCATGCGCACCGCCGACGTGCAGCTGGCGTTCCCGTTCATCCTCCTGGCGATCATGTTCCTCGTCGTTCTCAAGCCGGGCATCTGGAACCTGATCCTGATCCTAGGCGTGGGGCAGTGGGTCACCTACGCGCGGATAGCCCGGTCGCAGGCCATCTCGCAGCGCGAGAAGGAGTACGTGGAAGCCGCCAGGGCCCTGGGAGCCAGGACCGTGAGCGTCCTGTTCAGGACCGTCTTGCCCAACATCCTGGCCCCGCTCATCGTCATCGCCTCGTTCAACGTCTCCAGCGTGATCCTCTCGGAGGCGACGCTGTCGTTCCTCGGGCTCGGAGTGCCGCCTACGGTGCCGACCTGGGGCGGCATGCTCGCCGAGAGCCGCGACCAGCTCCTCGCCGGCCGCTGGTGGCTGGCGATCTTCCCCGGTGCCGCCATCGCCATGACGGTCCTGTCGTTCAACCTGCTGGGCGACTGGCTGAGAGACTTCCTCGACCCCAGGCTCAGAGGTGTCCAATGAGCGCCATGCCGACCGGCTCGCGGCCGGACCGCCGCCCCAGGAGTGACCATGTTCCGTGACCTCGTCAACCGCGCGGAGCTCGCGGCGCTGTTCACCAGCACCGGCGCCGCCGCCGTGATCGTCAACTCGCCGAAGAACGTCTTCTACTACACCGGCAGCCCGACGGCGCTGCCGCACATCCACATGACGCCCTGGTACCACCCTTCCCACGCCGCCTGGAACCTGGCGCTGGTCTTCGAATCCGGGGAGTCGGTCCTGTTCGTGGAGGCAGAAGACCTGCCTGTCAGCCACGAGCGGGCCTGGTCCGAGGTCCTGAGCTTCGACCGCAACAGCGGGTCGGCGGCGCGGTCGGTCGCGCAGCACCTAGCCGAACGCGGTTTGCAACAGAGCATCGTCGGCTACGAGGCGAGCTACCTTCCGGCTGCGACGCATCGGCGTATAGCCCAAGCTCTGCCGCGGCTGCGCCTGACACCGCTGGACGACGAGCTCGACCGCGTGCGCAGCGTCAAGACCGTCGAGGAGGTAGCCGCGCTGAAGAGATCGGCGGACCTGCTCGACGAGGCGATGCTGGCGGCGTTCTCGGAGGCGCGCGAGGGCGACACCGAGTGGCAGCTGCACTCCTCGATCATCGCCAACGCGCTCGACCTGGGAGCCGACTACTGCCGCGGAGGCATGCTGACGGGCGAGAACACCAAGACGCCGTTCAAGCCGATCGGAGACAGGCGGATCCAGCACGGCGACCTGGTCTTCGCCGACTACGCGGCGTTCATCGACGGCTACCCCTCCAACCAGTCGCGCCACGCGATAGTCGGCGCCCCTTCTGCCGAGCAGGAGCGGATGTACCGGATCACGGTCGAGGTGGAGCGCGAGCTGATCCGCTACATGCGCCCGGGCATCACCGGGCGGCAGGTATTGCTGCGCTGCCGCGAGCTCGTGGCGCAGCACGGCATGCGGCACACGGCGGTCATGGTGGGTCACAGCATCGGGCTCGGCTACCAGGAGCGGCCGCTGCTGACAGAGCACGAGACGACGCCGCTGAGAGACGGCAACGTCATCGCGATCGAGCCGATGCTGCCGCCGACCCAGCGCTACACGGTGCAGGACCTCGTGCTGATCAGAGAGGGCGGGAACGTCCTGCTCTCCGACCGCTTCGACACCGACGAGATGTTCGTGATCCGGGGGAGGCGCTGATGAGCGACGCTCCGAGCAAGACGCCCAGCTTCCTGGAGCGCGCCGAGCTGTCGCGGCGCCTGGAGGCAGCCGGCCTCGATGCCATCGTCGCGATGTCTCCCAGCAACGTCTGGTACCTGTCGGGGCACGGCAGGGTGTTCGGCTCCGGCCAGCGGCCCGGCTACGCCGCGGCCACGCTCGCCGTCGCGACCCGCAGCGGCGACCCGACGCTGATCGTCAGCCGCTGGCACGCCGGGATCGCCAAGGCGCTCTCCTGGACCGAGAGCATCGTGCAGTTCCGCAACTACTCAGAGTCCGCCTTCATCACCGCGGCGAACTTCCTGGAGGAGCGCGGTCTCGCCGCAGGGAACATCGGCGTGGAGCTGACCTACGTGCCGGACGGCGACTTCCGCGACCTGGCCGCCGCACTGCCGGAGGCGACCTTCCACGACCTCGGTGACACGCTGTCGGGTCTGCGCTCGCGCAGGAACAGCGCGCAGTCGGAGCGAGCGGCAGAGGGCTACGAGCGGCTGGCGCGAGCCCTGCTGGCGGGACTCGAGCAGGCCGCGGTCGGTGAGGGACGCGACGCCTTGCATCGACGGATCATGCGCCGACTGCTGGAGCTGGGGTCCGACACCGGGGTCGGCGGCATCGGCGCGCCGCATGAGCGGATCGTTCCGCTGGTGTCGACCGCCGCGGAGCCGCTCAGGTCGGGCGAGGTCCTCAACCTCGACTACATGTGCACCTTCGGCGCCTACGCCGCTCGCATCTGTCGCCCGGTGTTCGTGGGGGAGGTCGCCAGCGCTCAGCTCGAGCTCTACGGCAGGCAGCGCGAGGCGCTGGCTGCAGCCGTGGCGGCGATGACGCCGGGGATGGCCGCCAGCCGCGCTTATCAGCTCGTGCTGGACGCCCTGGCAGCCCGCGGCCTCGAGTGCCGGTCTCCCGTGGTCGGGCACGGGGTTGGCCATGCGTTCGAGGACCTGCCGGTGTTGTCGCCGACCTCGGATCACGTCCTGGAGCCTGGCATGGAGCTCGTCCTCGAGCCGCGGACCTCGACCAGCCTGCTGCTGAGCCTGCGGGTCGTCGTGACCGAGCAGGGCTTGGAGGCGTCCGCGACCGGTTTCCCGACCGACCAGCCGTACGTGATACCCGCATGACGCCGCCTGAGGCGAGAGAAGGGCACAGGAGGGACCATGGTTGAACACACCGCACATCTGGAGACCGCCATCGATCTGGCTTACCGCAACGTCCGCGACTCGGGAGGCAGGCCCTTTGGAGCCGTCCTGACCCGCGATGGCGTGGTCATAGCCACCGGTGTCAACACGATGCTCAGCAGTGGCGACCCTACGGCGCACGCCGAGCTCGAGGCGCTGAGAGCAGCCGGCCGGGCCGGCGAGCTCTCCAGACCCGGCAAGCTGGTGATGTACGCCAGCGGCCACCCATGCCCGATGTGCCTCGCCGCCATGCTGATGCTGAAGGTCGACGCCGTCCGGTACGCGTACTCGGAGGAGGAGGGGCGTCCCTACGGTCTGTCCACCGCGCACGTCTACGCCGAGCTGCGCAGACCTTTGCAGGAGCTGAGCCTGCCGCTGACGCACGACCCCGTCAGGGTCGCCGGCGCAGACCCGTACGAAGCGTGGCGAGAGCGCGCCGAACGATCCTGATGCGCGCGCGGCACGCGCCCACGCGAGCGCTCACCCACGTGCTCGGCCGCAAGGAGACGCCATGAACCCAGACTTCGTCAACCGCGAGGCGCTGGCCGAGATGTTCGCCTACACGGGCATCGACGTCTTGATCGCGAACTCGCCCAAGAACGTCTTCTACCTCAGCGGCAGCCCGACGGCCATCCCCGGCATCCACCTCACCCCCTGGTACACGCCGTCGGCGCCGTCATGGAACTTCGCGACGGCGCTGCCGGACGGCAGCTCCAGGCTCTACGTCGAGGCCGGGGACCTGGAGGTGAGCACCGAGCGGGCGTGGGCGCCGGCACAGGCTTTCGACCGCACCAAGCGATCGGCCCCGGCAGCCGTCGTGGAGTACCTGTGGTCGCACGGCTTCGAACGCGGCATCGTCGGGTACGAGGCCGAAGCCATGCCGGCGGCCACCTACCGCCAGATAACCACCGCGCTGCCCAAGCTCAGGCTCACACCCGTCGACGTGGCGCTCGACCTGGTGCGCAGCATCAAGACCCCTGGCGCGATAGCCGCCATCAAGCACTCGGCCGACGTGCTCGACGAGGCGATGATCAAGGCCTTCGAGGACGCCCGCATCGGCGACACCGAGTGGGACCTCCACTCGGCGATCATCGGCAACGCCCTCGACCTCGGCGCCGAGTACTGCCGCGGGGGCCTGATGATAGTCGAGGAGGGCGGCGAGCCTCACAAGGGGGTCGGCGAGAAGCGCCTCAAGCAGGGCGACCTGATCTTCGCCGACCATGCGACGTTCATAGGCGGGTACCCCTCCAACCAGTCCCGGCACGCGATCGTGGGCCGCGCCTCGGAGGAGCAGAAGCGCATGTACCGGATCACGGTCGAGGTCGAGCGCGAGCTCATCGAGTACATGCGGCCCGGCGTCACCGGCCGCCAGGTGTTCCAGCGCTGCCGTGAGCTGGTGGCCGAGCACGGCATGCGGCACTCAGCCGTGATCGTCGGTCACAGCCTCGGCTTCGGCTACCAGGAGCGGCCGATGATCACGGAGGACGAGACCATGACCCTGCGGGAGGGCAACGTCATCGCCATCGAGCCGATGCTCCCGCCCACCCAGCGCTTCACGGTCCAGGACCTCGTCCTCATCAAGGAGGGCGGCAACACGCTCCTGTCGGACCGTTTCGACACCGACGAGCTCTTCGTGATCAGGGGGGAGGGCTGATGAAGGAGGACCTCAGCAAGTCGCCGCGGTTCGCTTCGCAGCAGCAGCTGGCGAGCGTGCTGGCCGCGGCCGGCCTTGACGCCGTGGTGGTCCAGTCGGCCAAGAGCGTCTGGTACCTGTGCGGGCACCCGCGGGTCGGCTCGAGCCAGAGGCCCGGCGGTCCCGGGGCGGCGCTGGCCGTGGTGACGCGCGACGGGGAGTCGACGGTGGTCGTGGGCCGTTGGCACTCCGCGCTGGCCGGGAAGGTCACCTGGTCTGAGCACGTGGCCAGGTTCCGGAACTTCGCGCAGTCGTCGTTCCACACGGTCGCCGACGTGCTCGAGTCCCGCGGGCTGTCCGGCGGTCGGATCGGCGTCGAGATGGATTACGTCGCCGACCACGACCTCAGGAACCTGGTCGGCGCCATGCCAGAGGCGACGTTCAGCGACATCGGAGCCTTGGTCGACGACATGCGCATCCGGCACGGCGACGAGCAAGAGCGGCACTCGCGCGACGCGTACGAGCGGTTGGGGCGAGCGATGGCGGCGGGAGTGGCTCGGGCGCGCGCCGGCGACTCGCGCCTGCAGGTCCACAACCGGGTGATGAGAGAGATCCTCGGGCAGGGCACCGACACGGGTCGCGGGGGGATAGGCGGCCCGGGGGAGAGCATCGTCGGGCTGGTGACGACCAACGACCGCGTCGCCGCCGCCGGGGACGTCCTGGTGCTGGACTACACCTGCTCTTTCGGCCCGTACGCGGCGCGCCTGACGCGCACGGCAGTGGTCGGAGAGCCCGACTCCATCACGACCGACCGCTACAACCGCATGCGGCAGGCGATGCTGGCGAGCCTGGCCGAGCAGACCGCGGAGATGCCGGCGGCGGACGCATGCCGCGTCGTGACCTCCGGGCTCGGAGCGGCAGGTCTGGAGTGCACCTGGCCGGTCGTGGGTCACGGCGTCGCCCTCGGGTTCGAGGACCCACCGGTGCTCGCGCCAGACTCGTCAGACCGCTTGGTGACGGGCGCCGTGTACGTGCTCGACCCGCACCTGACCGACGGCATGAGGCAGAGCCTGCGGGTCTCGGTCACCGGCCCCGGTGTCACGAGCTCCGACACCGGCTTCCCGACCGGGAGCCCGTTCGTCATCGACACCTGATCCAGAGCCCGGCTTGGGCGCCGACCGGGCCGAATGTAGGATATGGCGGCAATCACCAGGCCAAAAAGGAGGAACGGTGCTACTCGAGAACCGACCAGAAGTACAGCCCGTGGCGCGCGTCGAAGTGCTGGACGAGCTCGACAGGAAGATCGTCATGCAGCTCGCCGAGGACGGCCGACGCTCGTATCGCCAGATCGCACACAACCTTGGGATCTCTGAGGGCACCGCGCGCTTCAGAGGCAACCGGCTCATGGAGGAGGGCTACATCCGCGTGACGGCCGTCGGCAACGCGCTGAGGCTGGGTGTCGACGTCATGGCCCTGACCCTGCTGCGGGTGGAGCCGGGTCATGTGAGCGAGACCGCCGCGATACTCGCCGAGTACCGCAACGTCCGCTTCGTCGGCATGTCGTTCGGTTCGGCCGACGTCATCATCCAGACCCTGCACCGGTCGCAGCGCGACCTGCACCGCTTCCTGTCCGAGGAGGTTCCGGCGAAAGCGACGGCGATCAGGAGCATGGAGACCTTCCAGCTCGCAGAGGTCGTCAAGAGCTCATGGGACTGGGAGGCGTGGCTCAACCTGGCCGGTGAGCCGGGTACTGTCGCCGAAGAGTTCTGATGGACCACTCCGCCGCCTACCCCGCACACCGCTCTCCCGTCTTCGCTCGGAACGTCGTCTCCACCTCTCAGCCTCTCGCGGCGCAAGCCGGGCTCTCCATGCTGCAGGCCGGCGGCAACGCGGTCGACGCCGCCATCGGCGCCGCCATCGCGCTCACGGTGCTAGAGCCGACCAGCAACGGTATCGGCAGCGATGCGTTCGCCATCGTGTGGGACGGCGAACGTCTACACGGCCTCAACGCGTCCGGCCGCTCCCCCGCCGGCTTGGACCCGGCGAGGTTCACGGGCCTCGACGCGGTGCCGCTACGCGGCTGGGACAGCGTGACCACGCCAGGCGCCGTGTCGGCCTGGGTGGAGCTGTCGCGGAGGTTCGGCCGCCTGCCTTTCTCGCGCCTGTTCGAGCCTGCGATCCGGTACGCGGCGCACGGCTTCCAGGTCGGGCCGGTCACCGCGCGAGCGTGGGAGCGAGCGGAGGAGACCTTCGCTGGGTTCGCCGAGTTCAACCGGGTGTTCCTGCCGCGGGGGCGGGCGCCGGCTCCCGGCGAGCTCTTCTGCCACCCCGACCAGGCCGCGACGCTGGAGGAGATCGCCGCCACCGGCGGCGAGTCGTTCTACCGAGGCGGGCTGGCCCAGCGAATCGCCGCAGCTGCCCGCGAGGCGGGCGCACCCCTGTCCGAAGCAGACCTCGCCGAGCACCAGCCGGAGTGGGTCGGCACCGTGTCGCTGCCGTACCGCGGCTACGAGGTTCACGAGATACCCCCGAACGGCCAAGGCCTGGCGGCGCTGATGGCCCTGGGGATCCTCGAGCACTTCGACCTTCGGTCCGTCGGTCCGGACAGCGCCGAAGCGCTGCACCTGCAGATCGAGGCCATGAAGCTCGCCTTCGCGGACTGCTACCGCTACGTATCGGATCCCGACCATATGCGGGTCACCACCAGCGAGCTGCTCGACGCCGACTACCTCGCCAGCCGAGCGCGACTCATCGACCCGAAGCGTGCGCAGTCTCCTTCTTACGGGTCGCCCGGGCCCGGAGGCACCGTCTACCTGACGACCGCGGACGCCTCCGGCATGATGGTGTCGTTCATCCAGTCGAACTATCACGGCTTCGGCTCGGGCGTCGTCATCCCCGGCACCGGGATCGCGCTGCAGAACCGCGGCGCAGGCTTCGTGCTCGAGCCCGGCCATCCCAACGAGGTCGCGGGCGGCAAGCGGCCGTTCCACACGATCATCCCCGCCTTCCTCACCCAGGACGGCGCCCCAGTCATGAGCTTCGGCGTCATGGGGGGCCCGATGCAGCCTCAGGGCCATACGCAGATGGTCGTGCGGGTGGTCGACTTCCGGCAGAACCCGCAGGCGGCGGCCGACGCGCCGCGCTGGCAGACGCTGGGCGGGCTGCGGGTCGCGATGGAGGAGGGACTGCCCCCTGGTCAGCTGGAGCGACTCCGTGCCCTAGGGCACGACATTCAGGAGACGACGATCGGCGCCGACTTCGCCTACGGAGGAGCCCAGCTCATCTACCGCACGGCGGACGGCTACGTCGCCGGTTCCGACAGCCGCAAGGAGGGCCAGGCGGTCGGCTTCTAGCGGCCGCCGGATCTAGTCATGCCGATCATCGAGGGTGGCGAGGCTGGGAGGGGTCGGCCCGCGGGCGGGGCCGCGCCGGCCGAGTCGGTGCGGAAGCGGCCGGCTGCCCCTCTCGTCGAGCTGTTCCTGGCTTTCCTGCGCGTCGGCGTGTTCGGCTTCGGAGGCGGTCCGGCGATGATCCCGCTGATCCGGGCCGAGGCCGTGACCACCAACCGCTGGGTGGACGATGACGAGTTCATGGAGGTCTACGCCGTCGCGAGCTCCCTGCCTGGACCGATCGCCACCAACCTGGCGGGCTACTTCGGCCGCAAGCGCGCCGGGCTCATCGGGTCCCTGACGGCCCTCCTGGGGCTGACCCTGCCATCGGGCGTCGCGATCGTGCTGCTGGGCGGGCTCTACCAGGCGACGAAGGACTCGGTGCTGGTGCAAGACGCCTTGGCGGGCATCAGGCCTGTGGTGATCGCGCTGCTGGTGGGCGTGGCCGTCGACTTCGCGCCGCGCGCTCTCGCCAGCGGCAAAGGCAAGGTCGGCGTGGCGCTGCGCTCCGCCTTGGTCCTGCTAGCCTTCCTCGTCGCCGCCTTCACGGCAGTCCATCCGGCGCCGCTGATCGCTGCCGGCGCGGTGGTCGGGCTGTCGCTGCGCGGCAGATGGTGAGCCGGCGTTGACGGCGCTGCTCGATCTCTTCGTCTCCTTCGCGCGGGTCACGCTCTTCGGCTTCGGAGGGGGCCCGTCGATGATCCCGCTGGTGCGCGCCGAGGTCGTCGTCGGTCGCGGGTGGCTGACGCCCGAGGCGTTCCTCGACGCCTACGCCTTCGGCAGCGCGCTGCCCGGTCCGATCGTCACCAAGCTCGCCTTCTACGTGGGACATGCGGTCGCGGGCTGGCCGGGGGCGCTGGCCGCTCTACTCGGCGCCAGCGTTCCCACCATGCTCCTGGTGTTCGTCGTCCTCGGGCTGTTGATACGCAACAAGGACAACCAGGCTCTGGCAGGCGCCATCACCGGTATCAGGCCGGTGGTCGTGGCGCTGCTGCTGTTGGTGGCGTGGGACTTCGCGCCGGCGGCCCTCGGCGGTGGGGACTCGACCACTACGACCTCGTTGCGGTGGGCGCTCGCGGCGCTCGGCCTGGTGGCGATACTGAGAACGAAGCTCAACCCGGTGCTGCTGATCCTGGCCGGCGCGGCCGTGGGGATGGTCTTCGGCCTGGGGTCCTAGCCGGCCCTGTGCGGCGTGCTAGGCGCACGGCATGGGAGCGCAGGAGCCTGGCGGAAGACGGCCGCGGTCTCGGGCCGACGTCTCGACCGCGCGATGGCGAGGCTTGACAGGCTGACGCCGACACCTTAAGTTATACGCATGTTTCATACGGATGTTTCATGCCTCGGGGTTAGGGCTGCGAGAGCGGCCGACCATGACTGAGACGGCCGGCGGCCAGCCCGCCACGCCTGAGCAGGGCAAGCGGCAGACCGCCGACCTGATCGTCGAGGCGGCGTTCCAGATCCTCGCGAGGGACGGCTTCCAGGCGCTTACCGCCCGCAACGTCGCCACCGAGGCCGGCACCAACCTGGCGCTGGTCAACTACTACTTCGGAGGGAAGAAGGGCCTGCTGCTGGCTCTCTACGACGAGCTGGAGAAGCAGCGCTACCAGCGGCAGTCCTCGCTGTACGCCGACCCCGGCGAGCCCCTCAGCGCCAAGTGGCGCCAGGCCGTCGACTTCTACAAGCGCGACCTGGACGACGGCTTCGTGCGCGTGCATCACGAGCTGCTGGCGCAGGGCTTCGCCGATGCGGAGCTGGCGGAGCGCGCCAGGCAGCGCATCGTCAACTGGAGCGCCCTGCTCGTCGAAGCCGCCGAGCTCTACCTGCCCGAGCTGTGCGAGAAGGTGCCGGCCAGGCAGTTGGTGGCGGTATTTGCCGCGTTCTGGTACGGCATGGAGCAGCAGCACCTGATCGGCGTGCCCGAGAGCGAGTCGCCGTTCCTCGCCGTGCTCGATGGCATCGGCGGCTGGCTGGAGGCGAGGGAGGCAGCGCATGCGAGCACTTGAGCCGCGTGCCTCTGGACTCGCCACGAACGGCGAAGACGGCGTGCGGGTGCGCTACGAGGTGTTCGGGCCGGAGGAGGCGGCCGCCCGCACGGTCCTGCTGCTGCCCGCGTGGTCCCTGGTCGACAGCCGGGTGTGGAAGATGCAGGTGCCGTTCCTCGCGACAGTTTGTGGCCACCAAGTGGTCACATTCGACGGGCGCGGGAACGGCGGCTCCGATGCGCCGCCGGAGGGCTACCGCGCGCTCGACTTCATGCACGACGCGCTCGCGGTGATGGACGCCGTGGGCGTGGAGGCCGCAGACGTCGTGGGGTTCTCGTCCGGCGCTCGCTGGGGCGCCTACCTCGCAGACCTGCACCCCGAGAGGGTCAGGAGCCTCGTCTTCGTCGCCTCGGCAGTCTTCTTCCAACCCAAGGTGCGCCTCTCTCTGGATGCTTTCCTCAGCTCGCCCCCCGACCGCGAGGATCGCAACAAGTACAACGCGGTCCACTGGCGCGACGACCTGCCCGATTTCGTGCGCTGGTTCGCCAGGCAGATCTTCACCGAGCCGCACTCGACGAAGGGTCACGACGACATCGAGGAGTGGGCGCGCGGCACGACCGCGGAGGTGCTGATCCGGACGATCGTCGAGGGTCAGACGCCGGAGCTGAAGGAGGCGTGGCCGGCTCTGAAGCAACCGATCGCGTTGGTTCATGGAGACGAGGACGCGGTCATAACGCTCTCGATCTTCGAGTGGCTGGCCGAGCAGCTGCCTGACGCGGAGCTTCACGTCGTGCGGGGTGCTGGGCATGCGCCTCACCTACGGGACCCGGTGCGCTTCAACCTGTTCCTGCGCGATTTCCTCGAGCGTGTGCCCTCGGCCGAGAAGGCGAGACATGCGCGCGCTTGAGCCCAGCCTCAGAGGCCTGGCCAGCAACCCACGCGACGGTGTGCGCGTGAGCTACGAGGTCTTCGGGCCGCAGAAGGCAGAGCGCACCGTGGTCTTCGCGCCCGCCGGGCTCTTCGCCCACGGTCGCCTGTGGAAGATGCAGGTCCCGTTCTTCGCTCGGCGCGGTTACCGGGTCGTGACCTACGACTGCCGCGGCAGCGGAGGCTCCGATCGCCCTGAGGCAGGCTACACCCCTGAGCTGTTCGCCGACGACCTGCTCGCCGTTCTTGCCGAGGTCGGGGTCACCAAGGCCGCGTTCGTCGGCATGACCTGGGCGCTCAGATGGCTGGGACCGATCGCCGCGACTCGGCCCGAGCTCGTCTCGCACCTCGTCACGGTCGGCAGCTTCCCCGCGGCGCATCAGGCCCGCCCGCTCACGCCCGCCGAGCAGGCGTGGGTGGTCGAGGTGTTCATGGCCGAGATCGAGCCGGGCACGCCCGTGGACTGGCGCGGAGTAGACATGCGCGACCGGTACCCGGAGATGGTGAGCGCGATCGCCACCGAGGACTTCTGCGAGCCGCACTCGACCAAGGCCATCGAGGACCTCAGCGCCTGGGCGCTCGAGACCGAGCCGAGGCATCTGATGGCCTCCTGTCTCGAGCTCACCAGCGGCGACAGGGGCGATTACTTCGCTCAGCTGCGCTGCCCCACGCTCGTCGTGCACGGCGAGCTCGATCCTGCCATCCCGCTCGCCACGGCGCTGCGGGTGCACGAAGCGATCGCCGGCTCGGAGCTGGCGGTCATCCAAGGCGGCGGCCACATACCCGTGGTGCGCGACCCGGTGAGGAGCAACCTGATGATCGCTGAGTTCATCGACCGTGGCCAGGGCGCTCAGGCGCGCCGCTTCCAGTGGACGCGCGCCCGCTCGCGGCGAGTGAAGCGCGCGCTGTTCGTCAGCAGTCCCATCGGGCTGGGCCATGCACAGAGGGACGTCGCGATCGCCAGGGAGCTGCGCGAGCTGGTGCCGGGGCTCGAGGTCGATTGGCTGGCTCAGCACCCGGTCACGCGCGTACTGGAGGCGAACGGCGAGCGCATCCACCCCGCCAGCGCGCTGCTGGCCGGCGAGTCGCCGCACATCGAGTCCCTGATGGGCGCCCAGCACGAGCTCAACGTCTTCCAGGCCATCCGCGAGATGGACGAGATACTCCTCGCCAACTTCCACGTCTTCCACGAGGTCGCCAAGGACGGCAACTACGACCTGTGGGTCGGCGACGAGGCCTGGGAGGTCGACTACTACCTGCACGAGAACCCCGAGCTCAAGAGTGCCCCGTTCGCCTGGCTGACGGACTTCGTCGGCTACCTGCCGATGCTCGACGGGGACGCTCGGGAGGCTTACGTCGTCGCCGACTACAACGCCGAGATGATCGCCCAGGTCGAGCGCTTCAGGCGCGTCCGCGACGCGGCCATCTACATCGGCGAGCAGAGCGACATCGTCCCCGACGCGTTCGGGCCCGAGCTGCCGCTCATAGGAGACTGGGTGCCGCGCCACTTCGACCTCGGCGGCTACGTGCGCTACTTCGACCCCGCCGACCTCGGCGACCGCGCCGCGCTGCGCCGGCGCTTCGGGTTCCAGGCGGGCGAGAGAGTGGCGGTGGCAGCCGTGGGAGGCACCAGCGTCGGCGCCTCGCTGCTGAGGCGCATCGTCGAGTCGTTCCCCGCCGCCAAGGAGGCGCTGCCCGACCTGCGGCTGGTCGTGGTGTGCGGCCCCCGGATCGATCCCGACTCGCTGCCGCGCGTCGACGGCGTCGAGTACCTAGGCTACGTCCACAACCTCTACGAGATGCTGGCCGCGGCCGACGTAGCCCTGGTGCAGGGCGGGCTCTCCACCACCATGGAGCTGGTGGCCGCCGGCACACCCTTCCTCTACTTCCCCCTCACCAACCACTTCGAGCAGAACCGCCACGTCGCGCACCGGTTGGAGCGCTACGGCGTGCCGGCCCTCGCCAGGGTCGCGTTCGCCGAGACGGGAGGTGACTGGCTGGCAGACAAGCTCACGAGGCTGCTCGGAACGCCCCCGCGCTACCTGGAGGTAGCGGGCGGCGGCGCGCGCCGAGCCGCCGAACGGCTGGCCGAGCTGCTGTAGCTCGGCGGCCTACTCGCAGGCCTGTAGACAAGTAAGCACGTCGACGCGAGGCGACTCGCGGAAGGGGTAACTATGTCTGGTCACCTCGGGCATCACCATGGCAACTCACAGGACGACAGGACCGGTGCGCACGAGCACGCCTGCGCCGCTCACCACCACGACGGCGACGCCGGCCACGCCACCTGCGGCCCCGGCTACGCCACGCCGCTGGAGGCCATGCGCGGACCGCGCGAGAAGGTCCTCTACACGGTCGCGCTCAGGGTCGGTACGGGCGTCGAGCAACCCGACTACCTGGCCACGGTCGACGTCGATCCTGCCTCGCCGACCTACTCCCAGGTCATCCACCGCACCTACATGCCCAACGTCGGCGACGAGCTGCACCACTCCGGCTGGAACGCCTGCAGCTCCTGCCACGGCGACGGCAGCAAGGCTCGCCGCTACCTGATCCTGCCGGGTTTCAGGTCGAGCCGCATCCACATCGTCGACACCAGCGACGAGCGGGCGCCGCGGCTGCACAAGGTCATCGAGCCCGAGGAGATCAAGGCGAAGACGGATCTCAGCGCGCCGCATAGCGTGCACTGCCTGGCCGACGGACACGTGATGATCTCGATGCTGGGCAACGCCAAGGGCGAGGCGCCCGGCGGCTTCCTGCTGCTCGACCAGGACTTCGAGATCAAAGGCCGCTGGGAGCGCGACCGTGCCGGCATGAGCTTCAACTACGACTTCTGGTACCAGCCGCGCCACAACGTGATGGTGTCCAGCGAGCTCGGCGCTCCCAACACCTACCAGCCGGGCTTCGACCTCGCCGACGTGGCCGCCGGCAAGTACGGGCAGCGCGTGCACTTCTGGGACTGGCAGGAGCGCAGGCTGACACAGACCTTCGACCTCGGCGCCGACGGTCTGGTGCCGCTGGAGGTGCGCTTCCTTCACGACCCGGCCAGCACGCACGGTTACGTCGGCGCCGCGCTGTCGAGCAACCTGTGGCACTGGCACAAGCCCAACGGTCAGTGGGAGGTCGAGAAGGTCATCGACATGCCGCCGGTCGAGGTCGAGGGCTGGCCCTTCCCGGTGCCGCCGCTGACCGTGGACCTGCTGCTGTCGCTCGACGACCGCTTTCTCTACCTGTCCAACTGGCTGCACGGCGAGGTCAGGCAGTACGACATCAGCGACCCGGCCAGGCCGCGCCTGGCGGGAACCGTCAGGTACGGCGGCGTGCTCGGTGACGGCGGCAGCGTGGCGGGTCGGCCGGCGCGCGGCGGGCCGCAGATGCTGCAGCTCAGCCTCGACGGCAAGCGGCTTTACGTCACCAACTCGCTGCTCAGCAGCTGGGACGATCAGTTCTACCCGCAGCTCGCCAGCGAGGGCTCGGCGATGATCCAGATCGACTGCGACACGGTCAACGGCGGCTTGAGCATCAACCAGGGCTTCTACGTCGACTTCGGCGCGGAGCCCGGCGGGCCGGCCAGGGCGCACGAGATGCGCTACCCGGGCGGCGACGTCACCTCCGACATCTGGGTGTGAGAGCGTCAGCCGAGCGCCGCGTACCGCCGACGACCGCAGCCTTCCTCGGCCGCGGTCTCGGCGGCTATGCGGCGCTGGCCGCCGGCGCTTGGCTGGCTTTGGCGTTGGTTCATGGCTCCGAGCGCTCCTGGTACTTCGGACACGAGGTGCTCGGGGCGCCCACCATCTCGCCCCCGCTGGCCGTCGGGACGTTCATGGCGGGGTGGCTGCTCATGACCTTGGCGATGATGCTGCCCGGCTCCCTTCCGGAGTTGGCCAGCAGGCGCCGCAGGGGAACCGGCGGCCAGGCCGCCATGTGGCTGGCCGGCGACCTCTCGCCGTGGTTGCTGCTGGGCTTCGCGTTCGCCACAGCCGACCTGCTGATGCACGGAGTGGTGGCTCCGCTCTGGCCGCTGTGGGCTGCCCGCGCCCCTGCGCTGTTGTGGTTGGCGGCTGGGGCTCACAGGCTGGTGTTGGCCTCGGGGAACGGCGCCAGGGATCCGTCGGCGCCTACGCTTCGTGCGGCTGTTGGCGGCGACTCGGCTGCGGCTGGCGGCTACCTCGCCTTGGCTGCAGGCGCCTTCGGCGCGCGCCGATCCCGCGGCGGTCGGGCCGCGGCCTTCGTCAGCGGCTGGCGCACCGGACTGGCCTGCCTGCGCAGCGGTTGGCTGTTGATGCTGGCTGTGGCGGGTGCTGGTCATGGTGAGCTGGTCGCGATGGCCGCGGCGACGCTGCTGATGAGCGCACCGGCGTACCGGCCTCTGCCGCGTTGGGTCGATGCCGGTGCCGGTTGCGCCATGGGCGTCTTGGGCGCTCTGACTCTCTAGCGAACCCGAGCGCCGAGGTTGACTGCGAAAGTACGTGCACATACACTCAATCCATGTCGCGCCGCATCCAAGGGCTCGCCGAGACGCAGAGCTGTCACTGCCTAGCTGCGCGCCGCCACGCCCGCGCGGTCACGCGGCGTTACGAGGATGGGCTGAGACCCGTCGGTCTGAGGGCGACCCAGTTCTCGGTGCTGGCGGCGCTGGCGCAGATGGGCTCGAGCACCCTGACGCCTCTGGCCGACCTGCTCGGCGTCGAGCGCACCACGTTGACGCGGAGCGCCCAGTTGCTGACGGAGCGGGGCCTGCTGGAGGAGAGCCAGACCGCCGACCGGCGCCAACGCGGCATGCGCCTGACCCGCGCCGGCTACGAGCTGCTGGAGCGAGCGATGCCCCTGTGGCGCGACGTGCAGGCCAGCTTCGACGCGGGAGCGGCTATGTCCTCCGCCTCGTCGGCACTGGGGGAGACTGCCGGGCTCCGGCCCGTAGGAGAGGGAGATCTAGCATGAGCGACACACCCAGGAACCTGCCCGAGGTCGTCACGCGCGAGCGGTGGCGCGAGGCCAGGATCGCGCTCCTCGCCAAGGAGAAGGCCGCCACCCGCGCCAGAGACGCGCTCAACACCGAGCGCCGCAACCTGCCGATGGTGCTGGTCGACAAGGAGTACCGCTTCACCGGTCCCGAGGGTGAGGTGACCCTCGCCGATCTCTTCGACGGCAAGAACCAGCTCATAGTGCAGCACTTCATGTTCGACCCAGAGTGGGAGAAGGGCTGCCCCGGCTGCACCGCCGGCGTGGACGAGACGGGACCGGGGATCGTCGACCACCTGCGCAAGCGCGACACCAACTTCGTGCTCGTCTCGCGCGCGCCGCTGGCCAAGCTCGAGGCGTACAAGCGGGAGCGGGGCTGGACGCTGCCCTGGTACTCGTCGTACGGCACGGACTTCAACTACGACTTCGA
>CAYYOK010000040.1:0-24325 GCA_964473205.1 uncultured bacterium | reverse complement strand
CGATGCGCTCGCTCATGCCGGCGAAGTAGATCGGCTTGCCGGTGACGTGCTTGGCGGAGAGAGCGGCGCCACCCCTGGCGTCGCCGTCGAGCTTGGTCATGATCAGGCCGGTGACGCCGACCCGCTGATCGAAGGTGGTGGCGACGGGCAGGGACTGCTGACCGGTCATCGCGTCGACGACCAGCACGCGCTCGGTGGGCTGCAGCAGCCGGGCGAGGTCGCCGAGTTCGCCCATCAGCTCCTCGTCGATCTGCAGACGGCCCGCCGTGTCGACGATGACGAGGTCGCGGAAGTCGCGCCTGAGGTGCTCGCGCAACCTGGCGTCGACCTGGGCGGGCTTCTCGCCGTCCTGAACCTCGAAGACCGGCACGCCGATCTGGCTGCCGAGGACCCGCAGCTGCTCGCGCGCGGCGGGGCGCTGGGTGTCGGCGGCGACGAGCAGGACGCGGCGCCCCTGTGACTTGTACTTGTACGCGAGCTTGCCGGCGGTCGTGGTCTTGCCGGCTCCCTGGAGACCCATCAGCAGCCAGACGTTGCCTTCCGAGCGCAGCGTCGGCTGCACGGCCTTGGTGCCGAGGACGTCGATGAGCTCCTCGTGGACGATCGAGATGACGCGCTGGTCGGGCGACAGCGACATCAGCACGTCGGAGCCGATCGCCTTCTCCTGCACGCGCTGCGTGAACTCGCGAGCTACCTCGAGGTTCACGTCGGCCTCGAGCAGCGCGACCCGCACCTCGCGCAGGGCGGCCTTGACGTCGGCCTCGGAGAGGCGGCCGCGGCCGCGCAGGCCGTCGAAGACTGACTGTAGACGTTCGCCTAGACTCTGGAACATGGTCTTACGGCCGCGGCTGTCACGGCGCGGCGGCCGGCGGTTAGGTTATGCGGTCTCTCTCGAGGGCGTCAACACGGGCGCCTTCAGCGACTTCAGGTCGGGCGCCGTCCAGGGGACCTGCTACGGTGCGACCACTAAGGAGCTCTGAACATGGGACGACTGATCTACTCGACGATCTGCTCTCTAGACGGTTACTTCGCGGACAAGGACGGGAAGTTCGATTGGGCGATGCCAAGCGAGGAGGTGCTTGCGGTCATCAACGACGACATGGAAGGGATCGGCACCTACCTCTACGGCCGCAAGATCTACGAGATGATGATCTATTGGGAGACGCATCCCGGGCCCGCCCAGCAGTCGGATCAGTCCGCACGCTTCGCAGGGATCTGGCAGGCGGCGGACAAGGTCGTGTACTCGACGACCCTCGAAGGCGTGAGCACGAAACGCACGCGCCTGGAACGCAGCTTCGAGGCTGACGCGGTGCGGGCGATCAAGGAGGCGACCGATCGCGACCTCGCCGTCGACGGACCGACCCTCGCCGAGAGCGCGCTGAGGCTCGGACTGGTGGACGACCTGCACATGATCCTGTGCCCTGTAGTCATCGGAGGCGGGCTCAAGGTGCTGCCCGATGTTCGGATGGATCTGGAGCTCATGCGGGAGCGGCGGTTCGCGAACGGGATGGTGCAGGTTCACTATCGGGTCAAGTAGTCCATTGCGTGACGCACTGGCTCGGTGGCGCGCCGAATCGACCCTCTGCCTCAGCCGATGATCCCCTCGGGCAGCACCGCGCTGACCACCCAGTTGGGCGCGTCCACAATCTCGCTGATGCGCAGGTGCACGGCCACGCTGCACAGGGCGTAGGCGAGAGCCGGCTCGAGTCGGTACTCCCGGCCGAGATGGTCGATCATGGCGCGGATCGCGTCCTTGGCTGCGGTCATCAGGTCGGGGCCGACGCCTGTCGTGGCGTAGAAGCCTTGCGTGGTGGCGCTCGAGGCCGAGGCCGGCACCCGGTACTGGGGCTGGCTGATGCCGGCGTTCTTCACGACGCTCAGGCGCAGCCGCACGGTCATGGCGGACTCGATGGCCGTGCCGCAAACCTCGCCGTCGCCCTGGGCGGCGTGAGTGTCGCCGAGCGAGAACAGCGCGCCCGGCACCGCGACCGGCAGGTACAGGCGGCTGCCACGGGTCAGGTCGCGTATGTCCAGGTTGCCGCCTTGTGAGCGCGGCGGGACCACCGAGTGCGTGCCCGGCTCGGCGAGCGCGACGCCTATCGTGCCGGGGAACGGTCGGGTCGGCAGACGGATGCCGGGCTGGAACTCGACGAACCTGTCGTCATACCGCGAGATGTTCAGCCACGGCTCGGTGAAATCCTCGGCCAGGAGACCGAAGCCCGGAATGATGCCGGTCCAGCCCCAGCCGGACTCGTCGAAGTCGAGTATCTCGACGACCAGAGCGTCGCCAGGTTGTGCACCGTCGACGTAGACCGGGCCCGTCACGGGGTTGACCTTGGAGAAGTCGAGCCTGGCGACGTCCGCAGCCGTCGAGCTCGCGTTGAGCTGTCCTCCCGAGCTGTCGATGGTGCGCAGCTCCAGCTCGGCGTCTGGCTCGACCGTCAGGGCCGGCGCCAAACCGTTGTCCCAGCCGTGATGGTGGTGGGCGCTGTGGATGGTTTTGATGGTGGGCATGGGTCAATCGTATGTCGTGGCTCTCTAGCTGAGCTCTTCGAGTGAGGCAAGCTCGTGACTCCCCCTGTCATCGACATCGCCTACCCCTTGTAGATGGCCATATGAGCGGCTGGGCTGGGAGCGAAGTGACCAAACTGACCTGGGCGACCGCCCCAGCGCGTCTACTCTCACCTCACAGTGTCGAAGATCCACTACTTCCAGCGTTACTCGTCGCTGGAGAACACCGTCACGAACAACACTCTTCAGCTCTTCGCTCGCATTTACGACTACTCGCCCGCGCGGGCGTCGATGTTCCTCAACAGGCTGCTTGGCGACGATGAGGCCGTGGGGATCGGCCTCGAGGTGCATCAGCAAACGAAGGCGAAGAGCTCGATTCCCGATGGAGAGATCCGCCAACGGAGCTTCAGGGTGCTGATCGAGTCCAAGGTGGATTCGCAAACGGATCCGAAGCAACTCCTCGAGCACGCCAGAGCCTTCAAGGAGGAGGACGGCCAGAGGTTCCTGTTGCTTCTGACGCGCGCTCCGATCGGTGCCGAAGCTCACAAGGTGCAGGAGGCGCTCGCAAGGGAGTGCCCAGGGGTGATCTTCCGGAACGCGACCTACGAGCAGGTGGTGGACGCGCTCGACGATCTGTTCCAAGACTTCGAGCGCTCCATGCGCGATCTGGCCGAAGACTACGCGGACTACTGCCGCGAGACGGGTCTCGTCGACCTATCGAGGTTCCGCTTGAGGATAGTTCCGTGTGGCCAGAGCTTCGACGTCAACCTGAGACACGGCATCTACTTCCATCCCAAGGATTGGGGCTACTCGTCGCATAGGTACCTTGGGATCTACAAGAACAAGGCGGTTCACGCCATCTGGGAGATAGACAGCGTCTTCGACGTAGAGCTCGACGAGGATGGCCTGCGCAAGGAGTGGGTCTTCGGCCGCGAGACTAACGACTACGACGGGCGGCTCGTCGCGATCATCGAGGACGCGCAGAGGGAGTGCGGCTATGAGGTGGCGTCCGGCCACCGCTTCTTCTGTGGAGAGCCGCACCTGACCAACTTCGTGAAGAGCTCGTCCGGTGGCCTGATGGGGAAGAAGCTCCTCGACCTGAGAGACTTCGTCGGGGAGATCGAGGGAGTGGGTGCGATCGCCGCGGCTCTCGCCGGGCGCCAGTGGTCGTGACCGCCGTCCGTCCGAGGCGACCAGCACAGGTACGGCTCGAGTGTGGACGCGCCTAGCTGGATGCGTGGATGATCGTCGACCACGTCCGTCCTGAACGGTGACGATCGCGACGAGGTCGGCGGCCGCATCGTTGCGGTAGACGATCACCATCCAGTGCCAGGGGCCGAGCAGGAAGCGGTAACCACCCCACCTACCCGACAGCGCCGATCCCAGCTCTGGGCAATCGCGAAGGTCGCGGAGCGCTCGCTTGAACCGCTCCACCATGTCAGGTGACAGACTGTCGGTCTGGATCAGTGATTCGAGCTGGGCGGAGGCGGTCGTCGTGACGACCACCTGCGCCACGGCTGGAGTTCCTCGAGCGGTAGGTAGCGGCCGGCCAGGAGATCGGCCGTGCCCGCTTCAGCGCCCTCGCAGGCGCCGTCTATCGAATCCAACAACGCGGTGATGGTTGCAGCCGACGGCTCGGCTTCATCGAGAGCCCTGCTCAGCAACGACCGTGCCGGGGTCCCGGGACTGACGTGCGTTCGCTCCGCGAGCCGTCTCAGCTTGACCGCGTGCTTCTCCGCGAGCACTACGTTGACGCAGCTCCTGCGACGCCGAGAACCGAACCGGTCGCAAGACCGAACGCTCAACCCACTCCTAGCGGCGCGGCCCTTCCCGCCAACCACTCCCGCGCATCCGCCGGCAGGTGTGGCCGAAGCTCCTCCAGCACACGCAGATGGTAGGCGTCCAGCCACTCGATCTCCTGCTGGGTGAGCATGCCGACCTCGATGAGCTCTCGATCGAACGGGCAAACCGTCAGGGTATCGAACCGCAAGAACTCCCCGAACGCGCCGCTACCGGCAGACACGGTGGTGATCACGTTCTCGAGCCGCACCCCGAACACGCCTTCGAAGTAGACGCCGGGCTCGTTGGAGTTGACGTGGCCGACTTCGAACTCGACCTCGTTGATCTTGTTGATCCTCTGCGGGCCCTCGTGGACGTGGAGGTAGCTGCCGACGCCGTGGCCGATGCCGTGACGGCACTCCCAGCCGTTCGCCCAGATGTGGTAGCGGCCTAGAGCATCTAGTCTCTTGCCGGGTGTTCCCGCAGGGAAGCGCGCCGAGCTGAGCATGATGAGGCTCTTCAGGACCGTGGTGTAGGTGCGCTTGTGGTCCTCGGTCGGCGTGCCTAGCGCGACCGTGCGGGTCGTGTCCGTGGTGCCGTACGGGAACTGCGCGCCGCAGTCGATGAGGAGGAGGGATTCTGGGGCGAGGGGCTGTGGGTTCTCACGGTTGAGCTTGTAGTGGCCGACTGACGAGTTCGGGCCGAAGCCGACGATCGTCTCGAAGCTCGGTCCGCGGTAGTCAGGTAGACCGGCACGGAAGGATTCGAGCTTCTTGGAGACGGATAGCTCGGTCTCGCGGTCGAGGTCGGTGGTCGCGAGCCAGTGGAGGAGGCGCGTGACGGCGACGCCGTCGTACCGGTACGCGAGAGCACCGCCGCGGAGCTCCACGCCGTTCTTCTTGGCCTTCATGGCGTCGACCGGGCTCGGCGATTCGATGCGGCGGAGGTGGCTCGTGGCTTCGTAGAGGAGAGCGCTGGTCTTGGCTGGGTCTAGCAGGAGCGCCGTGTCCGCTGGAAGCGCATGGAGCCCCGCCGCGATCTCGCTGTATGGCCGGATCTGCACCTCCGCTGGCAGAGCGGCTCGTAGGCCGGGCGTGACCTTGTCTTGGTGGACATAGAGCTCGACCTTGTCGGGGCCGACGACGCTGTAGGCGAGGGCTACCGGGTTGAGCGGCACGTCGTTGCCGCGGAGGTTGAGGAGCCAGGCGGTCTCGTCCAGCGCGGTGACGAGCATGCCCGACGCCCCGAGCTCCTCGAGTCGCTGCCTCAGTCGGCTCAGTTTGCTGGCCGTTGCCTCGCCGGAGAACTCGAGTGGGTGGTCGACGATGGGCGCGGGCTCGTCAGCCGGCCTTTCCGTCCACACCTCGTCGATGAGACCCAGACAGCCCTTCAGCTTGATCCCGGCCGGAGACAAGTGACGCTGAAGCGCGGCCGCCTGCTGCGCGCTCACCGCCTCCGCATCGAAGCCAAGGACGGACCCGGCCGGCAGCACTCCGACCAACCACGCTTCACGCGTGGGAACGCCGGGGTTGCCCTCTTTGAACACCTCGATCGGCGAGCCGGCTGTCTCCGAGTCGGCGCGCATGTGGTAGCGCGAGTCGGCCCACAGGCCCGCCTCGTTCGCCGTCACGACCAGGGTCCCGGCGGAGCCGCCGAAGCCGCTGAGGTAGGCGCGAGCGCGCCACCTTGGGGAGAGGTACTCGCTGAGGTGAGCGTCGCCGGTCGTGGCGAGCCAGGCGTCGACCCCGTGCGACTTCATGCTGTCCCTGAGGCGGTTGATTCTCGCAGTTGCGTCGGGCATGACGGCTCCAATCATCCCCTAGACGGCCGAACCCCGTGCGCCGTCAGGGTCGCTCACGACCCGCGAAGCCCGGAGTAGGGGCCAGCCGGTCTCTTTCTCATACTGTTGACAATCTATCACGAACGCGGCTAGGCTTCGGCCAGCCGGCTCAGGACCACCGGGTCCGCCACCACCTGGACCAGGGTCTCGAAGCCTCGCACATGGCGTTGGAGAGGAGAAACACGGCGGTGAAAAGGTACCTGTTGTCTCTCGTGGTAGCACTCGGGGTGCTAGGCAGCGCTCTCGCTCAGCAGCCGGGGTCCACGCTCGTCGTCGGCCTCTCGAACCTGCCGAACACGATCGACTCGGCCGACGCCAACGACGGCAACGCCATCGCGGTGACCCGCCAGATCGTCGAGCGCCTCGTCGAGCAGGTGCCGGGCACCACTGAGCTCGCTCCTGGCCTCGCGACGAGCTGGGAAGCGAACGAGGACTCCACCGAGTGGACGTTCCACCTCAGGCAAGGCGTCCTGTTCCACGACGGAACGCCTTTCAATGCCGAGGCCGCCAAGTTCAGCCTCGACCGTTGGAACGATCGCGCGAACCCTTATCACTTCGTCGCCGAGGGCAAGGCGTACGTCGGCTGGCGCAATCTGTTTGGCGGCTTCCTGGGCGACGGCTCGGCCGTCTCCGAGGTCGTCCTCGTCGACGACTACACGATCACCCTCAAGCTGACGCGCTCGATCTCGTTCCTCCCGGCGCTGCTCGCCGCCGGTTACTTCGGCTTCGACAGCCCGGCGGCCGTGATGGCGGCGGGCGCGAACTACGGCACCCCTTCCGTCGGCTCGGTCGGCACGGGTCCGTACCGTTTCGAGCTGTGGGAAGAGGGCAGCAGGGTCGTGCTGAGCGCCAACAGCGAGTACCGCGGTGGCGCACCCGCGACCGAGCGCGTCGTGTTCGTCGGCGTCAGCGACCCGACGGCCAGACTCGCTCAGATCAAGGCCGGTTCGCTCGACGTCGCCATCGGCCTCTCGCCCGCCGACCTCGAGAACATCAACGCCGATCCGAACCTCGCCGTCGTCAGGGGCGAGCAGGGCGGCCTCAACACCATGTACATGGCCATGCACCAGAACCAGCCGCCGTTCGACGATGTCCGCGTGCGGCAGGCGGTGGCGCACGCCATCGACAGGCCAGCGATAGTCGAGGCTTTCTTCGCTGGGCAGGCCACCGTGGCCAGGGACATAATCCCGACCTCGCTGTGGGGTCATGGCGACGTCGAGGGGTACCCGTACGATCCGGCCCGCGCGCGCGAGCTGCTCGCCGAAGCCGGCTACCCTGACGGTTTCGCGACCGACCTCTGGTACCGCGCCTCCGGTCTCGAGCCGCTCATCGCCGAGGTCATCGCGTCGTACCTCGCCGACGTCGGCATCACGGCCTCGGTGAAGACCGAGGACTGGGCCTCGTACCTCGCCAACTACATGGCCGGCAACTTCCCCATGTACACGCTGGGCTGGAACGCCGACTTCGCGGATCCCGACACCTTCATCTACACCTTCTACGGACCTCAGGCCGTCAGGCGCTTCGGCTGGAACGCTCCAGAGGTCGTCGCCATGGCCGAGCAGGCGCGGCGCCTACCCGACCAGGACGAGCGCGCGGCGCTCTACGCGAGCATCGTCGCCGCCGCGCAAGAGGCGATGCCGATGCTGCCACTGGCCCACCAGTCGCAGTTCATCGTGGTCCGCAGCGGTGTCGAGGGCCTCGTGGCCAACCCGCTGGGAGCCTTCCCGGCGCTGACGAACGTCGGCAAGAGCCAGTAGCGCTGGCGTCGCCAGCGAGCGAGTGACCTTCGTGGCCGCGCCCGTTACCCCCGACGTGCGCGGCCACGACACCAAGAGGCGATGACCTGTGACGACTTACGTGATCCGCCGCGTGCTCGGGATCGTCCCCGTGCTGCTCGGCGTGGCGTTCATGGTGTTCGCCATCAACAGGATCGTGCCGAGCAACCCGGCGGTGGCCATCCTCGGCGACAAGGGGACGCCCGAGGCGCAGGCTCAACTCGCGGAGGATCTCGGTCTCAACAAGCCGATCTTCTTCGACCTCGAGGGGTTCGGCCGCACGGGGAGGGTCGGTGCTCTGTTCGACAGCCAGTACTTCAAGTACATGGGAGAGCTCCTTACCTTGAACCTCGGGCGCTCCTTCATGACCAGGGCCCCCGTCGCCGACACGCTGAAGATCAGGTTCCCCGCGACCATGGAGCTCGCCGTCTTCGCCATCCTCATCGGCGGCGTGCTCGGCCTCGTCCTCGGCGTCGTCGCTGCGCTGCGCCGCGGCACCTGGGTCGACACGGGGATGCTGTTCATCGCGGTATCCGGGGTGTCGTTCCCGGTCTTCTGGACCGCCATCGTCCTGATCTACATCTTCTCGGTGCAACTCGGCTGGTTCCCGCCGGCCGGTCGCCTCAACGTCACGACGACGCTGCAACCGATCACCGGCCTCTTCGTCATCGACTCGCTCCTGCGCGGCCAGTTCCGGCTGTTCCTCGAGGCCCTTCATCACCTGGTGCTGCCTGCGTTCGCCCTCGGGACGCATGCGATGGCGCTGATCATGCGGATGACGAGGTCGTCGATGCTCGACGTGCTCAGGCGCGACTACGTCCGCACCGCCGCCTCGAAGGGCGTGTGGCCCGCGACCGTCGTCATGAAGCACGCGTTCAGGAACGCCCTGGTGCCGATAGTCACGGTGCTGGGGCTGTCGTTTGGCTCGCTGCTCTCCGGCGCCATCCTCATCGAGGCTATCTTCAACTGGCCCGGCGTCGGTAGCTGGATCTTCAACGCGATAACCCAGCGCGACTACCCGGTCATACAGGGCGGGGTCCTGTTCGTCGCGGCCGTATTCATCGTTCTGAACATGCTCGTCGACCTCTCCTACGTCCTCATCGACCCGCGGATCAGGTACTGATGCGGCGCTTCCTCAAGAACCGCGCGGGCGTCACCGGTCTCGCCATCGTCCTGTTCTTCACGCTCGCCACTCTGCTGGCCCCGGTGCTCAGGCCGTACAACGCCGGCACCGACAGGAACCTGCTCAACAGGCTCAAGCCGCCCACGGCCGAGCATCTGCTCGGCACCGACGAGCTGGGCAGGGACGTGCTGACCCGCGTCTGGCACGGCGGCCGGGTGAGCCTGAGCGTGTCGCTGGTGGTGGTCGGCTTCTCGGCGCTACTCGGCACGGCACTGGGAGTGCTCGCAGCCGTGGCGCGCGGCCGGCTCGACCTGGGCCTGTCGTGGTTCGTCGACATCCTGATGGCGTTCCCCGGCATCCTCCTCGCCATCGCGATCGTCGCCACGCTCGGAGCCAGTCTCTCCAACGCGCTCATAGCCACAGCCGTCATGGGCATCCCGGCCTACTACCGGGTGATGCGCTCGGCGATCATCGGCCTGCGGGATCTCGAGTTCGTGCAGGCCGCCGAGGCGCTCGGCGCTTCGCGGCTCAGGGTGGCGGCCAGACACCTGGTCCCCAACGCCATGTCGCCCCTGATAGTCCAGGTGACCCTCGGGATCGGCCGCACCGTGTTGACCATCGCCTCGCTCGGGTTCCTCGGCCTGGGCGCGCAACCGCCCACGCCGGAGTGGGGGCTGATGATCAAGTCGGGCTACGGCCAGTTCCTGACCGCGCCGTGGCTGTCGATCGCTCCAGGCTTCGCCATCTACCTCGCCGTCCTCGGCTTCAACCTGCTCGGGGACGCGATCCGAGACCACCTCGACCCGCAACTCCGGCGCTAGGGTGAAGGAGTGTCGGTATCATCGCTCCCAGCCCTCGAGACGCCTGGACGAGCACCAACGGAAGGAAACGCATGATCACCGGGACCAGCTCCTACGGGGGCACCCACGACGCCCTGCCTGACGACCGCAACCAGGACGTCCTCATCTACGTCAACGGCGACCTCGTGCCCAGGAACGAAGCCAAGGTCTCCGTGTTCGACAGCGGGTTCCTCGTCGGCGACGGCGTCTGGGAAGGTTTGAGGCTGCAGGACGGCGTGCTGCTCTTCCTCGAGCAGCACCTGAAGCGGCTGTACGAGGGCGCGCAGGCGATAGCGCTCGACATCGGGCTCAGACCCGAGCAGCTGACCTCCGAGCTGCGGCGCGTCATCGACGCCAACCGGATGGAGAACGGCGTTCATGTGCGGCTGATGGTCACTCGCGGCACCAAGCGCACGCCCTCGCAAGACCCGCGTTTCTCCATCGGCGGCCCGACCATCGTGATCATCGCCGAGTACAAGACCAGCAATCCCGACGTCAGGGAGGCCGGCATAAAGCTGTTCACCTCGACCGTCAGGAGGCCCTCGCCCGACGTGCTCGACCCGAAGCTGAACTGCCACAGCAAGCTGCACGAGGTCATCGCGCTGCACCAGGCGCAGCTGGCGGGCGCCGACGAGGCGCTGATGCTCGATCCGCACGGCGCCGTCGCAACCTGCAACGCCACCAACTTCTTCGTGGTGAGGGCCGGCGAGGTCTGGACGTCGACGGGCCAGTACTGTATGAACGGCATCACGCGCGGCATGGTGATCAGGTTGTGCAAGGAGAACGGCATACCCGTCTTCGAGCGCGACTTCTCGCTCACCGACGTGTACGGCGCCGATGAAGCCTTCGTCACCGGCACGTTCGGCGGCTTGACGCCGGCGACCGTGGTGGACGGCCGGACCGTCGGCAGCGGCGCGCCGGGACCCATGACCGCGAGGCTGTCCGAGCTGTACGCCGAGGCCAAGGCGCGCTACGTGCGGCAGCAGCGGGAGGATGTAAGTGCTGGAGCGGCTCGAGCCGATCGATAGAGAGCAGGGAGCGGGCAGGACGCTGCGCGAGCAGTTGGTGCTCGTGTTGCGCAAGGCGATCCTCGAGGCCACGCTGCCGCCCGGCGGTCGCCTGGTCGAGACGAGCCTGGCCGAGCAGCTCGGCGTCAGCCGCGGGCCTCTGCGCGAAGCGATACTCCAGCTCGTCGAGGAGGGACTCGTCGATCAGGTGCCGTTTCGTGGCGCCGTGGTCAGGTCGCTCTCGGTCGAGGACATCCAGGAGATCTACTCGTTTCGCACGCTGCTCGAGTCGTTCGCGTTCAAGGTCGTGTGGGACAAGCGCACGCCCGAGTTCTTCCGGACGCTCGACTCGCGCCACCGGGCGCTCAACTACGCCGTCTACTCGGGCGACCAGCAGCAGGCGATCACCAGGGAGATGGACCTGCACGGCCTCGTCTACGAGTTCTCCAAGCACCGCAGCCTCATCGAGTCATGGAACCTGCTGCGCGGGAGACTCCACTTCTACTTCACGCTGCACCACGAGGCTCACCACCGCAAGGCCGCGCTACCCGATGCTCACGACACTTACGTCGCGCTCGCCAAGGGGGACGACCTGGAGGCGATGCTGCAAGAGGTCGAGCAGCACATGCGCCGCGGTCTGGGCACGCTCGAGGCGTTCGTGGTGGAGCGGAACGCTAGGCTGGCCGAGAAGGCCGCTCAGAAGGTCGACGCGAAGGCCGCCGAGAAGGACGGCGAAGAGGTGCCCGCCTAGTCGAAGGTGGTAGCTTCTGCCAGCGCGGAGGCGAATGTGTTCGAAGCTTCGACGTTCCTTGTGTTCTTCACCGCGGCCCTGACCCTGGCCGTCATCCCGGGTCCGGGGATGCTCTACGTTCTGACGCGCACCCTGCGTGGCGGTCGACGTGAGGGCATACTCTCGACCGTGGGGACCGGTATCGCCGGTATGGTCCACACCTTCGCCGCCGCTCTGGGCCTCTCAGCCATCCTCGCTACCTCGGCCGTCGCGTTCGGGATCGTCAAGTGGTTGGGCGCCGCTTACCTGATCTACCTCGGCGTCAAGACGTTGATGGGCGGTGCGCGGTTCACGTCGTCGGACGTCGCCGCGCCGGCGCCTGGCGGTGCTTTGCGACAAGGGTTCATCGCCGAGATCCTCAACCCGAAGACGGCGCTGTTCTTCCTCGCCTTCATCCCGCAGTTCGTGAACCCAGCCGGCGAGGTGTTCTTGCAGTTCGTCGCGCTGGGCTCCATCACTACGCTGCTGACCAGTGGGGTGGATCTGATCGTCGTCATCTGCGCCAGCCCGTTGAGCTCGCTGCTCCACAGGAGCCGCAGGTTGCAGGCTGTTCAGCGCTACGGGACCGGCACGGCGCTCGTCGGGCTCGGGGTGTACGTCGCCGCCGAGCGTTAGTAGTGCCCCAGCAACCCCATCCGCATGGCATGCCGCTCGAACAGCTTGAAGGCCACGAACCCCAGCGCGAAGTAGACGAGTCCGCTCAGCCACAGCGACGCCCAGTCGGCCGAGCCGAACGAGGCCAGTGGCACGCCCTCGGCCATCACGAGCCGGATCATGTCGATGCCCTTGGCGGTCGGCGCGAGCTCCAAGAGCGGAGCCGTCGCCAGCGGCACGTAGGCGACTCCCATCAGGAAGATCTGGAACACCTGCAGGAAAGAGTTGATCTGCTTGTACACCAGCGTCATGCCGGCGACCAAGTAGGCGAGGCCGATGGCACCGATCAGCGTCGCCGGCAAGATGGCGGCGATGGCGGACAGGTCGAAGGTCAGCCACTGCCCGGCCGTCAGCATGCTGAGCACGGTCATGACGACGAGGATGACCATGTAGACGAGCAGCGTGGAGACGATGCGGAACAGCAGGATCAGCCAGGTCGGGACCGTGCTCATGTAGAGCTGCTCGAGGGTGCCTCTCAGGGCCTCGGTGGACAGGTCCCAGCCCATCGAGCTGACGCTAGTGAGCAGCAGGAACCAGAACCCGTTCGATACCAGCAGGTACTTGACGGAGGTGTCCGCCGTGGCGGGGTCGCCGATGAACTTGACGCCGAGCAGCAGGAAGACGAAGACCGAGTAGAAGAGGACGAACATGCTGATCGTGTTCGGCAGGTAGCGCTTGAGCTCGATGACCGCCTTGCCGAGATTCGCCCTGAACGCGTGCTGGTAGCCGTTAGTTAGCAACGGCTGCCTCCCTCGCCTGTGGGCGCGCCGCGCCGAGCTGCCCGCCATCCTTCACCAGGCGCCTGAAGACCTGCTCGAACCTGACGGTCGTGCGCTCGATGCTGTCTACGTCAGCGCCCGCACCGCGCAGGAAGTCCATCAGGCGGAACAGCTCGCCCGACTCCTCGAGCTCGACCTCGAACACCGTGTCGGCGAAGGAAGGGACCGAGAAGTCGGCCTGGAGACGGCGCGCCGCGTCCGGGCTCAGCGGGGAGACGAGCTTCACCGCGAACGCCCGCGACTGGAAGAGCTTCAGCAGGTCGTCGACCAGCGCGTCGGTCACGACCTTCCCGCCCGACACGACGACGACGCGCCGGCACAGGTCCTCGACCACGGGCATGTCGTGCGAGCTGAGCACCACGGTCCGGCCCTCGGCGGCGATCTCGTGCAGCAGAGCGCGCACCTCGTGGCCGGTCTCGACGTCGAGACCGAGCGTCGGCTCGTCCAGGATCACCAGGTCGGTGTCGATCAGCAGCGCGACGGCGATGGCCAGCTTCTGCTGCATGCCGCGCGACAGCTTCGCCACGAGCTCGTTCGCCTTGGCGTCGAGCCCGAAGCGCTCCAGCAGCTCCCGAGAGCGCGCTCTGACCGAGGCGGCGGAGCGACCGCGGTTGCCTCCGAAGTAGACGAGGTTCTCGAGCACGCTCAGGCGCCAGTACAGGTTCCGGTTGCCCTCGAGGACCGCCGCCACGTGGCGCACTGCCTTGAGCCGCGCCGTCCGGGTGTCGTGTCCGGCGACCCTGACCTGGCCGGCGTCCGGATGGATCAGGCCGCTCGCCATCTTGATCGTCGTGGTCTTGCCGGCTCCGTTCGGGCCGAGGAGGCCGAGGACCTCGCCTCGCCCGACCTCGAACGTCACGCCGTCGACGGCCGTGACGCGGCTGCCGTTCGGGCCCTTGTAGGACTTGCTGACGCTGTCTACCTCGATGAGGCTGTCGGTCAACTCGCTCACCGCCGCTTCCTGTGGCGCCCGTCTTCCCATCACAGTGCTCGAGCGAAAGGCGCTAGCGCTCTATGCGTCTAGGAATCTAAGCCTCGGCGAGTGTAAAGTCTGAATTTCTAAAGGTCAAGGTGTGAGTTCATAATCTATGTCTTGCCGTCTGTCGTACCCTCAGCCCCGCTTGGCCACCAGCTCGACGAGGTTCCCGTCGGGGTCCTTCAGCAGCGCGTTGCGGTTGTCGTTGCCGGTGTCGTGGGGCTCTCTGACGGCCTCGACGCCCGCCGCCAGCAAGCCTGCGAACGTCGTGTCGACGTCGTCCGTCCAGAGCACCAGCGCCATGGCAGGCGCGCCCGGTTGGCCGTCGACGCCGTGGACCCGCTTGGCGGCCTCCACCGTCCCGAGCCCTATCACGAAGCCGCCGGCGGCGAACTCGACATGCTCCGGCGTTCCTTCGCGAGGGGTCCTGAACGTCTCGCGCAGGCCGAGAAGATCGCGGTAGAAGCGGATGCCGGCCTCGATGTCGCGCGTGTAGAGGTTGACCAGGCCCGAGGTGATCATCAAGGGAGTCTAGGCCGAAGCCTGGGTAGTCGCAACGTTCTCCCTTCGCTCCCGAGGCGGAGAGGAACGAGGATGAGAGGGCGGCTCCAGACCGCCCCTGCCATTCGGTCTCGCCACGCGAGCAGCGCCGCCTCAAATGACTATGTACACACATATATGTGATATATTCTAATCGGAGGTCGCGATGCCGCAGCTTCATCTCTACGTGTCAGAGGAGGTCGCTGAACGGTTGCGTGAGCAGGCCAAGGTTCGCAACCTCAGCGTGTCGAAGTACTTAGCGGACATCGTTCGGCGCGAAACCGCGCCCGCATGGCCGGAGGGTTACTTCGAGAAGGTGCTGGGCGGGTGGGCCGGGGAGCCTTTGGTGCGTCCAGAGCGGCCGGCGCTCGAAGAGCGCGAACCCCTCTAGCCGCCACCGTCATGGGGCCTCTCCGCTACCTCCTGGACGCGAACGCATGCATCGCTCTCTTACGTGGATCCTCACCGCGGCTGGCAGAACGCCTCGCGCTCAACGTCCCTAGCGACATCGCGGTGCCTGCGGTGGTCGTCGGCGAGCTCGTTTACGGCGCCCACGTCTCGACGCGCCCGGCGGAGAACCTGAGGCTCGTCACCGAGTTCCTGAGCCCGTTCACGTGCCTGCCGTTCGACGGCGACTGCGCGTACGAGTACGGGCGGATCAGGTCGGATCTGAAGCTCCGTGGCGCGCTGATCGGTGCCGACGACCTGCTCATCGCAGCTACGGCCGTGGCCAACCGGCTGGTCCTTGTCACGCACGCCACGGCTGAGTTCGGGCGCGTCATGGGGCTGAGGCTGGAGGACTGGGAGTAGGGGCGAGGGCGACAGGGAGCGCCGCGCTGGGGACGTGGCCGTGCAGGTGCTGCCGCTGCTCGGCGCCGACGCGAGGATGGGGGGCGTGATGTCGACCCTTCCGGCCGACGAGAGCCGCGGCTACCTGTCGACCAACCGCGGCAGCGGATCCACCGGCACCCAGCCGCACCAGTCGCCCAAGCCGCCGTAGTACACGCCGAAGTGGAGATGCGGGGCGGTGGCGGCCGCGTTGCCCGTGTTGCCCACGAACCCGATGATCGTGTCGACGTCGACCCACTGCCCCTCCGTCAGCCCCTCTGGCAGCGCATCGAAGTGCGTGTAGAAGTACCGGATGCCGCCGTCTCCGATGATGGTCACCGAGATCGCGTCGGGGTTCATGCGCATGAGGTAGCCGGCGGCGGCGGGCCTGACCGGCGTGCCGCGAGGCGCCATGATGTCGATACCCTCGTGGGTCCTGCTGCCGCCGCCGCGCGGATCGCCGAACGACGGGTACACGTCGGCGACGCGAGCGCCTTCGACTGGCATCAGCAAAGCGACCGGCGCTACCGGCCCCACCCGGTCCAGCTGCCTGGGTCGGTGACTGGCGCGAGACCGGCCCGCCGGGTCGGCCGCGCCGCTCCCGCCGCCGACGGCGGCGCCCGGGCCGGCCTCGCAACGCGGCGTGGGCCAGGACGCTGCCGGCGTACTGGTCGGGGGTTGCGCAGAGCCGAAGCCCAGCAGGGCGAGGATCGTCAGTGAGGCGGCGAGTCCGCGGAGCGTCGACATGGCCCGGAGAAGGTAGCAAGCGCTGTCGGCTCGCGTGCCCTGACTGGCTACCGGCACCTCAGCATGAGAGCCTCGATGAAGGAAGCGTCAACGGCAGGCGCCGAGCGAGGTCGTCGGACCGGCGCGCGGACGGTACCTGAAGGGGTGACTGCTAGACTGATCGCATGATCGGGAGGCAGTCCGCCGGGCGCCGCTTGGACCGGCGTGCGCGCTTCGGCGCGCGCCCTGCTCCGCTCTCGGCCGCGTGCCGCGGGTCGCGTGTCCGCTCGTGGACGCGCGCAACCGCCCTGCTGCTGGCGCTGGGGCTGCCCGGCGCCGCCTCCGCCCAGCTCCTCGCCGAGGTGATGGTGACGACCGCCATCCTGGCGACGTTCGACGCCAACGTGCGTTTCCCATCTGGCTCGCTGTCGGCCGTGGGCGCGGACGCCGACCGCCTGATCGCGCGCGTGCCCGGTAGCGCCGACTGGACCGGCTGGGAGGTCTACACCGCGCGGGGGATCGCCAGCAACCTGCAGGACGCCTTCGCTCACCAGATCGCCACCGCGTTCGCCGTCGCCGGCTACTTCGAGTCGGCGCGGAGCGAGACCGATGTCACCTTCGCCGGCCGGTCGGAGCGGCATACGAGCATCGTCTTCGAGGGCGATACCGGCTCGCGCCTGCTGTACCTGATCCGCGCCGGGCAGGAACTGGTGTGGCTGACCGCGGCACAGCGCTGAGGAAGAGCCCGCGAGCGCTGCTGGCGGCGCTGGTCACCTTCCTGGTGATCGCGCCGGCCGCGGCCTCCGAGGCGGCGCAGGCTGCCTACCAGGCGGCGCTCCTCAGCTTCGAGGCGGCGCTGGTAAGCGGCGAGACCGCTCACCCCGACCAGCCGAGCTGGAGCGCGGCTCAGGCCGCCGCCGACCTGGCCGCGCGGGCCGCTCAGCAGGCTCTCGATGCGACCGCCATCGGTGGCGCAGGAGCCGACCCCGAGAGCCTCGCCGCCGAGCTGACCGCAGCGGCCCGCGCCGCCCACCTGCTCAGCGCCAGGGTCCACTCGCTTACCGGCTGGCACAGCCGCGCCTTGAGCGCTTGGAGCTCGTACCTGAGCCTGGGAGGCGAGCTGGGCCGCGACGCTACGCCGGCCCCAGGCGGTCACAGCCTGCCCTCGGACGCGGCCATGTTCGTCGACGTCAGCTTCCAGCTCGCCTTCTCTCGCTACCAGGCCGGCGACTTCGAGGCCGCCAACCGCTACTACCTGGCCCTGGTGGAGCTCCTGCCCGATCAGCTCGAGGCCCTGCGCTGGCTGGGGCGCATCGCGTTCGAGACGGGCGACGCCGAGGCCGCCGAGCGCTACTTCCTCGCGCTGCTGGAGAGCAGTCCCGAGGACGAGTCGGCAGCCTACTTCCTGCAGCTGAGCCGCGAGCGCCAGGTCGTGGGCGCCACCGCCTCCGACGCCTTCCGGCAGGGCATCGCCGAGTACGAGGCCGGCGACCTCGGCGACGCCTTCGCGTCGTTCCAGCGCGCGGCCGCCGAGAACCCTGAGTTCGTCGAGGCCGCCGTGTGGGCTGGCCGCACGGCGCTGGAGATGCGCGCTCCCGAGGTAGCTGTCGACTACTGGCGCGCCGTGGTGCGCGCGCGCCCCGACGACCTCGGTGCCGCCTGGTTCCTCGAGTACGCCGCGGCTCAGGTCGAGCACGGGGTCGAGGCTGGCGCCGCTTACTACCAGGGACTGGCCGACTACCAGGCTGGCGACCTTGACGCGGCTGCCGCCGCCTTCGAGCGAGCCATCGCAGCCTCTCCGGGCTACCTGAGCGCCTGGACGTGGGCGGCTCGGTCGCTGCAGGAGGCCGGACGCTTCGAGGAGGCGGCCGAGCGCTGGCGCGGCGTGATCGCGCTCGACCCGAGCGACGAGCGCGCGCGCTGGTTCCTGCAGCGCGCCGAGCAGGCGCTGCTGTACGGCGCCGAGGCCGGCACCGCCTACTTCGACGGGGCGGCCCTCTACCTCGCCGGCGACGTCGAGGGCGCCAAGGAGCGCCTGGCGGCTGCCGTCGAGGCCAACCCGAACCTCGCCATCGCCTGGGGCTACCTGGGTAGGATCGCGCTGCAGGAGGCGCGCTACGAGGACGCGGCCGCGGCGTACCAACGCGCGTTCGAGCTCACCGGCGACGAGGACTACGAGTTCTTCGCCGAGGAGGCGCGCAGGTTGGCTCAGCCGGCCCCGTCGCTGGACGTGCCGCCACCGGTGATCTTGCCGCCGCTGCTGGAGCCGGTCGCGCCTGACTAATCCGCGACGCAACAGGCATTCCGGTCAGGGTGCCGGCGGTGGTATGTCGTGTGGTGCGCAGCGCGGCGTCGGTGAGCCGAGCGGCGCCACGATGACGAAGGGCTGGGGAAGACCGATGAGCAACCGCCTGAAACAGTACGAGCGCAGGGTCGACGACAGCGGAGAGCCCTACCTCGCAACCGACCTGCCCGGCCTGCTGCTGACTCGCCTGCCGCTCCTGAACAAGAGCACTGCGTTCACGGCCGAGGAGCGCGCGGCGTTCGGACTGGAGGGGCTCTTGCCGCCTCACGTCGCGACGCTCGAGGAGCAGCTCGTCAGGACCACGGCCAACCTGAGGCGCTCGGGCAACAACCTCGACAGGCACGTCTATCTCCGCGCCCTCCAGGACCGCAACGAGGTGCTGTTCTACGCCGTCCTCGAGCGGCATCTGGAGGAGATGCTCCCGCTGATCTACACCCCGACGGTGGCCGAGGCCGTCCGCTGGTTCAGCCACCTCTACCGCTACCCACGCGGCCTCGTCGTCTCGACAGCCAACATCGACCGCATCGACGATCTGTTCGACAACGCTCCCGTCACCGACGTGAAGCTGGCCGTCGCGACCGATTCGGAGGGAATCCTCGGCATCGGTGACCAGGGTTACGGCGGCGTGGCGATCTGCATCGGCAAGCTATCGCTGTACACGGCCGCCGCCGGGATCGACCCCGCCACGACGCTGCCGATCGGGCTCGACGTCGGCACCAACCGCAGCGACCTCCTCGACGACCCCCTCTACCTCGGCGTCAGGCACGAACGCCTCGTGGGGCAGGAGTACGAGGACTTCATGGAGCGCTTCGTGACCGCCTTCATCCGCCACTTCCCCGGCGCGTTGCTGCAGTGGGAGGACTTCAGCAAGCAGAAGGCGTTCACGATCTTGGATCGCTACCGCGAACGCTTGCCGTCGTTCAACGACGACGTCCAGGGCACGGGCGCCGTCGTCGTCGCCGGGCTGCTCGCCGCCGCTCGCAAGACGCGCAAGTCGCTGAGCGAGGAGGTGATCCTGGTTCACGGCGCCGGCGCGGGCGGGATCGGCGTCGCGCGGCAGATCAAGGCCGGCATGGTGCGGCTGGGCCTCAGCGAGGCCGAGGCGGCTGCGAGGATCTTCGTCGTCGACTCGCGCGGGCTCCTCCTTGAAGGGCGCAAGGGACTCGAGCCTTACAAGCTCGGCATGCTGCAGCCTGCTGCGCGCGTCGCGGGCTGGAAGATCGCCGGCGAGATACCGACGATCCTCGAGACGATAAAGAACGCCGGCGTTACGGCGCTGATCGGGCTGTCCGGTCAGGCCTCCGCGTTCGACGAGGAGGTCGTGCGCGCCGTTCAGGCCAACGCCGCGACGCCCATCGTGTTCGCTCTCTCGAACCCGACCGACTTCAGCGAGGCGGTCCCGAGCGACGTTCTGAAGTGGACCGACGGCAAGGCGATAGTCGCGACGGGGAGCCCGTTCGCCGACGTCGAGTTCGGCGGCGTCACGCGGCGCATCGGCCAGGGGAACAACGCGTTCATCTTCCCAGGGCTCGGGCTCGGGGCGCTCGTCTGCGGGGCGAAGGTCATCACCGACGGGATGCTGGCCGCGGCCGCCGAGGCGCTGGCCGCGTACACCGACTCCCTCGACATCGCTCTCGGCGCCGTGTACCCGAAGGTGAGCGTGATGCGGCGCGCCAGCCGCCATGTCGCCCAGGCGGTCGTCCTCCAAGCGATCGCCGATGGGGTGGCAAGCCGGGTCCCGGAGGGCGACGTCGAGGAAGCGGTCCTGGCGGCGATGTGGGAGCCTCGCTACCTGCCGATAAGGCAGGCCTGAGCGCGGCGGTCAGGTCCGTTTGGGAGGGCGTCGAACGTGCGAACAGTGGTCCTGAGGGTCGTCGCGCTGGCCTTGCTACTGCTGCTGGCGTTGGTGGCTGTGATCACGACGCGCACTTTGCAGAGGATCCCGGACATGATGGTCTACATGGCCGTCGACAGGGGAGTCGTGTTCACGCTCGAGGCGGTCCCGCGCCGCTTCGGAGGCAGAGACGTGACGGCTCGTGTCGCGGCTCAGGTCGAGGCTCTGGCCCGCGGCCCGCTGCCCGAGGAGGCCACTCGCGGTCTGAGCTCGGCGGTGCCCGCAGACGTCGAGCTGCGCTCGGCGCGCCTCGATGACGGAGTGCTGCGCGTCGACCTGAGCGCCGCCTTCGAGCGCGGCGGCGGCACGGCGAGCATGATCGGCCGCCTCAACCAGCTCTACTACACGCTGAGCCAGCCCGCTGACGTCGACGCCGTCGTTCTCGCTATCGAAGGCTCCGTGGTCGAGGTGTTCGGCGGCGAAGGCATCCTCCTCGACGTGCCATGGGTCAGAGACCAGCATCGGGGTCTTCCATCGTGGTGAGGCGTGTGCTGGCGAGGTTCGCGCTGGCGATCTTGTTGTCGACGGCGTCCGCGTCAGCGCAGGTCCAGGCCCCGCTCGACCCCCAGACCAGCGAGGCGCCGCTCGGTGCCCTCGCCGCACCCCAGCTCAGGAACGAACGCGCCCGCGTCTTCGACGCGCTCGTCGACCTGTTCCGCGACTACTACTGGAACCCCGACCACCTCGACTGGGACGCCTGGGGCGAGCGCCACCGCGAGGCCGCGCTGGCCGCCACCGAGCGCGTCGTCTTCGACGCGGTGATGCGCAGGATGGTCTCCGAGATCGGCGACGACCACTCGCGCTGGCTGGGCCTAACTAGCCTTGACTTCGACAGCCTGCTGGGTCAGGACGGCGACAAGCTCACTTTCGGCCTGCAGGTGCGCTTCCTCAACGGCGTCGGCCTCGTGGTGGAGCGAGTGCTGCCGACGACGGCGGCCGACGTAGCCGGCTTGCTGCGCGGCGACGTCATCGAGGCGATAGACGACCTCGACCTCCGCCTGGCAGATCAAACGCAGGTGGACGCCGCGATGAACGCCACCCTCGACGCCGGCGCTGCCAGCATGAGCGTCAGGCGCGGGTCGCGCGCGGCAACGACGATCGAGCTGGTCCCGACGGCCGCGGACGAGAGATCGCTGCTGCTCAACCCTTACGCGACGATGCTCGAGGGCGACATCGGCTTCCTCTACTTGCCGTCGTTCACGCTCGTCGGTACCGGCGCCAAGGCGCACGAGCTGCTCGCCACGCTTCAGCAGCGTGGCGCCAAGTCCTACGTCATAGACCTGCGCGGCAACCTCGGCGGCAGCCTGGCCGAGCTAGGCGTGTTCCTGGGAGCCTTCGTCGACGGCGAGTGGGGGCAGGCCGTGGCGCGTGGCGGCGTGATGTGGAGCGCCGAGTTCAGGACCGATCGATCGGGAGGAACGGCGCGCCTCGTCGGGACCGACGGGCGGTCGGTGCGGGAAGCGCGAGTAGCGGCTCCGGTGCGGATCGAGGCCCCGCTAGCCGTGCTCGTCGACTCCAGGACCAGCTCGGCTGCCGAGGTCGCCGCGGCGGTTCTGCAGGCGCGTGGTCTGGCCCGGGTCGTCGGCATCGCGACTCTCGGCAACGTCGAGGTCGTTCAGGGTTTCGGCCTGCCCGACGGCAGCAACGTGCTCGTCGCGGTCGCCAACCTGCAACTGCCGGATGGAGCGTCGCTCGACGGTGGCGTTCAGCCCGACAGCCACGCCAGCGCCGACGTCAGGCAGCTCTCGCGCGGCTTCGACCCTGCCATCGCGGGCGCGCTGAGCGCTCTGAGCGGCTTGCCGTTCACGCCGGGGCGGTTCTTCTAGCCGCCCATCCGCCAGACGTACCAAACGATGAAGACGTTGAGGCCCAGGCTGATCACGATCAGCATGTTGTCGAAGAAGTCTTTGTAGGGCAGTGCCGAGAGGTTGAAGAGAGCAAGCGCAACCGAGACGGCGATCGTGATCCACTTGAGCGAGCCCGCGGGAGTCAAGAGGGTCGTAAGGATCATCGCGATCGGCACCAGCATGATGAGGGCTGCCATCGTCCACATCCAACTCTTGGCGGGCACGTCGCCGATGTGTCCGGGCGTGAAGCTGCCCGCAAACAGCCGCAGCACATCGCCAAGCAGATAGATGAGCATGAGGCTCACCCACGACCCCGCCAGCACGATGCGGCCCCACTCGCTCAGGCCCACGGCTGCACCACCACGTTGCCGACCTTGCGACCCGAATCGACGAGCTCGTACGCGGCGACGATGGCGTCAAGCCCGCCGAGCGATTGAGTTACCGGGTCGAGCCGGCCGGCCTCTAAAAGTCCGAGCAGATGGGCGACATCACTCGCCGATTCTTGGATGGGACCGGTGAGCACTCGGCCGCCTGGCCGAGCGGTATCCCAGAGATTCGCTACCGCGAGCACCACGAAACCGTTGGATCCTGCGAGCCGCAACCCGAGCGAGCGGTCTATGTTGCCGACGGCGTCGAACACGAGGTCGAAGTCGCGGGGTAACTCATCGAGCGGCTGCTTGCGGTAGTCGACGACGTGCGCCGCGCCAAGTCGGGAAGCGAGGGTGGCGTTCGCTTCGCTCGTGACGGCGGTAACCTCGGCCCCCGCCAGCGCCGCCAGCTGCACGGCGCTGGTGCCGACGGCGCCGCTCGCCCCGTTCACGAGCACCTTGCTACGGGGGCGCACACGCTCGTGCAGAAACTGCAGCGCGGTAGTACCACCGAAGATGGCGCCGGCCGCGTCGATGTGGCTGACGCCTGCGGGTTTGAGCGCGATCGATGTCGGCCGGATCGCCGCCAGCTGTGCATGCGCCCCCATGCTGGCGCCGTTCATGCCCGCAACCTCGTCGCCGGTCGAGAAGCCTGTGACAGCCGATCCGGCCCGCTCGACGACACCGGAGAACGCAGAGCCCAACACCGACCTCCTCGGCCCGCGAACACCGAGAGCCAGCCGCGCCGGCACCCCGAAGCCGCGGGGGAAGCGAGCTGCGCGGATGCGCGCATCGCCCGCGGTGACGCAGGCGGCCTCGACGCGCACGAGGATCTCGTGCGGCTTGATGCTGGGCTCGGGGCGATCTTCGACGACTGCCACCTCGGGCGGGCCGTATCGCCTCACGACTACTGCTTTCACTCCGTCTCCATTCTTACGCTTGTAAGTCGTCACGGGAAAAGGTACCTTACGGGTGTATGAATGTCAACGACGAATCGAACAGCAAGCCACGACCCCGGCTCAGCCCCGAGAGCATCGTCGAGGCGGCGGCGGCGGTCGCCGACCGGGGTGGTCTAAGCCTGGTGAGCATGCGCACCGTCGCGAAGGAACTCGGCGTCGAGGCGATGTCGCTCTACTATCACGTCAAGAACAAGGATGCGCTGCTCGTCGCGCTCGCAAGCTGGGTCGTCAAGCAGTTCTACCTACCCGACGCCACCAAGGGCTGGCGCGAAGAGATGCAGAAGAGCGCCGCATCGAGGCGCGAAGTACTCACCGTGCATCCCTGGGGGCTCGGCATGATCGAGTCGCGAGGCGAGACCGTCGAGGCCGTTCTTCGTCACCACGATGCGATCTTGGGCTCGCTCTACACGGTCTTCGACGTTCGCATGGCTGCGCACGCCTTCTCACTGCTCGACGCTTACATATACGGCTTCGTGCTCACCGAGGTGAACCTGCCGTTCGAGCCCGGCGAGGGCCACGAGAACGAGATGGCCGCCGCCCTCGACCTCGCCGCACTGCCGAACCTAGGGCGCATGGTGAGCGAGCTCATGGTCACGGGCGAATACTCGTACCGGGCCGAATACGAGATAGGTCTCGGGCTGATTCTCGACGGGCTTGAGAAGCTGACTTCGACGAACGGGAAACCATGAGGCTCACGGACGCCGGCGGCAACTGCGTCTTTGGTGCGCCCGACTCATCACATTGGTGCGCCCGACAGGATTCGAACCTGTGGCCTTTCGCTGCGT
>CAYYOK010000039.1:0-24373 GCA_964473205.1 uncultured bacterium | reverse complement strand
GCAAGCTGACGTGGCTGTTCGGGAAGGGGCTCTCGCCCGCCGAGGTGGCCGCCGCCATGGTCACGAACCTGTGCGGCGAGCTGACCGCCGAGGGTTGAGGCGCAGATGGCTCAGGCACGAGAAGGCGCGCGAACCGGACGTCGGCCTGTGCGGAATGCACTTAGGAACGCCCCGGTCGCGCCGGTACAATGGGCGCCGTGACTCAAGCTGACTCTGACGCTGGCGCGACGTTGAAGCTCGCCATCGTGGGCGCCGGGCGCATGGGCGGTGCCGTGATGCAAGGAGCGATCGCTGCCGGCGTTCTGTCCCACGCCGAGGTCGGCATCTACCACCCGAACGCGCGCCGCGCCGCCGAGCTCTCCGAACGCTTCGGCGTCGGCGCCCTCGACGACCGCGGCCTCAAGCGCGCCGAGCGCCTGCTGCTGGCCGTCAAGCCGCAGTCGTTCGAGTCGGTCGCGCCGCTGGTGGCGAGGCGCGACGCGGCGTTCATCTCGCTGATGGCCGGCGTCGAGGCGAGCACCATCGCCAGACGCGTCGGCAGCCAGCGGGTGCTGCGAGCCATGCCCAACCTAGGCGCCAGCCTGGGCGTCAGCGCGACGGCGCTCTGCGCCCTGCCGGAGGCATCGAGCGAGGACGTCGCGATGGCCCGGAGCCTCTTCGGCTCGGTCGGCAGCGTCTTCGAGCTGGAGGAGCGGCTGTTCGACGCGTTCACCGGCATGGCCGGCTCGGGACCGGCGTACGCCGCCGTCGTCGCCGAGGCGCTGGCCGACGGCGGCGTCAGGGTCGGTCTGGACCGGCGCGTGGCGCGCGACCTGGCTAGACAGGTCCTCCTGGCCACGGCCAGGCTGCTCGAGACCAAGCACCCCAGCGAGCTCAAGGACGAGGTCTCCTCGGCGGGAGGTACCGCGATCGCGGGCGTGCGCACCCTCGAACGCCACGGCCTGCGGTTCGCACTCATCGACGCCGTCGAAGAGGCCACCGAGCGCGCCTCGCAGCTACGCCGGGGGCCGGCGTGAGGCGGCGGAGGCGCGGCACGGCGCTCCGTTACCGCGTGGCCTTGGCCGGCGCGGCGCTGATCGTCGCTTTGGCGTCGGCGTTCGCCTCGGCCCAGTCGCAGTCCTACTACCCGTCGGCAGCGGGTCTGAGCTGGACGTACTCGTCCGGCGAGACCCAGACCCTCAGCGGGCCGCGCCCGATGAGCGGCCGCGACGTCATGATCCTCACCCACTACTACGAGGGCATCCCGATCTCGGAGGACTACCTCGAGTACCGCCCTGACGGGGTGCTGAGCCACGGGACCGCGGCAGGAGGCCAGGTGTTCGGTTACGAGCCGGGCCTGGTCGTCTACCCGACGGAGCCGCTGACGCCGGGCTCGACCTGGACGAGCACGAGCCGCATGTCCGGGTTCAACGTGACGCTGAGCGCCGAGGTCGTCGGGCTGCGCGGCGTCGCGACGCCGGCGGGGCGCTACAACGCCCTCCTCATCCGTCAGACGACGCTGACGAGCAACGGGGCGCAGACGGTGCTGGACATCTACTTCGTGCCGACCGTAGGCATCGTGCGCTTCGTGACGCAAGACGGCACCACCATCGACCTGATCGAGAAGAACTTCTAGCTCGCGCCCGGGCCGCCTCCGGTGCCGCCCAGGTACTCGCGTTTGAGATCGCTCAAGCCGCCGGTCGCGAGTGCCTCGCGCACGCGCTGCATCAGCCGCGCCATGAAGTGCAGGTTGTGGATCGTAGCCAGCTGTTGGGCGAGCTGCTCGCCCGACTTGAACAGGTGCCTCAGGTAGGCGCGCGAGTAGCGGCTGCAGGCGTAGCAGGCGCAGCCCTCCTCGACCGGACCGAGGTCGTTCGCGTGGCGGGCGTTGTAGATGTTCAGCCGCAGGCCGGCGTTGACCCCCGAGGCGCCCTTGGCCGCTCCGGCTACGCCCGGCGTCACCAGGAGCGTGCCAGCGCGCGCGTTGCGCGTAGGCATCACGCAGTCGAACGTATCGACACCGCGCTCGACGGCTTCGAAGATGCTGGCGACGTCGCCGATGCCCAGCAGGTGGCGCGGCAGGGCAGGATCGAGGAGCGGCACGGTCCAGTCGAGCACGCTGTGCATCTCCGCCTTGGAGCTGCCGAGGTTCCCGCCGATGGCGATGCCGTCGAACCCCAGCCGCGACACCTCCTGCGCGCTGGCCTTGCGCAAGCCTTCGAACGCGCCCCCCTGCACGATCCCGTAGAGCGCCTGCTGGTAGCCGTGGGCGTCCTCCGAGCCGCGGAAGGCGTCGAGGCTGCGCTTCGCCCACCTGTGAGTGCGCTCCATCGACGCGGCGGTGTAGGCCTCGTCGTGAAGCGGACTGGTGCACTCGTCGAAGGCCAGCACGATGTCGGCGCCCAGGGCTCGCTGCACCGCGATCGACAGCTCGGGCGTGAAGAAGTGCTTGGCGCCATCGATGTGGCTCCGGAACTCGACGCCGTCCTCCGCCACACGCACCAGCGCGCCGCCGCCGGGAGTCGTGGCCCGCGCGCCCCGCTGGCCAGCGGGGCTCTCGTCGGGGAAGATGCTCGCCACCTTGCCCACGCCGTGCTCGATCGAGGCTCCGAGCGAGAAGACCTGGAACCCGCCCGAGTCGGTGAGGATCGGGCCGTCCCAGCCCATGAAGCGATGCAGCCCGCCGTGCGCCGCCACCACCTCGGGTCCGGGACGCAGGTAGAGGTGGTAGGTGTTCGCGAACAGCAGCTCGGTGCCCGCCTCGCGCACGGCCTCCGGCGTGAGGCTCTTGACCGTCGCCTGCGTGCCCACCGCCACGAACGCCGGCGTCGCGACGCTGCCATGCGGCGTGTCGAGCCGCCCGAGGCGCGCGCCGCCGCTGACGCCCAGGGTCTCGAACCCGAAGCGTGCGCCGCCACCGCTGGGGTGCCGTGTCCCTGCCTGCGTGCCTGCTGCGTCTGACTCGAGCATGGTGGTCGGGCCCTCGCGAGGTGGCCGGGCGGGTGACAGGTTACCGCGCTGTGGCGCAGTTCACGACCTCGTAGGACCGTGCGACATCTGACACCGCGGCCGGCAGGGGCAGGTGCTAACTTGCGCTCAGCGGGCCAAGCGGCCCGCCGTTGGAAGCTGTGAAACCTGGCCTGCAATTGGGCGCTTGGGCCAGGTGGAGCTAGTAGCGCAACCGGCCAATGGACTGCGTGCCGTCTCCTAGGAGCGGCAGCGCGCTTCAGATCCCCCCACCCGGTCAGGTGCCCCTAGTGCTGGCGTAGACGCCAGACGGGCCGGGACCTGGTGACCCACAGCAAGAAGAGCTCGCTGCTCGCGGTTACGCTGGCGTTGCTGATGCTGCAAGCACCCGGCCTCGTCTCGGCACGTTCCCCGCTCGTACTCGGCGCTCAGGTCGCCGAGCGCTCCTCCACCAGCACTGCCAAGGCCTTGGCTCCGGCTAGGACGGCGTCCGGCGAGCCGGCAGCGGCGGTCGCCCCGCAGCCGGTGGCGACGGTCGCAGCGGCCGCGCCTCTTCCCAGCGCGACCTTTCCCTCGCAGCTCGTGCCGCTGGCCGAACGGGTCATGTTCGGAGCGTTCACCTACGGCGGCGTCTGGCAAGGGCTCGAGCCGATAACGCGGCTCGAGGCGGCCCTCGGACGGCAGCTCGACATCGTCCACTGGTTCACGAACTTCGACAACGACTACTACCCGGAGATGGTCGCGGCCGTCTCGGTAGGCGGCAGGCTGCCGCTGATCAGCTGGCAGCCGCACGGCAAAGACGTGCGAGACATCGCAGGCGGCCTGCACGACGACTACCTGCGTGCCTGGGCTCGCGGCGTCAGGGACTCCGGCGTCACCGTGTTCCTGCGGCCCTTCCCCGAGATGAACGGCGAGTGGGTCTCGTGGAACGGCGACCCGGAGGGCCTCAGGGCGGCCTGGCGCCACATGGCGGCGGTCTTCGCCGCCGAGGGCGCCGACAACGTCCGCTGGGTCTTCAGCCCCAACGTGACCGACCAGCCAGCCACCGAGGCCAACCGCATGGAGGCCTACTACCCCGGGTCCGACGTGGTCGACGTGCTGGCCCTGGACGGCTACAACTGGGGTACGTCGCGGCCGTGGACGACCTGGCGCGCCTTCGAGGAGGTGTTCGCGAGCGGCTACGACCGCATAACGGCGCTCGGCACCCAGCCGGTGTGGTTCGCCGAGATGGCTAGCTCCTCGACCGGTGGCGACAAGGCGGAGTGGGTGGCCTCAATGTTCGCGAGCACCGCCTTCGAGCGTCTCCAAGCCCTCGTGTGGTTCGACGAGAACAAGGAGACCGACTGGCGTATAGTCGCTGATGCCGACGTGGCCGACGCCTTCAGGTCGGCGCTGGGACGCATGCCGGCGCGTCCGGAGGCGCTCTTCGCCTCAGCGGACAGCGCGCGCAGGTAGGTAGGTCTATGAGGGTCCTCGCTCTGGCCGCGCGGCTGACCGGCGCGGCCGCTGCGCTTCTGTTCGCCGTCGCGCAGGCGCCAGCCACCTCCAGCCCAGGTTCTTACACGCTCATGCGCCTCGCGGAGGGTCTCACCCTGCCCGTGCACGCGCTCGCCCTCGACGACGGCAGCGGACGCGTGCTCGTCGTGCGCCTCGATGGGGTGGTCGAGCTCGTCGAGAACGGCAGCGTCCGGGGCCAGCCGTTCCTGAGCCTCTCTGGCCGCGTCACGGCCCAGGAGGGCGAGCAGGGCCTGTTCACGGTCGCTCTAGAGAGCGCGGCCGCGGCGCGCGCGGCTGGCCGTCCACGCCAGCTCATCGCCGCCTTCACCGAGAAGGGGACCGGCGACCTGCTGGTCAGTGCCTTCCAGACCGACCCGGAGCTGACGGCCGCCGATCGCACCAGCGAGGTGGTGCTCCTGCGCATCGAGGTCGTCGACCCGTTCCACCACGGCGGCCAGGTGGCCTTCGGACCCGACGGGCTCCTCTACCTCAGCGTCGGCACCGGCCGGCGCTACGAGGACTTCGGGCCTGGTGCCGAGGCTATCGCGCAGTCGGACGCGACATTGTGCGGCAAGCTCGTCAGGTTCACTCTGCCGGCCGGACTGCGCGCTGCGGCCTCCAGCAGCCTCGAGCCGATCGAGCCCGAGGTGTACGCTCGCGGTTTCCGCAACCCGTGGAAGTTCTCGTTCGATCCGCCCAGCGGCAGGCTGTTCTTGGCCGATGTCGGCGAGGACGTCTGGGAAGAGATCAACGAGGTGGTCCCCGACGGCAACTACGGCTGGCCCAGCCGCGAAGGCCCGGGCTGCTTCATGGGCTACGACGGCGTCACGCAGGTCGATCCGCTCTGCGGGACTGCCGACGCTCCCGCCATGATCGACCCGGTCGCGGCCTACCGGCATCCGCATCTGGACCCCGCCGGAGGCGTCGCGGTCGTCGCCGGGGTGGTGGTGCGCGATCCCGACCTGGGCGCGCTGATGGGCAGGTACCTCTACGCGGACTTCGCACTCGGCCGTATCTGGAGCCTGGAGCTGGAGACGGGCGCGGTCGAGCTGGTCCTCCAGGCCGGGCTCCCGATCACGTCGATCACCAGCGGCGCGGACGGCGCAGTGCTGCTGACGTCCTTCGACGGCGGGCTCTACAGGTTGCTGCTGGCCAGGTAGAGGTCCTCGCCGGCGTCGGCGGGAATGGACTCCTCGAACAACCGCTCTACTACGGCGGCGTAGAAGTCGCGGTCGTTGACCTGGAACCTCGCCACGAGCTGTGCCGCCGCACGGTAGGCGCCACCCAGGTCGAGCGCGCCCTCGGCCAAGGCGTGGCTGACGTCTAGCAGCAGCCGCTCGACCTCCGCCACCGAGGCCGGGTCATCGCGGTAGGCCGCGATCGTCGCGCCCAGCAGCCCGGTCAGCTTGGCAAGCTCGGCCATCGACTCGACCGAGGCCGCGATCCTAGGGCTGACCGAGCCGTTGACGACGCCGTCGAGCGGGTTGATGTAGCGGGCGTAGGCGAGGCGCTCGTCGGCGCCTCCAGGCTGGTCGGAGGCCCAGGCCAGCTTGGCGGCACCGCCGCACAGCGAGAAGACGGGGTCGAAGAGGCTGAACTCGCGCGCGAAGAGCCCAGGGTTGTGGAACTTCGAGCGCGGGTCGTTCGAGACCGAGTGAAGCAGGGTCAGCGCGTCGGACGTCATCTGAGCCAACCCGATGTCGTTGGTCGACCCGATGGCCAAGGGGTCCAGGAACGACTCGTTGAGTACCACCTGCAGCAAGAAGGCCGGCGAGACGTCGTAGCTGGTGGCCGAGCGCTCGAGGTCCGGCAGCAGCGGCGCCAGGCGGGCTAGCATCAGCACGCCCCAGGGCGAGAGCTCCCTGTAGTCGGCGGCGACCCCTTCCAGGCGCCGCTCGGCGGCAGCCGCGACCTGCACCGTCTCCGGCGAGCAGTAGGGCAGCTCCTGGCGCTCGCCAGCGGAGCCGGAGACCGGGAGGATCAGATGGTTGTCCTGATCGAGCGGGTTCGACACGTAGATCAGGTCCCAGGTGGCGCGGTAGCCGGGGCGCACGAGGTGCCCGATCAGCGCCGTGCCCGCGAAGGCGAGCACTCCCCACAGCATCAGCGATACCGCCGTGCCCGCCGTCCTGGCAGGGATGCTGCGAGCGTTGACGAGACCGGGCCTCTCCCAGGTAACGCTGATGCGCCCAGCAGCGGTGTTGCTGGGGCGGTAGTGCTGCTGCGCTTCGTCAACGCTGGCCCTCGCTCGGCTCAGGGCGAGCACGCGGCTGAGGGCGGTCACGTACGCCAGCGCGTTCAGCGGCCTCAGGACGAGCAACGGCGCCACACCGACCAGCGCCCGCCCCAGCGCCGCGAACAGCGTCGCGACCGGACCGGTACCGCGAGCCCGGAACACCTTGGCGTAGCCGATGGCGATCAGAGCGGCCGTGGCGGCAGCGTCGATGGCCAGCCACGGCAGCAGGGCGCCCGGCGCGAGACCGAGGGACGGCACGAAGCGGTTGAGGCCGAGCAGGACGGGGATCGCCAGCAGCAGGCCTAGCCCCACGAGGTTCTCGAGCTGAGCGGCGAGGTACGCGAAGCGCACGTTGCCGCTCACCCGCTGACCGCCGGTCCTGGCCGCCAGCCGTTTGAGCGCGGACTCGAGCCCGCCGCCGTTCCAGCGCTCCACCTGCTTGAGGTAGGCGGCGAGGTTGTGCGGGTCCTCGGTGCGCATCTGCGCTGCGGGGACCATGACGGCGTCGGAGCTGCGGCGCAAGATCACCTCGGCCCCGGCCTCGAGGACCTGTGACAGAGCGCGCGGCTTGCCGGCGATGCTCACCTCGTAACCGAGAGCACCGAGCTCGCGGACCGTGAACGCCTTCTCGCTGCCTGCCGCGGCCTGCACCGAGAGCGTGAAGTCGTGGTCTTCCGTCAGCGTGTCCGACGGCATCGGGAAGCAGTCGGCGCGCGCGGTGAAGCCGCAGCCGACGACGGTATAGAGCCGCGAGCGGCCGAAGACCGGTCCAGCGATCCGCCGGCTCTGCCCCGTCCTGATCAGCGTCGCGAAGGCGTACTCGGCCGAGCGCGCCAAGGCCAGGAAGCGGGCGAGGAGCCGCTTGGAGCTTCCCAGCGAGAGCACCGCGCCCGACTGCATCGCGACGTCCTCCAGGACGTAGCCCCAGCGCCCTTCGGCCCGGTGCTTGACGCGGCGCAGGCGGTAGCAGCTGTCCTTCATGGCAGCCACGAAGCCTGCGTCCACGACCGTGTCGCCGTCGATGACGACGATGCGCTCGGCGTGCAGCTGCCCACCGGCCACCAGCGAGTTGATGCTGTCCGCCTTGGACGTCGGCAGGCTGTACTCCAGCACGATCACCGGCGGCCGGCCCGAGCACTGCCAGCGCTCGGAGCTGGCGTCGGTCAGGGCGAGCGGCGTGCGGTGCACCTGAGCGTAGCCGTGAGCGGTCAAAGCCCGCCTCACCACGTCCCCGGTCGCGTCCTGGCAGCCGTTGATGCTGATGGCGATGAGGTCTGGCGCCTCTGTCTGCTCGAACAACGAGGCGATGGTGCCCTGAGCTCCCGCCTCCTCGTTGAACATGGGCACGACGACCGCGAAGCGGTCGGGTCCTCTGACACGAGACACGCCCGACCTGCTCAGCGGGACCTGACCGCCGCGCCCCGGCAGCATGCCAAGAAGGGCGTTGAGCAACACGGTCGGCGACGCTAGAAGTCCGAAGAAGAGTGCCAACGCTGGTTCCTGACTCTGGCACCGGGGGTTGTCCTGTCGGCCGTGCGCACGGCAGGCCGAAGCGGGGTGACTGGTGCCGATCTCAAGCTATCACCGAAGCTCGGGGCCGACGCCGAGGGCGTCACGTCCCTGCAGCCTGCACGTTTATCACGCCATCATGAGGACCTCGTCACCCGGGAAGTCGCCAACTCTCATGTGAAGGTGTTAACATTTCGCGGTTGGGAGTCGTTGATGGCCCTGCACATCAGCGGGAAGCTCATGGCCCTCGGGCTGGTGGTAACCGCGCTCATCACAGCCTTCAGCGCCCCCGGCGCTGACACAGCAGCCCCCTCGGAAAGCACCGTGGTAGACGTGAGCCTCGCACCGTTCGCGGTCGTCCTCGACGAGCCCATGGCTGCGACGCACGAGACCCTGGAGTTCGGCCCCACCGCCAACCCGACCTTCGAGTTGCGGGCCACGGGCTACAACTCGCTGGTGGATCAGACCGACTCGACCCCGTTCATCACCGCGACCGGCGCCCGCACCCGCTTCGGAGTCGTGGCGGTAAGCCGAGACCTGCTAGGCACCGACCTACCCTACGGCTCGCTGGTGAGGCTGCGCGATCTCGGTGGCTACTACACCGGGCGCGGTGTCGGCGCCTTCCAGGCGCTGCTCGACTCGCAGGGCCTCTTCGTCGTCGAGGACACGATGCACGCGCGCAAGACGCAGCAGCTCGACGTCTGGTTCGCGGAGTACTCCACCGCCATCAACTGGGGTGTCAGGCGCATCGAGGTCGAGGTCGTGCGGTTCGGCCGCCACGGGCCCGAGCTGGAGCCTATGCCGGTCTCGGCGTTCGAGGCAACCCCCGGCCTCCTCTCGTTTCGCTAGCCTTTAGAGCGTGAGCGCTCTCGTTCCGTACCTCGCCTGGCGGCACATGCGCCGGCGTGGGCTGCAGTCGTTGCTGACGGTGCTGGGAGTGGCCGTCGGCGTGATGGTGCTGATCACGGCCCTGTCGCTGACCAATGGGTTCATCGACGAGCTGATGACCTCGACGCTGCGCGCCACGCCCATGCTCTCGCTGCAGAGCTACCTCGCCGGAGATCTTCTGGTCGAGGACGAGGCACTCGCCGCCAGCTTCTTCGAGCATCCACAGGTGACGGCCGTGGCGCCCTACCTCGCCGGCCAGGCGCTGATCGCCAGGCGCGCCAGCTCGTCTCTCGGCATCAGCGCGCGCCAGGGCTTCACTCAGATGCTCGGCATCGACCCGGCTCGCCAGTCTCAGGTGCTCGACCTCGCCGTCATCGAGACGCAGGCCGAGGCGATTGGCAGCGGCGAGGGCATCGTGCTAGGCGCCTCCCTGGCGCAGCAGCTCGGCGTCATCCCTGGCAATAGCGTGATGGTGCGCGAGGTGAACGGCGCCACCACGACCTTCACCGTCGTCGGGACCTTCAGGGTCGGCAACGAGCTGATAGACGCGACCACCTCCTACCTGTCCATCCCCGCGCTGCAGGAGTTCCTCGGCGTCGGGGACCGCATCACCGGGTACCACCTGAGGCTCAGGGACGCCTCGCGGGCGCAGGCCGTGGGCCTGGACCTCGCCGACCGCTACGGGCTGAGGCCGCTGTCGTGGGAGAGCCTCTTCGCCAGCCTGGTGAGCCAGCTCCGCCTGCAGAAGGCCGTGATCGGCGTCGTCGTGTTCCTCATCGTGCTGGTGGCGGCGTTCGGCATCGCCAACGTGCTGGTGTTGACCGTCGCGGAGAAGACCGAGGAGATCGCGATCTTGCGGGCGCTGGGCGCCAGCGAGCGGCAGGTGCTCAGGGTGTTCATGCTCGAGGGCTTCCTGCTCGGCGGCGCCGGCACGCTCCTCGGCGCCCTGCTCGGGATCCTGGTCAGCGCCTACTTCCGCTTCCAGCCGTTCCCGCTGCCCGGCGACCTCTACTTCATCACCCAGCTGCCGGTCGAGGTGCAGGCGCTCGACCTGGTGTGGGTCTGCGCCGTGTCGCTGGCGACGAGCGTGATCGCAGGCATCTTCCCAGCTCGGCGCGCTAGCCGGCTCGACCCGGTCAGCGTGCTCAGGTGAGCAGGCTGCGGTGAGCGCCGCGGCGCCTTCCGACCCGCCCCGGCGCAGGGCTCCGCGCCCGCTGGAGACGCGCGAGCAGGCGTGGGACTACCTGCTGCTGCTGTTGAGCCGCCAGTCGTACACGCTCAGCGAGCTCAGGCGCAAGCTGGAGCGACGCGGCGCCGGGGAGCTGGCGGATGAGCTGCTGGACCGCCTCATCGAGCTGCGCCTGGCCGACGACGCCGTCTACTCAGAGCAGTACGTCGCCAGCCGCAAGTCGGCGCGCGGGCGCCTCGCTCTGGCACAGGAGCTTCGGCGGCGAGGGATCGACGCGGAGCTGGTGACGGCCAAGGTCGGAGAGCTGCAGCCCGCCCAGCAGGTGGCGGCAGCCGTCGGGCTGCTGGAGAAGAACGCCTGGCGCTACCGGCCGCGCCTCGACGACGAAGGCTCAGAGGGCGATCGGGGTGCGGCTACCGAGCGCTCGGTGAGCGAGGCACTCCATCGGGCGAAGGCCAAGGCTTTCGCGTTCCTGGCGAGGCGCGGCTTCGACGCCGCCGCTGCCTCGCAGGCTCTGGCTGCTGTCGGCTGGTTCAGCCTGGACGATAGTTAGGCCTCGACCGGAGCCTGAGACGCACCTGCTGCTGTCCCGAACACTACGTTTCGGTTGAACGTCGGCCCCTGAATCGCATACACTCTCTAGCTGCAAGTCGCGTCGGGGCGTAGCGCAGCCTGGTAGCGCACATCGTTCGGGACGATGGGGTCGGAGGTTCGAATCCTCTCGCCCCGACCACTCAGCAAGGAGAAGCCGGTGATCCTCGAAGCCGCCTGTGACGCGGCATCGCGATCGCCGGCTTTCCGCTTCATCGACCGCTCAGGCAGCGCCGGCTCGAGCGCCTGAGAACCGAGCAGTGCAGCTTTTCGCTACTTCCCGAACGGTCAAACCCTACAGTCAGCAGCGGCGAAACCGTCACAGCATGACCGACACGACGCACTGCAGACGCAGACGCGCGCCCTCGGAGGATCTGATGCACCACAAGCTGTCGAACTCGGCTCGGCTCTGGCTCGCCGTCAGGCTCTTGGCGGTGTCGATACTGGCGGCCGTATTGGCATCTTGCGGCACCAGCGGCAACGTCCGCATAGAGCTGGCGCCGACCGCGGTCGTCCTCAACGTCGGCGGCACGGCCGCGATCACGGTCAACCTGACCGCGGCAAGCGTGCCGGGCCCGTTCGTCCTCGACGCCAGCGGGCTGCCGAGCGGTGTCTCGGCCAGCTTCAGCGGCAGCAGCCTCGGCGCCGCCGGAGACTCGCGCCAGCTGACGCTGACCGCCTCCCCCACTGCGTCCGAGGGCACGTTCACCGTGACGGTCTCTGCCACAGGAGCACAGGCGACAGGTACCGCGACCCTCGAGGTCAGCCTCGAGCTGCTCGACGTGAGCGGCGTCGTCCTCGATCAGGTCGGCATGCCGCTGGCGGGAGCCAGCGTGCTGATCGAAGGCCATCTCGTCACGACGACGTCGCTCGGTGGCAGCTTCTCGATCAGCGGCGTCGTCGTCCCCTACACGGTCACCGTGTTCAGCGCGATCGGGAACTGGGCCCAGGTCTACGAGGGCTTGAGCACCGACAGCCCCGTCCTGCAGCCCCTCGTGACGGCGACCGCGCCTGCGACGCTGCCAAGCGCAAGCGTGCAGGGGACGCTCACGCCCGCCGTGCCGGCGGGCGAGCGGGTCGTCATATGCGCGGAAGGGGCGAGCGTCGCGGTGTTCGGTTGCACCACCGTCTACGATGGCGAGAGCACCTACAACCTGGGGGTCAACTGGGCCGAGGGCATCAGCGTCAGCCTGCGCCTGCGCGCCGTCCGTTACGTTCTCGACGTCGACTTCAACCCCACGGCGCTGACCGCCAGTGGCGCCGTGGCCGACTTCTCGATCTCCGAGGGCGGCTCGGAGGTCAGGAACATCACGCTCGGCACGCCGCCGGTCGCCTCGGTCAACTTCACGCTGAACGTAGAGACGCCGTTCTTCACACCTGTCAACTTCTACACCAACCCCGTCACGGTCCTGCCGTCGACTCAGTCGATGACGAGCCCGGGTACGCGAACGAGCAGTGGGAGCGGGATCAGCCTGGTCGCGCCCTTCTACTCCGGCTCGACCTTCGCTCTGATCGCCCAAGCCCAGACGGCCTCCGATCAGTTCGGGCTCGCCTACCGCCCCGGCTTGACCAGCGGTGGCACGTACACGCTGAGCGTGCCGGCGTTGCCCGCGGCCGTCGCTCCTGCCGACGCAGCGACAGGTGTCGACCTCGACACCGTCTTCTCGATCTCCGGCACACCGGGGCGCGTCAACTTCTTCCTGTTCACGGCCGGACCGACGGCGTTCGGGGTCCTGACGACCTCGACGTCCGCGCGGATCCCCGACCTGGCGGCTCACGGCCTACCGTTGGCCGCCGCGGAAACCGGCAGCTGGGTGGCGCTCAACTCCCCTGACTTCACCGATATCGACGCCGAGGTCAGCGGGGAGGTGGGCCTGATCAGCGGCTACCTCGGACTGGTGCTCATCTCGAACTCCAGCGGCGTGGAGCTGGCCCAGGAGTGGGTGGGCGGCACGTCAGGCGCCAGGGGCTTCACCACGGCGCCCTGACGCCAGAAGCGAATTCGACGGGACCGGCCGGGCGACTGACCGGTCCCGTCTCGTTGGCGATCCCGACCTGCGCCTTGTGCTACCTCGTTGGCGCTCGCCAGCACGCGGTGACCGCTGCCACCATGACGTAAGGTATCCGTTCAAGTGGACGATCCTCGCCCCGACACGCGACCGCTCACCCGCGCGCTCATCCTCTCCGGGTCGCTGCTGGTGGCCGCCGGCGTCGGGCCCGCGCTGCTGCTGCGTCTGGCCCAGTTCGGACAGGAGCCGCCCGACCGGCTTCAGGTCGCGGCCGTGCTGCTCTTCGGTGCGCTGTTCGTCGGCCTTCTCGTCGAGCTGACGGCCGGCCTGAGCGCGGGCCGCCGCACCGCGATCCTGGTGTCGGCCACTGCCATGGGCGCCGCGCTGCCGGCGGCGCTGGCGCTGGTTGGCGTGTGGGACCCGCGCTACGTGCTGGCGCCGCTCGTGGCCGGAGCCGGATCGTTGGCGTTGTCGCGGCTCGATCCTCGGCGAGCCGTGATGCTCAGCGCCATGCTGGTCTTCGCAGCATGCACGCTCCTCGCCAACTACACCCTCGACAGTTTCGTGCCCGTCGGCGACTTCTTCCTCGTCAACGTGGGCACGCTGTTCTTCGGCATCACGTTCACGCAGCGCGACCGCGTGCATCGCTTCGGCCGCCGCGCCGTCTACGTGATGATCTTCGGCGCCGCGGTGGCCAACGTGCTCTTGGCGGCTTCGCTGGGCACGCCGCTGCGCTACGTGGCGGTCAGCTTCCTCTCGATCGTCCTAGCCGAGACGGCCGACACCGAGATCTACCAGCGCCTGCTGCGCCGCAGGTGGCTGACCCGGGTAGCGGCGTCCAACGCGGTCAGCGCCCCGCTCGACACGGTGATCTTCACGGTGCTGGCGTTCTGGGGCGAGGACTTCGCGACGCGCGCCTGGATGACGCAGGTGATCGTCACCGACGTGCTGGTCAAGTACATCAGCGGGATACTGGCGGCGCTGGGGATGTTGGCGGTGCTGCGCTCGGCCGTGAGGCCGCTGCTGACTGGAAGGGACGCATGAGCGAGAGCAGGCGAGTCGGCTTCGAGGACCTGCCGGGCCTGGTAGGCACCGAGTTCGGCCCGGGGGAGCGTTTGGTCGTCGACCAGCACAGGGTGTCGGCCTTCGCTGACGCCACCGACGACCACCAGTGGATCCACGTCGACGAGGAGCGAGCCGCAGCGGGTCCGTTCGGAGGCACGGTGGCGCACGGCTACCTGACGCTGTCGCTGCTGGTGCGCCTGGTGCAGGAGCTGGGCGTCTTGCCGGTCGATGCCGACCTGATCGTCAACTACGGCCTCGACAAGCTGCGTTTCCCAGCCCCGTTGCGGACGGGAACCGGCGTGAGGCTCAGGGCGCAGCTCGCCGCGGTGGCGCCGAAAGGCCCAGGACGCTACCTCCTGACCCTGCGCTGCGAGGTCGTGCCGGACTACGGGCAGACGCCCGTCCTCGTCGCCGACGCGCTCTACCTCGCGATCAAGGGCTGAGGAGCAGCAGGCCTCACTCCATCAGCCTAGCGATGGCCAGCGCCAGCTCGTCATCGCCCGGCCGCGTGGCGATCATCAGTCCGACCGACAGCCCGTTGGAGGACATCCCGCACGGGACGCTGGCCGCAGGGCTGCCGAGGATGTTGAACAGGGCCGTGTTGCGCAGCACCAGGCCGTTGGCGCGGAAGTACGCGGCGTCCTCGGCCAGGTCGTCGATGCGCGGCGGAAGGATCGGGATCGTCGGAGCCAGGAGCGCGTCGACGCCCGCCAGCTCGGGCCAGAACCGCTCCATCAGAGCGCGCCGCGCGTACCCGAGCCTGATGTAGTCCGCTGCCGGCTTGCGCGCGTACTCGAGGATGCGCGTGGTCACGCGCGGGTCCATCTCGGCGCCGCGCTCGGTCAGCTCGCGCTCGTACAGCGCCCACGACTCGTAAGCTGCGAAGCTGCCGAAGCGCGGGTAGAGCCCGGCCGTCTCGGCGAGGAGCGGCAGCTCGCCTACGCGCACCTCGTGCCCGAGGCTCTCCAAACGCTCCAGAGCCGCCTCGAAGGCGCCAGCTACCTCCGGTTCGATCCCGTCGGTCACGACGGTGGTCGGAGCCAGGAAGCTGAGCTTGCGGTGCACGGCCCTCAGAGGTCGGTACTCCTCGGCCGCCATCGCGCAGAACAGCACCCAGGCGTCATCGGCGCTCTTCGCCAACGGCCCGAGCGTGTCCAGCGTCGTCGAGAGCGCGGCGGCACCCGCCGTCGGAAGGCGCCCATCGGTGGTCTTGAGACCGACGATGCCGTTGATCGAGGCCGGGATGCGCACGCTGCCGCCGGTGTCGGACCCGACCGAGCAGGCAGCGAGCCCCGCCGCCACGGCCACGCCCGAGCCCGAAGAGGAGCCGCCGGGGATCCGCTGGCTGTCGAAGGCGCAGGGCGGCGTGCCGAAGTGCGGGTTGATGCCGATGCCGGAGAAGGCCAGCTCGGTCATGTTGGTGCGGCCGAGGAACACCGCGCCTGCCGCGTCGAGCCGCGCCGCGACCGGGCTGTCCTCGGCAGCCGGCGGCCTCTCGAGCAACACCTTGGAGCCCGCGGCGCTCACCTCGCCCGCCGTGTCGAGCAGATCCTTGATGGCCAGCGGCACGCCCTGCAGCTGCCCTACGTCGACGCCGGCCGCGAACTGGCGGGAGGCGAGAGCGGCCTGACGCAGGGCGCGCTCCTCGGTGAGCGTGCGGTAGACGAGGCGGCCGTGGGGATGCGCCTCGATCGCTGCTAGGTACGACTCGGTGACGCTGACGGGGTCGAGCTCGCCGCTGCGGTAGGCGCGTGCGAGACCGGCCACCCCGAGCTCGGTGACCTGTTGGGGCATGGCGGCACGATACCGCGCGGCCCGTGCGGACCGCCCGGCTGACGCCGCAGGGTGCCGCCGCACCGGCGCGTCGTCCAGCCGTAGCGATACACTCAGCTCATGCAACGCACCCGCAGCGAACTCGAGGCGATGAGCCACGACGACCTCGTCGACCGCGTGCTCGAGATGCAGGACATGATGCGCGAGGGCCTGGCCGTCAGGGACTCGCTGCACGCGGTGCTGAACATGGTCCTCAACGCCAAGTCCGAGGAGGTCGCCCGTTTCGCCGAGGCGCCGGAGGCCACCTTGGATGCCGAGGAGCTCGAGGTCAAGCGGGCCTGGGCGGCGGCGCGGCACGCGCTCTCCAACCCGCTCGGCGCCGCCCGCAAGCGGGCGCAGGCGACGGACTAGGGCCGCCGGCTCCCTTGAGCGGCTACGGTCGCCTCTGCACCGAGTTCTACGACCTCGACAAGCCTCATCCGCCGTTGAGGGCGTTCGAGTTCTACCTGGCCGCGGCGCGCGCCGCGGGCGGTCCGGTGCTCGAGCCGATGTGCGGATCCGGCCGTTTCCTCGTGCCGCTGGTCCGAAGCGGCGTCGACGTCGACGGGTTCGACGCCTCGCCCGAGATGCTCGACGCCTGCCAGCGGCGCGCTCGGGCGCTGGGCCTGAGAGCGAGCGTCGCGTTGGGTTCTCTGGGCGAGTACCGCCCCACTCGCGCTTACGACCTGGCGTTCATCCCAGCGGGATCGTTCTGCCTGCTCACCGAGCCTGCCGTCGTGGCCCGGGCGCTGGAGTCGCTGAGAGACTCCCTCGCACCTGGCGGGAGGCTCCTGCTCGAGGTGGAGCGCTTCCTTGACGACGGCTCCCTCGACTCGGACGGCACCTGGACCGGTCGCTGGGTGAGCCGCCCGGACGGCTCGCGGATCGTGATCAGCGGCCTGACCAGCTTCGACGCCCACAAGCGGATCTCGCACGGCATGAACCGCTACGACCTCGTCAGAGGTGGAGCCGTGCTCGAGACGGAGTACGAGGAGCTCGACCTGCGCCACTACGACGAGGCCGAGTTCCTCGCCCTGCTGGCCGCGGCCGGCTTCGAGCGCGGCCGCGTGCTCGAGCATTACAGCGAACGGCACGCCGAGGAGGGCTTCCTCGTCGAGGCCTTCCGGCCCATGGGCTAGATCAGCCGTTCCAGGCCATCTTCTCGGCGTCGACCTCCTCGCCGAGCTCCTGGGCCAGCCGTTCGTAGAGCGAGCGGGTCCCGCCTTCGCGCATCGCCAGGCCGTCGGCGCCATCCAGGAACTGCACGGTCTCGACGTGCTTGAGCCTCGTCCCGCTGCCGTCCGGCGTCAGGGTGATCGTCGTCAGCGACACGGAGAACGGCACGCCGACGTTGGACATCGAGTACCCGAACACGATGCGCCGGTCCTGCTCGATGTCGAAGTAGTAGGTGTCGTTGCCGATCGCCGGGGACTCGAACTCGGGGGTCTTGATGCGGAAGCTCGCCGACTCGCGGCCGCCGATCCTGAAGTCGAGCGAGTACTCGTCGGTCTGGAAGCCCGGCCCCTCGGCGAACCAGGCCCGCTTCTTGGCCGCGTCGGAGAACGCGGCGAAGACGCGCTGCGGGCTCGAGCCGTAACGGCGCTCGATGGTGAAGCTGGCGTGCTCGACGGTGGCGGACGGTGCTGTCTGTGTGCTCGTCTGCGTGCTCATCTGCTCTCCTCGTGGTTGGCGCCCGTGTACCCTGCCGGCGCCTCTTGGGTCGGTCGTGACTCAGGGCGGAGCTCCTCTGCCCCGGTGCGTTCCCGGCTCTCAGCTAGGCGCTTCGCCCTCGCCCAACAGCGCTGCCAGGCGGTCGTAGCTCCGTTCCCACAGCGCTCTGCGGTCGTCGATCCACTTCTGCATCGAGTTCAATCCCTCCTCCTCCAGGCGGCACTGCCTGACCCTGCCCACCTTCTCGCTGCTCACCAGCCGGCTGCGCTCGAGCACCCGTAGATGCTGCAAGACGGCCGCCAGGCTGATGCCTAGGGGCTCGGCGAGCTCGCTGACCGACGCGGGCCCCTGGCTGAGCTGCTCGACGATGGCCCGCCTGCTGGCGTCACCGAGCGCGTCGAAGGCGTTGCCTGCCGGCTGATAGTTAAGCATCGACTGAAGTATAGGCTCCTGTCGCCTCATTAGTCAAGTGTTCGCTTAAGTGTAGACGCGCTCGGGTCTGGGTACGAGCTGCTGCGGGGGCGAGAAGGGTCGTCTCATTGGTCGAGCCGCTCGCACAAGCGACAGGAGGCGCCGACTAGCCTGGAGCGCCCGTTTCGGCTTCTAGACGCTTCTCCAGCTCGGCCGCGACGATCTCGAACACGCGCCACTGCGCCGGCGAGGCGGCCGTTCGCTCGCGCTCCATCAGCAACGCCTCGGCGATCGGGTCGAGCGCGCTCCAGCTCGCGAGCGAGGCACGGAGCTCCGGGACCGCGGGCTCCAGGAGCCTCAGGAACTCGGCCGCCACCGCCGCGACCTCGGGCGCGTCCACCTCTGCGTCTGCCAGCTCCTCCAGGCGCCGTGTCAGCTCCACGTACTCAGAGAGGTCGCCGGCGGTGGAGAGCTGGGCGCTGTAGAGGCGTTCCAGGCCCTCTCTGCCTCCCAGCGAGCTCATCAGGAGGATCAGGTCGCGCTCCCTGTCGAGCTGCGCCGCCGGTGCGCCGGCGGCCTTCAGCGCCGATAGGTGCGGGGCGAACTCCTCGGGAACCCTCGGGTCGGCGGCGTGTCGCTTGAGCTGAGCCAGCACGCGACGCTGCGCCTCCAACGCGGCTATCCGTGCTCTCAGCTCGGCGTCCAGCTCGTCGAGCAGCGCGCTGGCGTCCTCCTCGCTGGCAGCCAAGACCTCCTTGACACGGTCGAGAGGAAGGCCGAACGAGGCGAGTCGGCGGGCCTTCAGCAGCGTCAGCAGGTCCTCGACGCCGTACTTGCGGTAACCGGCGGCGGTCCTGGGAGGCTCGGGCAGCAGCCCGATCTGGTGGTAGTGGCGGACGGTCCTGGTGGTGGTGCCCGCCAGGCGGGCCAGGTCGCCGATCGTCAGGTGCTCGCTCATGCAGCCGGCGTCACCGTTTCCTCCTCTGGGGCCGGGTGGACGTCTGGCGGCGACGCAGGCAGAGCGCCGCGCGGCTCGAGGTCCCTGAACGCAGGATGTCTGAGCCACGCTACCGAGCACAACACCCACACGGCGCCGAGCGCCAGGGCGACGGCGCCGAGGCCGACCCGCTCGATCCCGACCGCCGCAGCGAAGACGACGAGCGGCACGATCAGCATCACGACCGAGTTCTGGGTTCCCAGGATCCGTCCGCGCAGCGCCTCCGGGATGCGTTCGATCGCCAAGACGCCCAGCACGGCGTTGAGGGGTCCCGAGACCAGCCCGACCGCGAACGCACCGGCCAGCAGCAGCACGAAGCTCGGCAAGGCGGCGATGACGAGTATGAAGACGGCCGAGGCGAGCAGCGACAGCGTGAACCAGGTGCGCCGCGCGAGCCGCTGGCCCGCCACCGCGTAGACGCCGGCTCCTATCAGCATGCCGACGGACAGCGCGCTCAGCACCAGACCGAGCCGGCCGGGCTGACCCAGGGCGGCGAAGTGTACCGGCAGCACGAGGCCCTGGAACGTGCCGAAGACGGCGGCGAACGCGACCATCATCAGGGTCAGCGCGAGGATGAACGCGTCGCGGCGGAACAGGTGATCGAGTCCCTCGCCGAGTTGGGCTATGGCAACACCTACGGGCGAGCGTCGCTCGGCCGGTGGCGTGTAGCCGGACCGCGGAGCCTCGCCCTCCGCCCGGCTCGGCTCCAAGCGTCCGATTCGGCCGATGTCGCGCGGTAGCAGGCAGGTCACGAGCGCGGCCGTGGCGGACATCGCGGCGGTGAACCACATCACCGTCGAGCCCTCGAGCCACACCATCAGGCCGCCCGCCAACGCCGGCCCCGCGACCATGACCAACGCCATGACGCTCTCGCGCAGGCCGACCAGGCGTTCGGAAGAGACGCCCGAGCGCGCCACGACCGCCGGCAGCAGGGCCTCGCGCGCGGTCATGCCGGGCACGTCTCCGATCGCACCGGTCACGCCCAGCGCCACGAACCAGGCCAGGCTCAGGCCGACCCAGCCGTCTACCAGCGGGATCGCCGCCACCGCGGCGGCCGAGATCAGGTCAGAGACGATCGAGACGGTCCGGCGGTCGACCCGGTCGATCACCACGCCGCCGATGATGCCGATCAGGACGGCGGGCAGCGCGCTCGCCAGCACCACCGTGCCGGCGCCGAGGGCGGAGCCGGTGCGCAGGAGGACCAGCAGCGGCAGCGCGATGGCTATGACGGAGTTGCCCAGCAGCGACAACGCGCCGGAGGCGAGGTAGACGACGGCGTGACGACCCATGCTCTCAAGTCAAGACTATGACGTTACGTCAAGGTCAATAGACCGGTGGAGCGGCGTGGAAGCCCGCGTACAGAAGGTCGAGGCAGGACCGCCAAGGCGCCGGTCCTACGGCGCGAACGCCACCCCACGCTCGCGGGCGCGCGCGTACCCGATGGCGAGGATGGCGGCACCCGCGATCACCGCCGGGACGCTCCAGACGGAGGCCGCCGCCAACAGGTAGGCTGCGACGCCCCCGACCAGTGGCAGGAAGGCTTCGAGGACGGCGGTGACCGGATCCCCCATGTTCTTGCGCTTGAACAGGTCCTGGCGCTTGATGGCCGCAGGGTTCCACAGGCGCATCAGCACGACCGCCATGCTCCAGGCCGCGGTCGACACGAGCGCTACCAGGCCGGCCACGGGGCTGGTGAACGCGATCGCCAGCGAGGTGGGCACTGCGATCACCAGCGCCGGGACGAGAGCCGCCAGCCACTTGCCGCGACGTATCATCCTGCCGCCGACCGGCGAGGCGGCCAAGAGGTCCTGCGCCTCCTCGCCGGCGATCGCGATCCGCGCCAGCGCCGCCGTCATCGTGCCGCCAAGCACCACGACCATCACGGCCAAGGTCGGGCCCAGGTCCAACTCACCCAAGAAGCTGGTGTCTGCGAAGAGAAGCAGGTACGCGGCCGGCAACAGGTAGAAGAGCTGCAGCAGCACCTGCGACACCAGGAACGGGTCCCGCAGGATCAGCTTCCACTCCTTGTCGAGCAGCAGCCGCAGCGTCCCCCGCGGAGCGAAGCGCACCAGGTCCGGCGCGCGCCGGCGGCGCGCCCGCCGCCCCTCGACCAGCCCGATGCCACGGGCGAAAGCCCTGTGCAGGAGCTCGACCGTCGCCCACAGGACCAGGCCGGCTCCGGCCAGCGCCGTCAGCGTTCCAAGCGGATCGAGGAGCAGCACCCGCACGGGCAGCCACACCAAGCTGTCGGCCGCGAGGACGGCGCCAGGCTCGAAGTACGCCACGAAGGCCAAAAGCCTCTCGCCGACGTCGACTCTGCTTCCCAGCAGGGCGGGCAGCTGAGAGGCCACGAACAGGGCCACGCCAGACAGTGCCGCGAGCAGCTGCGCGGCGGTGCGCGCCCGGCGAGGCCCGAGCAGCCAGACCAGCAGCAGGGTGATCAGCATGCCGAGGCAGGCGCACACGATGGCGAGCGCGACCAACGTCGGCACCGCGCCCAGGAGCTGAGGCAGGCCGATCAGCACTCCCAGGGAGGCGAGCGGCAACATGAAGATGCCGAGCCCCACGAAGACGCCCGCCGCGACGGCCAGCACGCGGCTGGCGAAGACGGTCCGGCTGCCGACCGGCGAGGAGGCGAGCAGGTCGAGGTCGCCCCTGTCGAAGAGCGCCACGACAGCGTGGTTGATCCCCGCGGCGACGCCGAACGGCAGCAGCACCAGCACGACGATCGCGGCGAAGAACACGGCCTCGGGCGGCAGCGGCGAGGTGAGCACACCCCTCAGCGGCCGGGAGATGCCCCACAGCATCAGGTGCACCGCCAGGAAGATCGCCGCGCCGGTGAGGATCAGCGTCGAAGCCTTGGTCTCGCCGATCAGCTCGCGCCAGCGAACCTTCACCTCGTTGCGCAGCAGCCAGAGCAGCGAGCCGGGTCTCAAGGTCTCACTGCTCGACCAGCTCGAGGAACACGGCCTCGAGCGTGCCGCCTTCGCGTCCGCTGGCGGCGCGCAGCTCGTCGAGCGTCCCCTCCGCCACCAGCCGGCCGTTGCTGATGATGCCGATGCGCTCGGCCAGCCTCTCTGCGATCTCCATGATGTGCGTGGTCATCACGACCGTCTTGCCCGAGCCGGCGAAGTCCGCTAGCAGGTCCTTGACGTCTCTGGCCGCCGCTGCGTCGAGACCCGTGAGCGGCTCGTCGAGGATCATCAGGTCGGGAGAGTGGATCAGGCCGCCGGCGAGGCCGAGCTTCTGCTTCATGCCGCGCGAGAACGTCTCGCTGAGGTCGAAGCGGTTGTCCCACAGGCCGAGCCACTTCAGCAGCTCGGCGGCCCTCTCGGACGCCTCCTCCGTCGGCACGCCCCACAGCCCGGCCACGAAGCCGAGGTACTCGAGCGCGTTGAGCTTGCCGTAGAGCAGCGGCTCGTCGGGCAAGAACGCCAGGCGCTGCTTGGCGGCCGCAGGCTCGCGCGTGACGCTGTGACCGTGGACGAACGCGTCGCCGGCATCAGGCACCAGCAGACCGGCGACCATGCGCAGGGTCGTCGTCTTCCCTGCTCCGTTGGGGCCTAGCAGCGCGTAGATCTCGCCGCGCCTGACCTCGAGCGAGAAGTCGTCGACCGCGCGCTTGGGCCCGAAGCGCTTCGTCAGACCGCTCAGCCGCAGGGCCGGTGCGGCGGGTTCCGGAGTGCTCATGGACCCGTCATACCAAGGTGGGTCGACGCTTGCTCACTTCCCTCAGGTCGATCCGAGAAATCAGGCCGACTGCTCTCCGTATCGCGCCTTCGAGGCAGCCGGCCCCAACGCTCCGAGCCAGACTCCGGCGAGCACGACCGTCACCCCTGCCAGCAGCTCGATGCGTAGCGGGACCTGTGCCAGCCATGACTCGAGCAGGGGCGTCACCACCGGGAACATCACGATCACGTACGACGCTGCGGTCGGCGACCAGCGCCGGATCAGGAAGATGACCAGCACGAACAAGACGGCAGAGGTCGACACCAGGTAGAGCAGGGCGAGGAGCGCTTCAGGTCGCTGCGGCCAGCTCCAGCTCTCGCCGGCCGCGAGCGAGGCCGCCAGCAGCAGGCCCGCGCCGGTCGCCATGGCGACGGCGTTGGTCGCCACCGGGTGGTTGTGCGCGATGCGCTTGCCCAGGATGATGCTCTGGGCGACGCACAGCGTGCCGAGCAGCATGGCGATGGCCGCGGCCACGGGAACGCGCTCGACGCCCGGCGCCAGGACCAGCCACAAGATCCCGGCCAGAGCCACGACGGCTCCGAGCAGCGCCCGCGTCCGGAAGCGCTCGAGGCGCTGGACCACGGCCAGCAACAGGGTCGCCTACGGCACCGTCGCCCAGATCACGGTGGCGACGGAGGCGGTGACGTGCAGCAGCGCCCAGTAGGAGAAACCGAAGGCGAGACCGAAGTTGAGCGCGCCGTACAGCGCGATCAGCCTCAGCTCGGCGCGCGGCGGCATGCGCGGTCGCAGCAGCAGCGCCAGCAGCGCGAAGATCGCCGCGGCCAGCAGGAAGCGCAGCCCTGCACCCCAGAACGGCGGCAGCTCGACGTTGCTGAAGCGCACCGCGATGAAGTTGGCGCTGCCGAGCAGCACGCAGACGCAGAAGAGGACCAGCGCCACAAGATCGAGGCGCCGGCGCTGCGTCGACGAGGCCGGGACGGGCATACCCGGATGTTAAGCGAAGCGGACCTGGTGCATGATGCCGTTACCGTGTTCGACCAATGGGACGACCTACTGCTGAGCGGCGGCTTCGCGCCGCGCGCCATCCTGCTACGCGGGCTGACCCACCAGCAGGCCGGCGCGGTGCCGGCCGGCGCCCCGCACAGCATCTACCAAGAGCTGTGGCACGCCGCCACCGTGCTCGACATGTCGCTGGAGAGCGGCCGCGTGGTCCTGGAGACCTGGCCGCTCTCCGAGCATTTCCCCGCCTCACCCGCGCCGGCCGACGCGGCCGAGTGGCGCGGACTCGTCGAGCTGTTCCTCGCTGCCTCGGCCAAAGCCGTACGCATGTCGCAGCAGCCCGGCTGGCTCGAATCGAAGGAGCCCGGCTACGACCTGACCTGGCGCGACGCGCTCGAGTTCCTCGCGGTCCACACCGCCTACCACATGGGCAGGATCGTGCTGCTGCGGCAGCTCCTTGGGAGCTGGCCGCCGCCGAGGGACGGAGCAGACGGAGCTTAGGGGGTACGAATGGGGGTACGAAGTCGGATCGGTCGGAAAGCGAAGAAGCCCGATCGTGGACGATGCCGTCCTGATCGGGCTTCTGCCTGGCTCGGCGGGTAGTGTCGTACCTCAGGACATAGGAAACGCATCTCTCAAGTCATAGGAAACGCTTGGTGCGTGATTGTCGTGCGTGTCCAAGGCGCGTCTGGTGATCACCGCGGTAGTCGTCGAGGGTCGAAGTCAAGCGGAGGTGGGACGCGCCTACGGCGTCTCCAGGAGCTGGGTCTGCAAACTCATCGCGCGCTATCGAGCAGAGGGCGAAGCGGCCTTCGAGCCTCGCTCTCGCAGACCGCACAGCTCACCGAACCGCCTCGCTGACC
>CAYYOK010000038.1:0-24412 GCA_964473205.1 uncultured bacterium | reverse complement strand
TGAGGCCGGCCCGAGCGCGGCAGCCTCCGCGGCCGGGCGCGTGGCCGGGGCACGGCAGCCTCCGCGACCGGGCGCGTGGCCGGGGCACGCCTGCCCCCGCGGCCGGGGGCCAGGCCGGGGTGCGCGTGCCTCCGCGACCGGTTACGTGGGCCGAGGCGCGCCGGCCCTGGCACGCGTGACGCCCGCGTAACGGCCCTCCGTCGAGCATGACGTTCGACAGGAGGCAACATGGAAGCGTCGCCCAACCGCGTAGTCCGCCCGCGCCGTTCGTGCCCGAGGGTCCTCCGGGCGCCGCCGTCCAGCTCGTCGGCGGCCGCCGTCATCCTCGTGCTGGCGCTCGCGGCCTGCTCGCCGCCGCCGACCCCGCCGACGGGCTTCGAGCCCGTCACCGCGCGCTTCGACGCCGACACGGAGGGCTGGGCCTCGGCCGAGGGCCAGGCGCCGACGTGGCAGGCACCCGGCTACCTGAGCGTGGCCGACGAGGGCGCCGGCTGGCAGTACGCGATCGCGCCCGCCACCTTCCACGGCGACTGGACGGGCGCCAGGGCGATCCGGTTCCGGGTGCTCGCAGACCCCGGGCCCATCGTCTACCCGTTGCGGGTCATGGTCTCGAGCCCCGAGCACACGCTCTACGTCACGTTCGCCCTCGAGGCGCTGACGCCGAGCGAGTGGGCCGCGCTGTCGGCGCCCCTGACGGCCGGCGTCTGGCGGCACTTCGACGGTGAGGACACGGAGACGGGCCCCGTGGCGACGCCGGCCGAGCTGGCGGCCACCCTGGCGGACGTGGTCGACCTCAGGTTCAGGCTCGACCTCACCGACAAGTTCGCCGGCGACGAGGTGAACGGGCTGGACGACGTGGTCGTGGAGTAGGGGCTAGGGCTCGCCGGTCGACGGCCGCGCAGCTATGTCACCGACGCTCGCGTGGGGCGCGCCTTGAACCATTCGTACGTCTGCTGTATCCCCTCTCTCAACCCTATGCGGGCGCGCCAGCCCAAGGACGCCAGGAGGCCGACGTCCATGAGCTTCCTGGGCGCGCCATCGGGCTTGGACGCGTCGAAGACGACCTCGCCTTCGTACCCCACCACGTCTGCGATCAGGCGGGCCAGGTCGTGGATGGCGATGTCCTCTCCGGTTCCCACGTTGATCGGCCCCGGTCGTGAGACGTGCCGGAGCATGAACACGACGGCGTCGGCGAGGTCGTCAACGTGGAGGAACTCCCGACGTGGCGTGCCCGTGCCCCAGACCTCCACCACCGGCGCGCCTGCGACCTTCGCTTCGTGGAACCGACGCATGAGCGCGGGTAGGACGTGGCCCGACCTCAGGTCGAAGCTGTCCCCTGGCCCGTACAGGTTCGTGGGCACAGCCGTGACGAAGTCGCTGCCATGCTGCCGGCGGAACGCATCGCACAGCTCGATGGCGGAGATTTTCGCTATGGCGTATGGACGATGGGTCGGCTCGAGCTGGCCGGAGAGAAGAGACCGCTCCTCCAGGGGCTGAGGCGCCAGGGGCGGGTAGACCGCGGACGACGCCAGGTTCACGAGCTTGCGAACGCCGAAGCGGTAGGCAGCCGTGATGACGTTCGTGGCGATCTGCAGGTTGTCGGCGATGAAGTCGGCCGGGTGCGCCTCGTTGGCGAGGATGCCGCCCACCTTCGCGGCGGCGAGGATGACCACCTTGGGCCTCTCCCGGTCGAAGAGCTCATAGGTCGCAGCTTGGTCGCGCAGGTCGAGCTCCGCCGAGGTGCGAGACACCAGGTTCCGGTAGCCATCGCGCCGCAGGCGACGCGTGATCGCGCTGCCGACCAGACCACGATGCCCAGCCACGTAGACCTTCGCGGCCTTGTCCAGCTCGAAGGCGGCGCTCACTTGCCCGTCAAGCGGCCTCGGCCTCGGCTCCCTTCACCTGTTCGGCGATCCAAGCGTACGTCTTCTTCACGCCCTCCACGAGCGGCTGGGAAGGCGCCCAGCCGAGCTTCGCGCGTATCAACGTGTTGTCCGAGTTCCTGCCACGGACCCCCTCCGGCCCGGGTATGTGCCTCACCGAGAGGTTCTTCCCCGCGACGTCCATGACCATCCGGGTGAAGTCGTTGATGCTGATCATCTCGTCCGATCCGATGTTGACGGGACCCTCGAAGTCCGACCGCATCAGCCGCATCACACCCTCGATGCACTCGTCTATGTAGAGGAAGGAGCGAGTCTGCTTGCCGTCCCCCCAGATCTCGATGACACCGCCGACGGGCGCCTCGGCGACCTTCCTGCAGATAGCCGCCGGCGCCTTCTCGCGCCCGCCTCGCCACGTGCCTTCGGGTCCGAAGATGTTGTGGAAGCGGGCCACCCGTACCGATATCCCGTAGTTCCTGGCGTAGGCGAAGTACAGGCGTTCGCTGAACAGCTTCTCCCACCCGTACTCGCTGTCAGGGGCGGCGGGGTAAGCACTGTCCTCCGCGGTCACCGGCCGGCTGGGGTCGAGCTGGTTGCGTTCCGGGTACATGCAGGCGGAAGACGAGTAGAAGATCCGACCGCAACCCACCTCCCGAGCGCGGTCGAGGATGTTCAGGTTGATGAGCGCGCTGTTGTGCATGATCGCGGCATCGTTGTCCCCGGTGAACACGAAGCCGGCGCCGCCCATGTCCGCGGCCAGTTGGTAGACCTCGTCGAAGAAGCCGTCGAAGACCTCGGCGCAAGCGCGCGGGTCGCGAAGGTCAGCGATGACGAACTCGTCGGCCTTCGTGGGACTGAACTCCGGGTACTTCAGGTCGGCGCCTCTGACCCAACGACCCTGTTCCTTCAGGTGGGTCACGAGGTGACTGCCGATGAAGCCTCCGGCGCCTAGGACGAGCGCTCTCTTCATATCGTTTCCTCCAGGATCATCGGCTCCAAGCGGTAGCGCCTCAGGCCGAGAAGCTGCGCCGTCACTAGCGCGACGAAGAGCGGGTTGTTCCTCATGTACCTTCCCGCGAGCCTGCGGGGTTCAGTGACCATGCGGAAGAACCACTCCAGACCGCTCCGCTGCATCCAGCGAGGAGCCTGCCGCTTGCGGCCCGCATGAAAGTCGAACGCGGCGCCCACCCCTACCATGACGGGTACCTCCAGTCGACCGACCATCCGTGACATGAACCGCTCTTGCTTGGGCGTACTCAGCCCGACCCACAGGATGTCGGGCTTGGCGGCTGCTACTACCCGCTCGAGGTCGGCCTCCTCTTCCGGGGTGAGCTGGCGAAACGGAGGGGTGTAGTGCCCGACAACCTGAAGGCCCGGGAAGCGTCCCTGCAAGCGCTGGGCTAGTTGCTCGGCGACGCCCTCCGCGCCACCGAAGAAGAAATGTCGATAACCCTGTTCGACCGAGCGCGTGCACACCGCGAGGAGAAGGTCAGGGCCGTACACCCGGTCCATGTGGCTCGCTCCCTGGAGCTTCCCTAGCCACACGAGCGGCATGCCGTCGGGAGTCACGAGACCCGCCCGGTTGTGGATGGCCCTCAGGTGCGGGTCCCTCTGGCTCTCCATCACCCCGTGGACCCCCGTGACACAGACGTAGGTTCGGGCGTTCGCGCCGATCGCCCCATCGAAGAAGCGTAGGGCGGCCGACATGTCGATCGCGTCGACTCGCACTCCGAGGACGTTCAGGGAGGACGGCTCCGTCATAGGGTGCCTCGAAGCGTAGGCGGAGGAGTTGCCGCCTTCTGTGACCGATGGCCAGCGGTTCTGGATGGTGGGGGTGAGAGACTTGGTGCGCCGCGATCGTCTGCCTATGACGGCTCTCGCGCGGCGGACACGTAGAGGCAGGAAGGTCATCGGGAGTACTCAGGTGCGGATAATGATCGTCCACAACTCGTACCAGCAACGCGGTGGCGAGGACACCGTGTTCGAGGCCGAGTACGAGCTCCTGAGGCGGAACGGCTACGACGTGGCCAAGTACCACGTCTCGAACGACGAGCTGGAGGGGCTCTCGCGCTGGGAAGCGGGGCGGAACGCGATCTGGAACCCCACCCAGGTCCGTGACCTCGACGCTGCGATGAGGGACTTCGAACCGGACGTGGTGCACGTTCACAACACACTTGCCGTGATATCGCCAGCGGTCTATCACGTCGCGAGGCGGTACGAGTGCGCAACGGTCCACACACTTCACAACTACCGCCTGCTGTGCCCAGCGGCGACTTTCTTCAGGGACGGCGCCGTCTGTGAGGACTGCTTGGGAAAGGCCGTACCTTGGCCCGCGGTCAAGCATGGTTGTTACAGGGGTAGCCGGGCGGCGACGTCTGTCGTCGCGAGCGTGCTCGTAGCCCACCGCCTCATGGGGACGTTCCGTGAGAAGGTCGATCTCTACCTAGCGCTGACCGAGTTCGCCAGAGCGAAGTTCATGGACGCGGGGTTCCCCTCCTCACGCCTGATGGTCAAGCCGAACTTCCTCGCCGGCGATCCTGGCGTCGGCCGCGGTGACGGCGGGTACGCCCTTTTCGTCGGGAGGCTATCACCCGAGAAGGGACTGGCAACCCTGTTGACGGCATGGGAGCGTTTGGGCGCCAGGTTGCCTCTCCGCATCGTGGGCGATGGTCCTCTCGAGTCCTGGGTGCGAGACAGGGCGGAGACCATGGAGGGCGTCACGGTGCTGGGAGCCCTCGACCACACAGGCGTGGCCGAGCAGATGAAGGATGCGGCCATGCAGGTCGTGACGTCAGACTGGTACGAGGGCCTCGCTATGGTGGCGGTGGAAGCGTTCGCCGCCGGTACGCCGGTGATCGCGCCTCGCCTCGGAGCGCTGGAAGAGGTCGTGACCGAAGGTCACGACGGGGTCCACTTCAACGCAGGAGACGCAGGCTCTCTCGCAGAAGCCGTGTTGGACCTTCTAGGTGACCCTTCCAGGCTCGCTGCCATGAGACAGGCTGCTAGGCGAACGTTCGAGGCCCGCTACTCCGCCGAGGTCGGCTTGCGAGGACTCGAGCGCGCGTATATGCGAGCCACCGAGCTGGCGTCCGCCAAGCGGCGCCACGGGCCGCCAGCGCGTTCCCGCTGACGGCTTGTGATTGCCGTACGCTGGGCCTCTCACCTAGCACAGATAATCCCGGCTAGAGGAAGCTCCGGCGGAACAGCGACGGCTCCTTCGCGCTTGGGCAACTAGCACGACGTCATACGAGCACTTAGATCGCTCCTGGCTGGAGGTCAGGTAGTGCGAAAGCGAATCCTAGTCACCGGCGGTGCCGGCTTCATCGGTTCCCACCTGTGCGAGAGGCTGCTAGCAGCCGGGCACGATGTCCTCTGCGTCGACAATTTCTACACGGGTCGCAAGGAGAACGTAGTTCATCTGCTCGGCGATCCGCACTTCGAGCTGCTGAGGCACGACATCAGCTTCCCGCTGTACGTCGAGGTGGACGAGATCTACAACCTGGCCTGCCCGGCGAGCCCCGTTCACTACCAACGGGACCCCGTACAAACCATCAAGACCTCCGTAGTGGGTGCGGTGAACATGCTGGGGCTGGCCCGGCGAACCGGCGCGCGAATCCTGCAGGCTAGTACCAGCGAGATCTACGGAGACCCTGAGGTCCATCCCCAATCCGAGGACTACTGGGGGAACGTCAACCCGATCGGGCCACGCAGCTGTTACGACGAGGGCAAGCGAGCGGCTGAAACGCTCTTCTTCGACTACCACCGTCAGCGCAAGGTTCGGATAAAGGTCGCCCGCGTGTTCAACACCTACGGACCACGTATGCAGCCCGACGACGGCAGGGTGGTGAGCAACTTCATTGTCCAAGCGCTCAACGGCGGCCCGATCACCGTCTACGGCGACGGTCTCCAGACGCGGTCGTTCTGCTACGTGACCGACATGGTGGATGGCCTGATACGGCTGATGGAGACGGGTGACGAAGTCACTGGCCCTGTCAACCTCGGCAACCCCCAAGAGACCACGGTACTGGCGCTAGCCAACATGGTGCGTCAGCTCGTCGGCCGGGACGTCTCGATCCACTTCAAAGAGCTGCCCACGGACGACCCGAGGCGGCGGCGACCCGACATCAGCCGTGCGCGCGAGCTTCTCGACTGGTCGCCGACGACGGACCTCATGTCCGGCCTTCACGCGACGATCGACTACTTCAGGACTCATCTCACCTTCGATTTCCCCGACGACCGCCCTGCTACGAGCGTAGCTATGGGCTAGGTAGACGGTTCGCTATGTCGAGCGTCCTCTCCAACGCGACGCAACACGTCGCGGTTGCGGCGGCTGCGCAAGGGCAGCCGCGACCCACCCTGACGATCGCCACCCTGTTGGTCGGCGACCTCCTGAGCGTGTCTGCGAGCGTGGGTGTCTGCTACGCCCTCTCGGTGGCCCTGGGCCACGAGCCGGTGATGGGCCCGTGGCATGTGCTGGGCCTACTGGTCGTCGTGCCTCTATGTCTCTCGCTCGCGGACCTGTACCCAGCCGCTGGGGTGAGCCCGGTAGACGAGTTACGGTCGATAGTCCTCATCCTTACTACGCTCGCGGCGGCAGCGGTGCTGGTGACCACCTCGGCGCTTGGTCCGAGCTTCACCGCGATCCTGCAGATCTCGGTGCTCTACTTCGCGCTGCTGGTGTCGGTCATCGAGACCAGGATCCTCTTGCGAGAGCTGCTCTCGCATCGTGCCTGGTGGGGCGTTCCCGTCGTCGTGCTCGGAGCAGGAAGCGCCGCGACTCTGATCATCGACAGCCTCAAGCGGAAGGCCAACCTGAACTTGAAGGTCACGGCTTGCCTCGACGACAACCCCTCGAAGTGGGGCTCGGACATCGCCGGGCTGAGGGTGGGCGGGCCCCTAGAGGAAGAAGCCAGGCGGCTGAGGCGCTCGGGCGTCAACTACGCGATCGTGGCTATGCCGGGGCTCCCTCCGACGTCGCTGTCGACGTTGGTCGACAAGCTGGGTCGGCTGTTCGCCAAGGTCGTAGTGACCCCGAACGCGTTCGGCATGACCAGCGCCGGCGTGGGAACGCGAGACAGCGGAGCGGTAGTGGGGTTGTACGTACGCGGGCACCTGAGCCTGCGCAGGAACCTGCTGATCAAGCGCGCCCTCGACATCGGGATCCTCGTACCACTGGCGGTGGTGGCCGTGCCGGTCCTGACCTTCGCTGCCGTAGCGACGGTCATGGTCAGCCCAGGCACACCCTTCTACGCCCAGGAGCGGGAAGGGTACGGTGGCCGAAGGATCCGCATGTGGAAGCTGAGAACCATGCGTCCAAACGCGGAGCAACTGCTCCGTGAGCACTTGCTCAAGAACCCCGAGGCGCAGGCGGAGTGGCAGACCCGCTTCAAGCTGAGAAACGATCCACGCATCATCCCGATCGTGGGAGGTCTCTTCAGGCGACTGAGCCTCGACGAACTCCCTCAGTTGTGGAACATCGCCAAGGGCGAGCTCAGCTTCGTAGGGCCGAGGCCTTTTCCCGATTACCATCTGGCGTCGTTCGACGAATCGTTCCGCAGGCTCCGGGCTTCCGTTCCTCCAGGATTGACCGGATACTGGCAGGTGACGTCGCGCGCTACCGCGGACATAGCGGGCCAGGTGGAGCTGGACAGCTACTACATAGCCAACTGGTCGCTTTGGCTCGACCTCTACGTGATCGCGCGCACGCCGTGGGCTGTCATCTTCGGGAGGGGGGCTTACTGATGGTCCCGTCAGGGCCACAGCTGGCTTCGGTTCCGAGCGCGGGAAGGGAACCGATCGAGTGACAAGGCACTCAGGGGACAGCGACGCCGAACTGCAGACGTTCGTGCAGGTCGTGAGGGGCAGCTTCGTCCCCGCGGTGTTCGTCGGCGTGGCTCTGGCTGCAGCCGCGTACTTCGCTTCACAACTGCTCCCTCCGCGCTACGAAGCCACGGCGACCCTCAGCCTCACGCCTGCCGGCGCAGCGTCCGGCGCCTCTGAGCTGACGTTCACCGCGCCTCCGACCGATGCCAACGCTTACGTCATCGCCGCCGAAAGCCTCGGAGCGATGACGCAGATGCTCGTACGGATAGGCGTTCCAGTCATCGACCCCCAGGTCATCAAGGCCGCATCGGAGCAGCTCGAGGTCTCGGTCGCCCGGGGTGACGTCTCTGACCTCCTCATAATCAAGGCCACGGCAGCGGACCCGCAAGGCGCCGCCGACATGGCGAACGCGTTGGCAAGCGTCCTCGTCGACTGGGACCGCGCTCGGGCCGAAGGGATCCTGGAAGAGGTCATCGCCGGCCTGGAGGCGAGGTCGGCGGCCGCGGTAGGGCCGGAGGGCGCCGCAGTGGATCCGGCGGTCCAGGCCGAGCAGGAATCTAGGTACCAGGCCTTGCTAGCCATGCGGGGGGCCGCGGCGAGCTCGGTCCACATCGCCACCCCCGCGGAGCCGCCTCTCGAGCCGGCGGAGCCGCGCCCCCTCTTCGCGGCAGTGGTCGCCTTCGTGACGGGCACCCTGGCGATCATCGCGCTCAACCTGCTGCGGCCCGCGCTGACCGGGCGCTTCCGCGGCGGTCTGGAGGCAGCCGACAAGATGGGGTTGCCGCTGCTCGGCGAGTTCCGCCGCGGAAGCCTCGCCGAGGTGGACTCCGAGTCCGTACGGAAGGTAGCAGCTTACGCTGCGGCGAGGATCGCCGGCGCGCCGGGTGGCGGCGTCATCGCGCGGGTGGTGGCGGTCGCGTCCCCACAACGAAGCGATGCCGCCCCAGCCTTCGCGCTGGGATTGGCGGTCGCGTTCGCAGATCTGGGCAAGAGCACCCTGTTCATCGACGCCGACCTGCGGAACCCGCTGTCGTTCGGGATGCCCGTGCCGGCCGGCGGATCGCTCAACGCGGCGCTGCGCTCCGGCAAGTCCCCGCAACGCCCGCTGGCGCTGAAGAAGGGTATCACCGAGTTCCACGTGATACCGGCCTCTCCCGAATCGGACGACGCGACGGCGCTCCTGGCGACCGGCCTGCCGCGCCTGTTGGACCTCGTCTGCTCGAGGTACGAGGTCATCGTCCTCAACACGACGCCGCTGCTTGCCGCGACGGACGCTCTCACGTTCCTGGATCGCTGCGACGACGTCGTCCTCATCGTTGATGGCGACGTGACCACTCGCGAGGACGCGTCGACGGCCCTCGACGTCCTTACTGCCAGTGGGGGACGAGGGCCAGCGGGCGTGGTCTTCACGAGCCGCGCCGTGAAGTCCCGTCTCCCTCGACGGCGGGGCCGTAGGAGCCATGCGAAGCGTATCGCCCTGGGCGATTGGGACGTCGACTACGAGCGCTCTGGCGAGGCGCACGCCAGGGTGGACGCCCACGTCGCGCGTGGGACCCCAACTGAGGCGCTTGGCTCGCAGCGCCGGCATCGGGCACCAACGGTGACGAAGGCGCGAAACGCGTAGGGCCAGGGGCTACGTCCGAGCTCCGGAGAGGCGTTGGCCTCGGCCTGAGCTGAACGCAAGGTGCATCGAGGCCCCGGCCAGGGCCCAGAACCACAGTCCGCCTTGGGGTCCCTCGAGGTACACGTCGAAGGACGCGTTAACTAGGGCCGCCACCAGGTAGACGATCAGCAGTATCGCGTAGGAGCGACGCTCTCCGTCGATGGCTAGGGCGGTGCGAGCGAGCGGGAGCAGAAGCGAAGTCAGGAACGCTAGCCAAGCAGTAGCCCCCACGACGCCGCTTCGCGCGAGGACTGTCATGTGCGCGTTGTGTGGGCTACGAAGCGAGCCGTCCGCCTCCGTCTGGTACCCGTCGTCGTCCGCCAGGTTGATCCCGTACCCCTTGCCGAGCCACCGGAACTCGCCGCCGATGGTGTAGCCGACGATGTCCGACCACCACCTGAGGCGCCACTCCTTGGTGGCGTCGACATGCTCCTGGCCGGTGTCGACGAAGGCGCTAGTCAACCTCTCGACGATGCCGCTCACCGATACGGAGCGTCCGTCTCGGTCCGTGCTGACCTCGACTTGCCAGGCCGCGGCGAGCGCTACCAGGAACAGAGATAGCACCACTGGCTTCCACAGCCGGGCAGGACGGCGCGAGAGAACGACGAACACCAATCCTCCCACGAAGATCGCGAGCATGCCGCCCCTGTTGTCAGAGATCAAGCCGAAGCTCAGGAGCCACAGCGCCCAGGCGATCCACTCAGGGAGCCAAGGGAGGCCGCGTCTAACCGCCTGCGACTTGTGGAGTCGAAGGCCGAGGTACGCCGCGATGCCGGCGAGGTGCACCGCGACGTCCCCCGACTTGGGGTCTAGGATCGCTGCGCCCCGGATGGTCAAGGACTCTGTGAGCCCGGGAGAGACTCGCCCTGCCACGATCATCGCCGGAACCAAACATAGGAACAACGGCACGAAGCGCCCGTAGACGGCAACGGCTCGCGCCAAGGTCGCCTGCTGGCCGAGCGCCAGTATCGCCAGAGCGACGGCTCCGTAGGCCCACAGGACGGCATCCCGCAACGATTCGAGGCCGTACACGGCGATGTAAGGGAGGGTGGTGGTGAGCCCGACGAGCTGGAAGCAGACGAGGGCGATGGCCGAACGAGATCTCAGGATACGCGTAGGCCTTCCTGCCAGCAGGCCTGCCACGACCAAGCTTGCCAGCACGATCTCGCCCACGAACACCGGGGGCACGCCCAGGTAGGCGAAGCTGCGATGGAAGAACGCGTACCCGAACAGCAGGACAGCGAGCGAGGCGGCTGCGAATCGCGGGAGGTGCGCTCGGAAGTGCACGGCGACGGCCAGTGCGGACACCATGCACGCGGCCAATAGCGCTAACCGCGGCGCCGCGTACGCGGCCGTGAGCAAGGTTCCTGTCATGGCTTAGTCGCTATCTCCGCCAGGAGGGCCAGCTAGGTGGAGCCTGTGAACGTGCCTCCGAGGAGGAAGGCCTGGAGAGGAAGGTTGGGCCACTTCGCGTTCCGCAGTGTATGCGGTGTCAGCGCGGTGTCGCTCCTAGACATCACAAGCTCGGATGCCATGGCGCTCCGGGGAGCTTACGCGTCACGATGGCATCGAACTGCGGGTCGCCGCCCAGAGCGCGTTCCTCCTCAGGCGTCCACTTGGACGCTATCGGCGATCGGCTTCGCGTCGACCTCAATCGCCCGCCGAGCCATCCACGTCAGCGCCACGGCGTTCAGTACCGCAGCGAAGAGCGCCGCTCTCGCGGCGCCGGGAGCGCCGTGTTGTGTTGCCAGCCAGATCCCCACCGTCGCAGTCAGGGCGGCCGTGGCCGCCGCTCCGTAGAACAGCCCTCGCGTGCGTTCGATGGCGCGGAGCGCGGTGCCCATCGTGGCCTGAGTCGCGACGGCCAGAGGGATGAACGCGACCGTCCGAACGATCTGTGCGAGTCCACTGAAGACCTCGCCGTAGACCAACCTTATTATCGTCTCCGCGAACGCCACCAGAAGCAGGCAGTACCCAGCGGCCAGGGCGGTGGTCCCGACCCAGTACGCGGTTATCGCTCGCCGAAACGCCCCGGTTCCCGCCTTGCTCACGAACCAAGGAACCGCTACGGAGCTGAGGGCTACAAGCGTATGCATAGCGGGCAGGGTCAGCGTCATGGCGGCGCGGAACGCGCCTACGGCTTCGGGCCCGTGGGCCGGCGCGAGGACCAGGTAGAGTACGTCGCCGCCTAGCCAGTCCAGCACGTAGCCGGCAAGAATCCAGCGCCCGTACTGCCAGTGGCTGGAGTACACGCGACGAGTAGCCGGCTCCTGGCCTGGCGGCGGGGCCGACCCCTTCTCAGCCGCGATCATCTTCCATAGGAAGGCGGCAGCGATCAGGCTCGCCAGAGCCATCGCCGCCATGGCTCTCTCAGCGGTGATCTCCCAGAGCTCCTTGGCCAAGAGGGTCGCCGTCATAAGCATGGCGAAGTAGATCGCGCCTCCGGCGGCTGCCAACTTGGGCTTACCTACGGCGTAGAGCGACCTCCTCAGGGTCCACTGGAGCAGGATGATGGGTCCTGCCCAGGCCAACGTGACCAGTACAGGCCGCAGCGCCCCGGTGCCGTCCAAGAGGAAAGCCAAGCGACTCGCGACCAGGAGGAGCGTCGCTCCTACCAGGCTCAGTGCCCCGAGTCCGACGAGAACCCTTCGCAGGTAGAGGCTGAAGGACCTGCGCCACCGTCCCGCGCCGTAGATGAGCAGGGGGTCGATGATCAGCGCCGTGAACGTGAGGGAGACGAACAGGAATACCGCGTACGCGACGGCGAACACGCCGTAGCCAGAGTCCCCGAGCCAACGCGCCAGCAGGACGTTGAGGGTGAAGTTCGCTCCTGCGAACAGGGCCTGGTCCGTGACGGCCCAGGCGCCTGCTCCGATCGCTCGACGCAAGCTCGCTAGGTTCAAATGGACCAGCCCATCGATGCTCCGCTAGTCCCTGTCGCGACTGTCAGCAGGCCATCGCTCGGTCCGCTCATGCGGCGGTAATGCTAGCCCAAGCGCTCGGACCCGCTGGCTCCGACATCACCGCGTCCGGCCGCGCGCTCTTCGACCGGCGCGCACCCTAGGGTGCGCGCCGGTCGCGTCCGTTCCGCCCGTGGTCCCGCCCATAGTTTCGTCCCCACGCAGCGAGGGGGGCGTGTTCTCAGTCGCGCACACCGATCGTGATGTTCGCGTTGCGGAGCTTCTCCTTCCAGCGCTCGAGCTCGGCGAGCTCCGTTTCCCTCGTCACGGAGCCTCTCAGCCTGGTGTTCCCCTCCCACGCGTGCGCGTCCGGGATCCACCAGTCGTTCCTGAACTCGGTGCCGTTGGGTCTGATCTGCGAGTAGCCGACGACGTTATCGAACCCCGCGTTGTCCTCGAACGGATGTGGGTACTGGTCCCAGATGTAGATCCCGACGTTGGCCGAGTCGATCCGCGTTCCGTCTTCAAGCCGGCCGGAGGACACCACGCGGTTGCGCACGATGCGGTGGTGGCTGCCGCCCGCGATGGCGATGCCGTAGTTCGCGACGTTCACGACCTGGTTGTGCAGCGCCAGCTGATGCTTACCCCCGCCGTCGCCCAGCATGATGCCTCCACCGCTGAACGTGTGCACGGCCGGGTCCTTCGGGTAGGAGCCCCAGATGAAGTTGTCGTGCACGGAGATCGGGCTAGCGGGAAGGCCGCTGCTGTCGAAAAGGCTGATGACGTCCTCCGTACGGCTCTCGCCCGGCGTGTTGATGACCTGGTTCCAAGCGATCTCGGCGTCGGCGATGTCGTGCACGGAGTTGAACTGGACGAACTGGGCGTACATGAACTGGTCGTTGCCCGTCAGCCATGAGCCGTTCCCGTCGGACAGCAGCCCGACCACGTTGCGCGCCTCGTTGAAGCGGATCTTGACCGTGCCTCCACCCAGCCAGCGGTGGACGTAGATCCCAGACGTTCCCTCGAGGTAGTTGTTCTCGACCACTAGGTCCGCGAACGACTCCACGTGTATGAAGCGCCCGGGGGCTCGGCCCCGCACGTTCGGGTTCTGTCCGAAGCCGTAAGTGTTCCTGACCGTCAGCCGCGTGGTCATGTGGAAGTCCGTGGAGATCAGGTGACCGGGGCCGGTGATCACGGAGTTCTCGATGACTACGGGTTCTGTCGTGAGGATGAGCACGGCGGGGACCCTGGGATCATCGCTCGCCCACCTACCCGAGTAGACGCCGCCTCGCGTGATCCGGATGGGCCCATCGAAGTCCCCGTCCAAGGGATGGCGTGGCTCCTCGGCTACCGCCGAGACCTCTACCTCGACGCTGGCCTCGGAGCTGAGCTCCCCGTCGGTGGCGATCGCACTCAAGCGGTAGCGACCCGCGGCTGAGAACGTAGCTGCCGTCTTCGCGGAGTCGGGCCGAGTGAAGTCCACTTGCCCCGGGCCGGAGGCCTTCGACCAGCTCACTCTCAGGGTGCCTGACGGGCGGCCGTCGTCGAAGACGCTTGCCTCGAGGGCGAGTGGTTCTCCGACCAGCGCCTCGGCTGCCGCCGGCAGGCTGATCGCGGGAGCCTCGTTGGGGACGTGATCGTCAGAAGGAGCGCCCTCTTCGCCTCCCCCTGCGTCCTCCCCCTCGCCGGCGTCTTCGTCCGCGGCGCCGCCCTCGCCCTCCGGGTCGTCGTTGTTGACGACGTAGAAGATCACGTCGACCGTGTCCGGCGCTGCTCCGTCGGCAGATCGCGCCTGGACACGCAGCCGATGCTCGCCGTCGAGCAGCTCCGTGGTGTCGATCGAGATCGCGTACGGTGGCTCGGTGACCACATGGGGCTGGGGCGCTTCATCCAGGATGAACAACACTTCGTGAATCCATTCGGCGTGCTCTACGAACACCTCGATGACCCCGGCCACGGTCGCGCCGGATAGTGAAGCGCCGCCGTGGTTCGTTTCTCCGGAGTCTGTGGCATCGCGTAGTCGCACAAGTATGTCATGCGACTCGAGCTCGCGTTGTGCGTCCAGGCCGTGGTTCGCGCCACAGGCTGAGAGGATCAGGGCAAGCGCAGCCATGATGAGCGAGCCGAGCGCCAGGTGCCAACCGGAGCGCCGCCAGGTTTGGTTCGTTCGTCTGGTACTGGCCAACGACCTATAGCTGAAACGTCCGTCCATACAAGCCTTCCCGCTACGCACGAGTACGCAGCCCCGCCCAGGAGGCAGGCGGTAACGTCTTCGCAGGGTCCGCGTTGGGCTTGTGACGGCCCTGAAACGCGAGCCTCAGCCGGTTGCGCTACTCGCTCCACTTGCCCTAAGCGCCCATGTACCGGGCAAGCTTCATCGCGTCTGAGGCGCGCACCAGTTCAGGGACACGCTTCAGAGGGTTAGGCCACGAGCGGGAAGACGGAACAACGAGAACGGCTCAGGCGGCCTTCTCCCGGGTCTGAGGTTAGTGTAGGGACGTGCCGCCCGATGTGAATTACCTGTGAGAGGCATGAGGGGCCAGCGCCTGATGAGTACGGGGTTCTCCGGGTTGTGACGGCTTGGATGAGAAGCTTAGCTAGGCCCGGTAGGCTTCGATGCGAGGTAAGAGTTGGTTGGTTATCCGCACGTAACCATCACGATCCCGGTCTACAACGGCGCCGAGAACATAGGAAGGGCGGTCGCGAGCGCGCTGGCCCAGGACTACGAGCATCTCACCGTGTTGGTAGTGGACAACTGCTCGACCGACGAGACCGTGCAGATCCTGTGCCAGTTCGACGACCCGCGCTTGGTGGTCAAGCGGTTCGACGAGTTCCTGCCGCTCGCGGCCAACTGGGACCGCGCCCTACAGGCGGCCGAGGGCGACCTGGTCCTCGTGATGTCGGCCGACAACGAGATGTTGCCGGGCGCGGTCGGCGCCCTCGTAGCGAGCCTCGAGGCCGAGCCCGGCTGCGGGATGGCGATCGGCCGCGTGATCGTAGAGGTAGCGCCCGGACACCGACGCCTACCGTTGGAGCCGGTGAGCGATCTGCCTTCGGGCGTGATCGACGACCTAGAACGGTACCTGTTGAGACGGGGTTACAACTTCTCCATCAACGCCGTGTTGTTCCGGCGGAACCTTCCGGGGCTGCGCTTCGACCCGGCGACCCGGCATGGATGTGACGTTGACCTCCTCCTGCGGCTCGGACAGGCAGGCGTCAAGGCCGTCGCGATCGAGGATCCCATCCACTACTGGTTGGACCACCCAGATACGACGACCTTCAAGAAGTACGACGCCGTGTGGGAGGACATCTTGAGGGCCTACGTCAACGCGTCGCCTGCACCCGAACTCCTGGGGGCTTACCGCGAACGCATCGGGCGAACGTTGTTCTGGGAGTGCATGCTGCTGCTCCGTCGCGGCCTGCCGGAGCTCGCTCGCCAGCGGGTGGAGCAGTACGGCTCCAAGACGTCTTGGGTGTGGCGGCTGCTGATCGGCGTGATGCTGACGGTGCCGGGAGCGCACACCGTGCCCGGAGCCATCAGGTGGCTCAGGACGCGCCTGGCAGCGCGACTAGCGGTCGGCGAATCGCGGCGAGCGGTCGGCGAACCGAGGGCGATCGGGTCCTCCCAGGACTGACTGGCGACTCCTCTACACCTCCCCCACGAACCGCCTGAACACCGGTTGCACCGGCCGACCCACGAGGAAGCGCTCCACGCCGCCGTCGAGGGCGTCGCGGTAGACGGCCAGGGCCCCGTCGAACGCGGCGAGCGTCTGCTCGACGACCGCCTCGTTGTGCGACCAGGAGACGACCAGCGAGGGCGCCAGTACGCCGCGGCGCAGCAGCTCCTGCAGCAGGAGCGTGCGGAACGGCTGCGACGGCTGGCCGTCTTGGTCGCGGGTCGTGTAGACGAGGTTGCACGGCAGGCCGATGGGTTGGACGTGCTCGGAGACACCGTGGGACGCGGCGACCTCGCGTAGGCCCTCTGCGAGCCGCTCGCCGACGCTCCACAGGTGGCCGATCACGTCGTGGCGCCGGTAGACGTCGACGACGGCGCGGGCGGCCGCCAGGCCCGTCGGCTCGGCGCCGTGCGTTAGCGAGAGCAGGAAGACCCGCGGCTCCTCCGTGCGCAGCCCGCCGCGCTCCATCAGCTCGCGGCGGCCGACGAGCGCCGACACCGAGTAGCCGTTCCCCATCGCCTTCCCGAACGTGACGAGGTCGGGGTCGAGGCCGTAGTAGGCACGGGCGCCCTGGGGGTGCCAGCGGTAGCCGGTGATCATCTCGTCGAGGACCAGCAGGGCACCTTGCTCCCGGCACAGGCGCTGCACGCCCTCCAGGAAGCCGGGCGCCGGGGCGTCGTTCCGGGCGGCCTCGAGGACGACGGCCGCGACCTCGCCGCGGTGCGCCGCGAACAGCGCCTCGAGCGACGTGAGGTCGTTGTAGCGGAACGTGAGCGAGAGTTCCTTCACGGCGCGCGGGACGCCGTCGTTCATGGCCGTGGCGCCGATGAACCAGTCGTCGACCGAGAAGAAGGGCTGGTCGGCCAGCGCGACCTTGTCGCGGCCCGTGACGGCGCGGGCGAGCCGAACGGCCGCCGAGGTGGCGTCCGAGCCGTTCTTGCCGAACTTGATCATGCGGTCGCCGCTGGGGGCGAGGAAGCCGAGGACCTCCTCCGCCGCCTCGACCTCTAGGACCGACGGCCGGGTGAAGTTCAGGCCCTTGGCGATCGCCTCGACCACGGCCCTGTCGACGGCGGGGTGGGCGTGCCCGAGCACGACGGCCCGCAGGCCCATGCCGTACTCGATGAAGCGGTTGCCGTCGACGTCCCAGACGAAGCAGCCCTGCCCGCGCTCGATGAAGCCGGGGGCCAGCACCGGGTACTGGTCGTCGCCCTTGGCGTACGTGTGGGCGCCACCAGGGATCACGCGGTGCGCCCGCTCCCTGAGCTCGGCGGCGCGCCGGTAGCGGTCAGTGTCTCTGGTCAGCGTCATCGTCGTCCCCCACCCGGTCCACGAGCCCGGCCCGCTCGAGCCGCCGCTTCGCTTCCGTGAGCTCTCGCGTGGGGAGGTGTGACCGCTCCGCCACGTCGAGGAAGGTGCTGTGGCCGTCGGCCATGGTCAGCGTCCACAGGAGCGCCTCGCGCTGCTCGCGCGTGTCCGTGTCCTCGTAGAGGCCGCGCTTGCCGAGCTGCGGCTCCCCGTACGGGGCGCGGCTGAGGAGCCTCTCGTCCTCCTCCAGCACCGTGACGATGCGCTTGAGCGCGTCGAGCGCCCGCGCCAGCGAGGCGTCCTTCACGAACGCGAGGTCGTCGAGGGAGGTGTGGTACTCGGGGTAGGTCCCCGGCGGCGTGCGTCCGAGCCGTCCGACCGGCAGGCGGATGCCGGGGCTGGCGTACTGGCGCTCGTCGTAGCCGGTGGGCGCGAACGGCAGCCTCACGTGCGGGCCGAGTTCGGCGAGCACGAGGTCGGCCGCCCGATCGATCGCCGCGTCGCCTCGGAACGTCGGCTTGTACGCGAGCGGCCCGTCGTCCCCGAGCCCCGCCAGCACGAGCCCGTGCCTGACCCGCTCGCGAGCCCGCGGCGTGCGGCTGAGGAAGACCAGCGTGCCGATCGTGCCGGGCGCGAACAGGACGCGGTAGGTGAGGCGCCGGCCCTCCCCCGCCAGCCACCGCGCCAGCTCGGCGAGCACGACGACGGCGCTGAGGTTGTCGTTGGCCAGCGACGGGTGGCAGGCGTGCGCGCTCAGCAGGACCTCGTCGCGGGAGCGTCCGGGGACCACGAGCTCGGCGTACGTGAGGGCCCCGGGCGCGAGGGTCGTGTCGACCTCGACCTCGTACGTGCCGCCTTGGAGCGCCGCGAGCTCGGCGTGCGGGAGGCAGAACCCCCAGTCGCGCCGGTAGTAGCTGGTCCGGTAGGGGATCGCGTTCGGCCTGTCCGGCAACGAGTGCAGCCGCGGCCGCAGCTCGGCGAGCGGGAGCCGGCCGCGGAACGGCTCGCTGTAGTTCACGAGCATCAGGTTGTGGCGCGTGAGGTCGGCGACGACGCGCCCGTCCGGCGCCACGAGGCGCGCCCCGCGCACGTTCCACTCCGGTGGGACGGTCCAGTCGAAGGCCGCCGTGCCGCTGGGGACCTCGTGGAGCGTCAGGCCCGGGACCTCGCGCCGCAGCACGCGCAGCGTGGCGCGCAGGCCGTCGCCGGTGATGCTGCGGGGCAGCGGGTAGAGCTCCTCGAGGAGCGCACGCATGCGCGCGACGGTGGGCGGGTCCTCCACGGCCTCGGCGCGTCCGGTCCCCGCGGGGACGCCGTCGGCCCGGGCCGGAGCGCCGGCAGGGGCGCCCGCCTCCCCCGCCACGCCGGCGCCGCCGCTCATACGAACCGCGGCTCGGGGATCGGCACGACGAAGCGACCGCCCCAGTCACGCACGTCGGAGAGCTGCGCGACGATCTCGGCCTCCAGGTTCCAGGGGAGGATCAGCACGACGTCGGGCCGGTCCTCGGTGATGACCTCTGGGGCGCGGATGGGGATGCGGCTGCCCGGCAGGTACTTGCCCTGCTTGTAGGGGTTGCGGTCGACCGTGTACGGCAGCAGCTCGGGGCCGACGCCGCAGTAGTTGAGGAGCGTGTTGCCCTTGCCGGGCGCGCCGTAGCCGGCGACGCGCAGGCCCTGGTCGTGGAGGCCGATCAGCAGCTTGAGGAGCTCGCGCTTGACGTGGGCGACCTCGGCCTGGAAGCCGCTGTAGCCCGAAAGGTCGTGTAGGCCGGCTCGCGCCTCGACCTCCCTTAGCTCCGGCACGGACGGCGCCGTTCGGCGCGCGCCGGCGTGGGCCACCCACAGGCGCAGCGAGCCGCCGTGCGTGGGGAGCCGCTCGACGTCGACCGCCTCGAGGCCGTGCCTCGCCAGGACCTTCTCGACCGCGTACAGGCTCAGGTACGAGAAGTGCTCGTGGTAGATCGTGTCGAACTGGCGCTGCCGGATGAGCTCGTGGAGGTGCGGGAACTCGAAGCTCGCGACGCCGCCCGTCCGCAGCAGCTCCGCGACGCCTCCGACGAAGTCGTTGATGTCGGGGACGTGCGCCAGCACGTTGTTGGCCACGATCAGGTCGGCGCGGCCGTGCTCGGTCGCGACCTGCCGGGCGAGGCCCGTGCCGAAGAACTCGGCGAGGGTGGGCACGCCCTTGCCGCGCGCCACCTCGGCCACGTTGCGCGCCGGGTCGATGCCCAGCACGCGTATCCCCATGGCGACGAAGTTGCGCAGCAGGTAGCCGTCGTTCGACGCCAGCTCGACGACGAAGGAGTCGGCCGAGAGCCCCTCGCGCGCCGCCGCGTCGCGGCAGTAGCGCGCGGCGTGCTCCAGCCAGGACGTGGAGTACGACGAGAAGTACGCGTACTCGCGGTAGATGTCCTCGGCCGGGGCGAAGTCCTGCGCCTGCACCAGCAGGCACTCGCGGCAGACGTAGGTGCGCAGCGGGTAGAAGACCTCGGGTGCGTGGAGGCCGGCCTCGTCGACGTAGCTCTCGCACAGGGGCTGCACGCCCAGGTCGGCGAAGACGTCCTCTAGCGGCGCGCCGCAGGAGCGGCAGGTGGCTGCGGCCGTCGCGCGGGCGGGCGCACGCGGCTCGTCGATCGCTTGAGCCATCGCCGAACTCTAAGGAGCCGATGAGCGCCATCCCGACGCAGCCGTCACAGGCCGTGCCACGCGGCGTCGGCCTGGTCACTCGTCATAGCGGGGGTCCGGGTCGGCGACTACCGTGAGGAGACTTTGAGAGGTCGGTGAGCCAGTGAAGGTCGTCCTGTTCTGCGGTGGCTACGGGCTGCGTCTCAGGGACCACGAGCCCCGCATCCCCAAGCCCGTCGTGCCGCTCGGCGACGAGCCGCTCGTACTCCACGTCATGCGGTACTACGCGCACTTCGGCCACGACGACTTCGTGCTCTGCCTGGGCTACAAGGGCGACGTCGTCCAGGACGCCGTCGAGCGCGCCCTCGAGGCCCAGCTGGGCGGCGCCGGCCCGGAGGTCGCCGGGACCGCGCAGGACATCAGCGGCTGGAACGTGCAGTTCGTGGACACAGGACTCGACGCGACGATCGCCGACAGGCTCGTGGCGGTCAGGCCGTTCCTGGACCCGGGCGAGCCGTTCTTCGCGAACTACTCCGACTCGCTGTCCGACGCCCACCTGCCGTCGCTGCTCGCCGAGCACGAACGCACCGGCGCCGTGGCCAGCTTAATGTGCGTGCGGCCGCACCTGAGCCTGCACCACGTGGCCGTCGACGACCGCACCGGCGCCGTCGTGGAGATCCGCAGCATCCGCGAGGCCATGCGCATCAACGGCGGGTTCTTCACGCTCGACCAGCGCGTCTTCGACTACATCGAGCCCGGCGACGAGCTCGTCGAGCGGCCCTTCGCCCGGCTGATCGCCGACGGCCTGCTCCACGGGCAGGTCTACGACGGCTTCTGGTCGACGGTGGACACGTTCAAGGACCACATGCGGCTCACGGCGCTCCTGCAGAAGGGGCCCGGCCCCTGGCAGCTGTGGCGCTCCCCCGACGTCGCCCTCGCCAGCGGCATGGGCGGCTGAGCCGGGAGTGTCGGCGCTGGAGCTCGGGCCGCGCAACGGCCCGTTGCACGTGCTGTGCCTCGGCGCGCACTCCGACGACATCGAGATCGGCGCCGCGGGCACGCTCCTCACGCTGGTGACGGCTCGGCCCGGCAGCTCGGTGACATGGGTGGTGGCGTCGGCCCCCGGCGAGCGCGAGGCCGAGGCCAGGCGGAGCGCCGAGGCGCTGCTCGGGGACGTCTCGCGGCTCGATGTCCGCGTCCTCGGCCTGCGGGACGGCTACCTCGACAGGTCGGGCGCCGACGTCAAGGAGGCTCTCGCCGCCGTCCGCGACGGCTCCCCCGACCCCGACCTGGTCCTGACGCACCACCGCGACGACAGGCACCAGGACCACAGGGCGGTCAGCGACCTGACCTGGCAGCTCTGGCGCGACCACCTCGTCCTCGAGTACGAGGTCCCCAAGTGGGACGGCGACCTCGGGCGGCCGAACCTCTACGTGCCCCTGAGCCCGGAGGTCGTGGAGCGCAAGCTGAGGCACCTAGAGGAGCACTTCGCCAGCCAGCGCGGCAAGGACTGGTACGACGCCGTCACGTTCCGCGGCCTGATGCGCCTCCGCGGCATGGAGTGCCGGGCGCCCTCGCGCTTCGCCGAGGCGTTCCACGCCCGGAAGGTCGTGCTGGGCGCCGCTGTTGCGCGGGACGGCCGGTAGGCCCCTACCCCGACGGAAGGCGCCTCGGCCGGCGGGTGGTCCCAGTAGCCCGGTCCCGGGCCCGCCGGACCCACCGCCCGCAGACGGGCCGCCACCGCCTACCTCCTCAAGTACCTCCCCCGCGCCGGCCCCACGACCTCGCCGCCGTCGTAGACGAGCTCGCCGCGCAGGAAGGTCTTCACGACCTTGCCGCTCAGCTCCTGGCCCTCGAACGGCGTGTAGCCCTGTGCCGACTCGGACTCCGCGGCGCGCACGACGAACGTCTGGTCCGGGTCGAGGAGCACGAGGTCGGCGTCGTAGCCCTCGGCGACGTCGCCCTTGCCCTCGAGGCCGAAGCGGCGCGCGGGCGCCCAGCTGGTGAGCTCGGCCATGCGGTTCGGAGAGAGCCCGCGCTTGCGGCCCTCGGAGTAGAGGCCCGAGAGGAGGTACTCGGTGCCGCCGAAGCCGGACTTGGCGAGCCAGATGTCGTCGGGGTTCTCCTGGGAGACCTTGGCCTCGGCCTTGCAGCAGGCGTGGTCGCTCACGACCCAGTCGACGTGGCCCTCGAGCAGCTTCTCCCAGAGGTACTCGACGTCCTCGCGAGGGCGGATGGGTGGGTTGACCTTGGCCTTGGGCCCGGCGGGGCTGTCGACGTCGAGGAGCAGGTGCCCGATCGTGACCTCGCGCCTGAAGCTGATGTGCGGGAAGAGCTCCTGCATCATGATCGCGGCCTCGAGCGCCTTGCGGGAGCTCAGGTGCAGGAGGTTGATGTTCGCCGCGCCGGTCTCGTACGCGAGGTAGGCGGCGATGAACACGGCCAGGCCCTCGGAGTGGGGCGGCCTGGCGGCGTTGTAGGCGTGCAGGCCCGTGAGCTTGCCGTCCCTCTCGACCATCGCGGTGTAGGCGTTGAGGATGTCGGCGACCTCGCAGTGCAGGCTGAGGGAGATCGACTCGGAGCGGTCGGCGTTGGCCGCGATCATCTCGGAGAGCTTGCGCATGATGAACTCGAAGTGCGCGAGGTCGTAGCTCTCGCCCTCTTCGAGGTGCAGGAAGTTGCGCTGCGTGCTCGAGCGGCCGTGGAGGCCGTGGCCGCCGTAGAACATGAAGATCTTGAACGACGACACGCCGTGCCGGTCGAGCAGCAGGGGCATCTCGTCGATGTGGCCCCTGTTGATGGGCGCCAAGTGGTAGGCGTAGTCGACCCAGTAGTTGCCCTCGGAGAGCCTCAGGACCTCGGGGTAGAACTCGGCGTAGGGACCGCTCTTGTTCAGGTAGTAGTCGCCGGTGCGGAAGTAGGTGATCGCGCTCGTGACGCCGCCCATCGCGGCGGCCTTCGACTCGGTGACGGCGTCCTGCGCGAGCGGCGAGTAGATGCCCACGTGCATGTGCGCGTCCACCAGGCCGGGGAAGGCGACGAGCCCCTCGCCGTCCACGACCTCGCGCGCGTCGTCGGCGGAGAGCCCCGGTGCCACCCGGGCGAAGCGACCGTCCCTGACGGCGATGTCCGTCACCGGCGTGCCGTCCTGGTGCGGGCGCGCGAGGCGGACGTTCTTGACGAGAAGGTCGTACTGGTGTCGGTCGCTCACTGCTCTCCTCCTGTGGGGGGGTTCGGCGTCGTGTCTCCCTGAGGCCCTGCGCCGGGTGACCCGGCGCCGGGGGCGACGGGCCCCAGCAGCACCACGCCCGCGGCCGCCATGGCCTCCAGCTCCTCCTGCGCGTAGCCGGCTGCGGCCAGCACCTCGCCCGTGTGTTCGCCCACGAGGGGCGGGTCGGCCCGCTTCTCCCACCGCGCGTCGCCGAGGCGGAAGGGCAGCGCGGGCAGCGCGCCCTCCTCGCCGCCCGGGAAGCGCGTCGGCAGCAGGCTGCCGCTCGCCTTCAGCTGCGGGTCGTCGAAGAGGTCCTCTGGCCGCGCGATCGGCGAGAACGGGAGCTCGGCGCGCTCGCACAGCGACACGGCCTCCTCCAGCGTCATGCCGGCGAACACGCGCCGGAGCTCGGGCAGCAGCCACTCGCGCTGGGCGATGCGGTCGTTGTTGGTCTGGAGGCGCGGGTCGGCGAGCAGGTCGTCGCGGCCGAGCTCGCGGCAGAAGCGCTCCCACTGCTTGTCCGACGTCACGCCCACGAAGACGAGCTGGTCGTCGGCGGTGCGGAACTGGTGGTAGACCGCCCAGGCGCTGACGCGCTCGGGCATGGGCGGCACCTCCTCGCCCGACGCCACGGCGTACGCCATGTGGTGGCCCATGATGAACGCGGCCGTCTCGAAGAGCGCGCTGCGCACCACCTGGCCGCGGCCGGTCCGGTCCCGCTCGCGCAGGGCGAGGAGCACGGCCATCGCGCCGTACACGCCCGTCATGACGTCCACGATCGAGGCGCCGGCGCGCAGCGGCGTGCCGCGCGGGCCGGTCATGTAGGCGAGGCCCGACATCATCTGCACGACCTCGTCGAGCGCAGTGCGCCCGGCGTAGGGCCCCGGGAGGAAGCCCTTGAGCGTGCAGTAGACCAGGCGCGGGTAGCGAGCGGTGAGCTCCTCGGCGCCCAGCCCCAGGCGGTCCATCGTGCCGGGCGCGAAGTTCTCGACCAGCACGTCGGCCGTCGCCAGCAGCCGGTGGGCGGCCTCGAGGCCCCTGGGGTCCTTCACGTTCAGGACCACGCTCTTCTTGTTGCGGTTGAAGTACGGGTAGTACCCCATCCCGAAGCCGCGCAGGTAGCGCGTCGGGTCGCCCTTGGGGGCGGGCTCGACGCGGACCACCTCGGCGCCCAGGTCGGCGAGGACGAGGCCGCAGGTGGGGCCGAGGACCGCTTGGGTGAACTCGAGGACGCGGACGCCGGCCAACGGGCCGGGGTCGGTGCCCGTGGCCGCGGCGGCACGGTCCGCCGCGGGTTCCGCCGCCGCCCGGCTCCCCGGCGCTCC
>CAYYOK010000037.1:0-25624 GCA_964473205.1 uncultured bacterium | reverse complement strand
CGCAGGTGCTCTACTACCTCGCCGAGAACTTGTCGCTGCGTGCGCCCGAGTTCGAGGAGCGCCTGCGCGCCATGACCGGGGTGCCGAAGCGTCTCGCGGTCCGCGAGGTGGAGACGAGCGTGCGGCGCTTGTTCACGTACGCCGCCTACGCCGACAAGTACGACGGCCTGGTGCATCCGACGCCGCACCGCAACGTCACGCTGGCGATGCACGAGCCGTGGGACGTGATGGCGGTCGTGTGCCCCGACGAGGCGCCGCTGCTGGCGTTCGTGTCGTTGGTGGCGCCGGCGCTGGCGATGGGCAACCGCGTCGTGGCTGTGCCGTCGGCGCGCTGGCCGTTGGCCGCCACCGACCTGTATCAGGTCATCGACACCTCCGACCTGCCCGGCGGCTCGATCAACATCGTCACCGGCGTCCGCGACGAGCTGGCGAAGGTGCTGGCCCAGCACGACGGCGTCGACGCGCTGTGGTACGTGGGGTCCGCCGCCGGCAGCCAGATGGTCGAGCGCGAGAGCGCCGGCAACCTCAAGGCGACCTGGGTCAACTCGGGCAAGCGGCGCGACTGGCTGGACCCGGCGCAGGGCGAGGGCCGCGAGTACCTGCGGCGCGCCACGCACGTGAAGAACATCTGGGTGCCTTACGGGGAGTGAGTCCTGGACGCGGTTCACTGGCCGCGGCGCGTATGAGCTGACGCATAGCCGAGAGTGAACGAAGCTTCAAGCCGGGCGGGACCAATGTCCCATTCGGCGTTCACGGCCGTCTCGTAACTTTGTGGAGTTGCCGGCCCCGGCCGAGGCCGGCTGGGGGATCCTCTCTTCGGCCTAGCTCACGCTCTCAGGAGGGCATCATGTCCAGAGCAGTCAAGTTCCTACTCGCCAGCCTCGCCTTGCTCACCTTCGCCGTCGGCTCGGCGCAGGACCCCGAGCCGACCGTCTCGTTCACGCTCGTCGGCGGCGTCGGCTCCATGGGCTTCGAGTTCATGGGCGTCGGCGGCGACATCGACGGCGTGCGCAACCCCGACCTGAACGTCAAGGTCGGCGACGTGGTCGAGATCATCCTGATCAACGGCGACGGCATGACCCACGACTGGGTCGTCGCCGACCTCGATCTCGCCAGCGACAAGGTGCGCGTCAAGGACGAGCAGGTGCGCTTCGTCTTCACCGTCGACCAAGCCGGCACCTTCATCTACCTCTGCACGGAGCCGGGACACGCGCTTCCCGATGCCAACTACGGCATGTTCGGGAACCTGATCGTCTCCGAGTAACCAGCAGGCGGCGGTCCGGTCGGGCACGAGCGCTCATCGCGCCAGCCGACCGGACCGGCTCAGAGCGGGACAGCGGGGCCTGGGCGCAGAGGCGCACCGGGCCCCGCTGGCTTCTCCGGGGCGAAAGCACCTAGGCCCGGCTGCTAACCTTGGTCCATGACTGCTTGGACGCGGTTCAGAGATCACCTTGCAAGCGAGCTGGCAGCCGTATCCGAGGCGGGCCTGACCAAGCGCGAGCGCACCATCGTCTCGCAGCAGGACGCCGAGATCACCGTGGTCACCCACGAGGGCGAGAAGCGCGCGCTCAACCTCTGCGCCAACAACTACCTGGGCCTGGCCAACCACCCGAGCGTCATGGCGGCGGCCAAGGCCGGCATCGACGACCGCGGGTTCGGGCTGGCCTCGGTGAGGTTCATCTGCGGCACGCAGGACCTGCACACGCAGCTAGAGAGGCGGCTCAGCGCGTTCCTCGGCACCGACGACACGATCCTCTACACCTCGTGCTTCGACGCCAACGGCGGGCTGTTCGAGACGCTGCTCGGCGAGGAAGACGCGGTCATCTCGGACTCTCTGAACCACGCGAGCATCATCGACGGCATCCGGCTCTGCAAGGCGAAGCGCTTCCGCTACGCCAACAACGACATGGCCGACCTGCGCAGGCAGCTCGAGGCCGCCAGCGAGGCGCGCTTCAGGCTGATCGCCACCGACGGCGTGTTCTCGATGGACGGTGTCATCGCCGACCTCGCCGCCGTCTGCGACCTGGCCGACGAGTACGACGCGCTCGTCATGGTCGACGACAGCCACGCCGTCGGCTTCGTCGGCAGCCGCGGCCGCGGCAGCCACGAGGCCTGCGGGGTGATGGGACGCGTCGACATCCTCACCGGCACTCTCGGCAAGGCGCTCGGCGGAGCCTCCGGCGGCTACACCTCCGGCAGGCGCGAGATCGTCGACTGGCTCAGGCAGCGCAGCCGACCCTACCTGTTCTCGAACAGCGTGGCTCCCGCCGTCGTCGCGGCCTCGCTCGAGATCCTCGACCTGATCGAGGGCTCGGACGAGCTGCGCCGCCGGCTGGCGGACAACAGCGACTACTGGCGGCGAGGGCTGGAGCAGGCCGGCTTCGAGCTGGTTGGAGCCGGCCATCCGATCATCCCCGTGATGATCGGCGACGCCTCCCTGGCCGGGAGGATGGCCGACGAGCTCCTCGACGAAGGGATCTACGTCGTGGGGTTCTCGTACCCGGTGGTCCCGCACGGCACCGCACGCATACGCACGCAGATGACGGCGGCGTTCACGCGCTCGCAGCTCGATACCGCGATCGCCGCCTTCACCACCGTCGGACGCCGCCTCGGCGTCATCGCCTGAGAGCAGCCGCCTGAGTGACCGCCTGGCTGGCTCTCGTCGTCGGTCTGGGAACGTTGGTGCTGGGCGCCGACATCCTCGTGCGCGGCGGCACCCGGCTGGCCGCCAGGCTCGGCATCCGGCCGATGGTGATCGGCCTGACGGTCGTGGCGGTCGGCACCAGCATCCCCGAGCTGGCGGTGGGCATCGAGGCCGTGCAGCGCGGCGCCGGCGCGCTGGCCGTCGGCAACATCGCGGGCACCAACATCGTCAACATGCTGCTGATCCTCGGCCTGGTGGCGCTGATACGGCCGCTGGAGGTTCACGCTCAGACCCTGCGCTTCGAGCTGCCGGTGATGGTCGCGGCCGCCGTGCTGCTGATGCTGCTGGTGCTGGACGGAGGGCTCTCGCGCCTCGACGGCTTGGTGCTCGTCGCGTACGGCGCGCTCTACACGGCGGCGGTCGCGCGCCTCTCGCGCCGTGAGAGCCGCGCTTCGCCAGAGCCGTACGTCGAGGGGCTCTCGCAGGTCGAGATCGAGTCCAGATCGAAGGCGAACGCGAAAGGCGTGCTGCTCGACCTGCTGCTCCTCGGGGGCGGCATCGCGTTGACGATCGTCGGCGCGGACTGGCTGGTCGACGGAGCCGTCGGCCTGGCGAGGTCACTCGGCGTGTCCGACGCGATCATCGGCCTCACCATCGTCGCGGTCGGGACCTCGGCGCCCGAGCTGGTCACCGCGATCGTCTCGAGCATCAAGGGCCAGCGCGACATCGCCGTCGGCAACCTCATCGGCAGCAACGTCTACAACGTAGCGCTGATCCTCGGCGCCACCGTCCTGGCCGCGCCAGGGCGCGTGCCGGTCGCCCACGAGCTCGTCCGCATCGACCTCCCGATCATGCTGGCGGTGATGGTGGTCTGCGTGCCCGTGTTCATGAGCCGCAGGTCGGTGTCGCGGCTGGAGGGCGGGATCTTCGTGGCGGCTTACGCCTTGTACCTCGGTGCGCTGGTGATCTTCAGGGCCTGAGAGCTGCCGGCCTGCGCGGTCATGCGCCTGAGGGCCGCGGGGCGCGTCGACCTGTGCGGACGTGCGATTATGGCGTGATGACCGACGTTCCTATCAGCCTCGTCACCAGCGCTGGTGACCCGGCACGGAAGCCGCACCCAGCATGAGGGCCCTGGCCAAGCTCGAGCCGAGAGAAGGCATCTGGCGGACCGAGGCCGAGACGCCCACGCCCGGTCCGAACGACGTGCTGATCCGCATCAGCAAGACCAGCATCTGCGGCACCGACGTCCACATCTACAACTGGGACGAGTGGTCCAAGCGCACGGTGCCGGTCGGGCTCATCACTGGCCACGAGTACGTCGGCGTCATCGAGGCGGTCGGCTCCGAGGTCTCGGGCTTCTCCGTCGGCGACAGGGTCTCGGGCGAGGGTCACATCACCTGCGGGCACTGCCGCAACTGCCGTGCCGGCCGCCGCCACCTGTGCCGCAACACGCTCGGGGTCGGCATCCAGCGCCAGGGCGCGTTCGCCGACTACCTGGTGCTGCCGGCGTTCAACGCGTTCAAGCTCCCCGACAGCATCCCCGACGACGTCGCCTCCATCCTCGACCCGCTCGGCAACGCCGTGCACACGGCGTTGACCTTCGACCTCGTCGGCGAGGACGTGCTGATCACCGGCGCCGGCCCGATCGGCCTGATGGCGGCGGCGATCTGCCGCTTCGTCGGCGCGCGCCACATCGTCATCACCGACGTCAACCCCGACCGGCTCGCGCTGGCTCCAGCGATGGGCGCCACGCGCGCCGTCAACGTCTCCGACCCCACCTTCGACCTGCGCGACGTGATGGCCGACCTCGGCATGACGGAGGGCTTCGACGTCGTGCTGGAGATGTCGGGCGCGCCGGCGGCCTTCGGGCAGCTCCTCGATACGGTCATCCACGGCGGCAAGGTCGCGCTCCTCGGCATCCCCAGCCGCGACATCGCCATCGACTGGAACAAGGTGATCTTCAAGGGCCTGACGCTGCAAGGCATCTACGGCCGCCAGATGTTCGAGACCTGGTACAAGATGCGCAGCCTGCTCGAGGCCGGCCTCGACGTCACGCCGGTGATCACGCACCGGTTCGCGATGGCCGACTTCCAGCGCGGCTTCGACGTGATGCGCTCGGGCAGCTCGGGGAAGGTCATCCTCGACTGGCGGTGATCTTGGTCCGGGTTGGGGTGTCCATCCGCGTACCCCTAGCCTAGGCTCAGGCCTGGATCAGGGGTTGGGCGAGGAGGGGGTGTCCATCTGCGTACCCCTAGCCTAGGCTCAGGCCGAGACCATGGGTCTGGTGAAGAGGGGTTGCCGCCTCGCGCCCCAGTCTGGGCGACACCCTAGATCACATCGACAGGTAAGCGCTCCTGACGGCCGGGTCGGCCAGCAACGCCGCGCCCGTCCCCTCCTTGCGCACCTCGCCGTGCTCCAGCACGTAGGCCCGGTCGGCGATGCGCAGCGAGCTGAGCACGTTCTGCTCGACCAGCAGCACCGTGACCCCCTGCTCGCGCACCTGGGCCAGTGCCCTGAACACCGCAGAGGAGAGAGCGGGCGAGAGCCCGATGCTCGGCTCGTCGACCAGTAGCAGCCTGGGCTCGCTCATCAGCGCGCGGCCGATGGCGAGCATCTGCCCCTCGCCGCCGGAGAGCGTGCCGGCGAGCTGGTTCTCGCGCTCAGCCAACCGCGGGAAGAGCTCGAACACGCGCTCCCGGTTGCGCTTGGCGACGGCTCTGGCGTGCGGCAGGTAGTCCGCGCCGGCCTCGAGGTTCTCGCGCACCGTCATCAGCGAGAAGAGCTGGCGGCCTTCTGGCACGTGCCCGACGCCGGCACGCACGATGCGAGCGGGTGACTGCCCGCCGAGGCTGCGGTCGCCGAAGGCGCGGATGCTGCCGGCGCGCAGCGGCAGCACGCCGCTGACGGCGCGCAGCAGGGTGGTCTTGCCGGCGCCGTTGGCGCCGATGATCGTCACCAGCTCGCCCTCGTCGACGTGCAGCTCGACGTCCCAGAGGACGGTGATCTTGCCGTAGCCGACGCGGGCTCCCGTGACGTCCAGAGCGCGGCTCATGCTCGCTCCTCGGTGCCGTCGGCGCGGCCGCCGGACGAGCCGCCGGTAGCGCCGGCGGCAGCGGGTAGGTCGAGGTGCTCCTCGCCCAGGTAGGCCTCGATGACCTTCGGGTCGGAGGTGACCTCGGCGTAGCTGCCGCGCGCCAGCTCGCGGCCGTAGTCCATCACCAGCACGCGGTCGGCGAGGTCCCTGACTACCGGCATGACGTGCTCGATGAACACCACCGTCACGCCGCCGTCGCGGACGCCCCTGACCAGCTCGACGGCGTCCTTGGCCTCGGCGGGGCGCAGCCCGGCCATCACCTCGTCGAGGAGCAGCACGCGCGGGGCGGTGGCGAGCGCTCGCGCGATCTCGAGGCGCTTCTCCTGCAGCAGGTTGAGGTCCTCGACCGGTACATCCCTCAGCCCGGCCAGGCCGGTGCGGTCCAGCGCCTCGTCGGCGCGGCGCCGAGCCTCGGCCGTGGGCACCGCAGGTCCGCCGAACAGGGCGCCGACCATCACGTTCTCGTCGACGCTCATCTCCGGGAACGGCTGCACGACCTGGAAGGCGCGACCAAGGCCCAGATGCGTGCGCTGGAAGGTCGGCAGGTGCGTGATGTCGACCGAGCCGAGCCTGACGCTGCCGCTGCTGGGCGCCAGCAGGCCGGACAGCAGGTTGAGGGTGGTGGTCTTGCCGGCGCCGTTCGGGCCGATGATCGCGAAGATCTCGCCCTGCTCGACCTCGAAGCTGAGGTCGCTGACGGCGGCGAGACCGCCGAAGCGGCGGCTCAGGCCCTGTGCGGAGAGGATCGTCTCAGCCACGCTTCGCACCTCCGGCCCTGCGCTCGCCACGCGCCCGGCGCGAGAGCTGCCGGAAGAGGCCGACGAGCCCGCGCGGCATGAACAGGATCGAGACGACCAGCACCACGCCGTACGCGACGAGGTAGCCGTCTGACAGCACCCGTTTCAGGGTCTCCTCGAGGCCGGACAGGACCAGCGCGGCGAGGATCGGACCGACGGTCGTGTACAGGCCGCCGAAGATCGGCGTGACGAGCGCGAGCACGGTCGTGTGGACCGAGAACGTCGAGTCAGGGTTGACGCTGCCGAAGCGGTGAGCCTCGATGGCTCCGAGCATGCCGACGATGACGCTGGAGAGCACGAACGCGATCAGCTTGTTGCGCGCTGCGTTCACGCCCATGACGCCGGCGACGAACTCGTTGGTGCGGATGGCGGTGAAGGCGTGCCGCAGGCGCGAGTTCTGGATCAGCAGCGACACGACGATGGTCACGGCGAGCAGACCGACGTAGACGAGGAAGTAGCCCTGGTTGCGCAGGAACGCGACCTCCCAGCGCTCCATCTCGCCGGCCACGAACACCGGTCGGAAGAGCGGAGGCAGGTTCGTGCCGACCGAGCCGCCCGTGATGCTGAACGGCATCGAGTGCACGATGGTCTTGACGACCTCGGTGAACGCAAGGGTCGCGATCGCGAAGTAGATCCCGTAGAGCCTCAGCGTCGCCGAGCCCAGGATCACCGCCAGCAAGCCGGCGACGATACCCGCCACGGGGATGCCGAGCCACAGCGGCGCATCGGTCAGCTTCAGGAGCACGGCCGCCGAGTACCCGCCGGCCCCGTAGAACGCGGCGTGGGCGAGAGACAGCTGCCCGGTGCGCGCCACCATGTCCCAGGACAGCGCCAGCACCGCCAGGCCGACGGCGCGGATCGCCAGCGCCAGGTAGCTGACGGAGGCCTGGCCGAACTGCGCGCGCAGCACGCTGGGCAGCACCGCCAGCAGCCCGACGAACACCAGCGCCATCAGCAGGTCGAGCCACAGGCTGCCGCCTCCGGTCAGACGCTTCACGGGCGCCTTCACCGGGGGCCTCACAGCCGCCTCCACGAGCGGTAGACGAGGGTGGCGAAGATGATCGCGAAGAACACGGCGTTGCGCAGACCGTCGCCGTTGGGCACGAGCGTCGCGACCAGGGACTCCGCCAGAGCCACGATCAGCGCCGCGCCGACTATCCCGCGGATGTTGCCGAGACCGGCAAGCACCACGATGGCGAAGGCCTTGAGCGTGAACGCGAGGCCGATCGTCGGGGTCGGGGACTGGATCACGGCGATCATCACGCCGCCTATGCCAGCCAGCAGCGCCGAGAGCGCGAACGCCACCAGGTAGACGCGGTTGACCTCGAGCCCGACGAGACCGGCGGCCATGCGGTTCTGGGCCACCGCGCGCATCGCGCGGCCGAGCGGCGTGCGGGCGAGCACGAAGTAGAGCCCGCCGACGAGCAGCACGGAGATCACGAAGCTGCCCAGGGGCACCAGGCCGATGCTGACGTTGCCGATCTGGTAGCCGATGGCGCGGTAGGGCACGCCCGCGATGGAGCGCGGGTCCCCGCCCCAGATCATCAGGGCGAGGTTCTGCAGGATGATCCCGATGCCGAACGTGAGGAGCATCTGGTTCAGCTCGGGCGCCTTGAGCACGAAGCGGATCGACGCGAGATAGATGATCGCCCCGATGACGAACAGCGCTGGGGCGACTAGCAAGATAGACAGGACGGGGTCGACGCCGAAGGTCACGAAGAGCTGGTAGGCGAAGAACGCACCGACCATGAAGAACTCGCCGTGGGCGAAGTTGACGATGCCGATGACGCCGATCGCCAGCGCCAGGCCGACCGCCACGAGGGCGTAGAGGCCCGAGGCGAGCACGCCGGAGACGAGCGCTTGGGGTAGGAGGGTCAGGTCCACTCTGGTCTCGGTGGGGAGGGAGCGTGGGCCACGCCCCCTCCCGGGTCGAGGGTCCTCGGCCTAGTCGGGGCTCAGCGGCAGGCCGCCAGCGGGGCCGTGGCGCGGTCTGCGGGCCAGACGATCTCGCGGACGCCGTTCTGGAACTGGAAGACCAGCCACATGTCGGAGCCGAAGCCCTGGTGCTTCGCGATGACCGACGGCTTGAAGCTCCAGTCGCCCATCGGCGAGCGGAAGGTCATCGTCTGCAGCTTCTCGATGACCGCGGCCTGGTCGGTGGTGCCGGCGGCGTTGATCGCGTCGGCGTAGCTCCAGAGCTGGGCGTAGGCGAGGGCGGCCATGTAGTTGTCGGGCGCCTGGCCGTGCATCGCGGTGTAGGCGTTCGCGAACGCGACGGCCTCGGAGTTCGGCAGGTTCGGCAGGTAGCCGATCAGGCCGGTGACGCACTGGGCCTCGGGGGCGGCGCCGAACTCGGACGGCCAGCCGGGAGGGGCGCCGAAGATGTACGGCGGCGCGACGTTCAGCTCACGCACCTGGGCGGTGAGCGGCTGGGCGTCGGAGTCGTAGCCGATCCAGTAGAGCATCTCGGCGTTGGCGGCCCCGACCTTGCTGAGCGCGGCGCGGAAGTCGCCGGTGCCGCCGGTCAGCGTGGACTGGAAGGCTTCGCGCAGGGCGACCTCGATGCCGAGGTTCTGGAGGCCGAGCTCGAGGCCGGCGGCTCCCGGGGTGCCGAAGGCGCCGCTCTCGTGCAGGATCGCGACGCTGTCGACGCCGAGGTCGGTGATGAAGCCGAACGTGGCCTGGACGTTCTGGTAGTCCCACGGGTGGATGTGGAAGAACCAGTCCTCCTGGCCGAGGAGCTCCTCGATGCCGTCGAAGTCGTCGTTGCCGATGCCGGAGGCCGCGCCGCCGATCCAGCTCACGATCGGCTGGAAGGTGCGGAACGACTCGACCAGCGCCAGGGTCGCGCCCGAGGCGAAGCCGCCGCCGATGAACTCGACGCCGTCCTCCGTCATCAGCTTCTCGAAGGCAGCCACGGCGGTGGCGGGATCGGCGCGGTCGTCCTCGATGATGATGCGCAGCGGCTGGCCGAGCACGCCGCCGGCGGCGTTGATCTCCGCCAGCGCCAGCTCGAAGCCGGCCTTCTGGGCCAGGCCGGTGCCGGCGGAACCGCCCGTGAGCGGCGACAGGATGCCGATCGTCACCTGGGCGGATCCCAGGCCGATAACGGCGGCTACGAGTACTGCTACCAACTTTCTCATGTTTCCTCCTTCGGCTGCCTAGCCTCGAACGCTTGACGGATCTCTAGCTTGAGGACCTTGCCCGCGCCGCTCTTGGGTAGTGCGGCGACGTAGCTGAAATGTTTGGGCACCTTGTACCTGGCGAGCCTTCCGGCGAGGTGCGCGCGCAGCTCGTCCTCGCTCAGCGAGGCGCCGGGCCGCAGGCACAGCGCCAAGAGCCCGACCTCGCCCCAACGGGCGTCCGGCACCCCGACGACGGCGCACTCCGCTACCGCCGGATGGGTGGCGACCGCCGCCTCGACCTCGGCGGGGAAGACGTTCTCGCCCCCTGATACGAACATCTCCTTGCGGCGCGACTTGATGCTGAAGAAGCCGTCCGCATCGACGGTGGCGAGGTCGCCGGTCCACAACCAGCCGTCCCGGAGGACCTCTGAGGTGGCGCTGGGGCGCTCGAAGTAGCCGGCGAAGACGTGCGGACCTCGGAGGGTCAGCTCGCCGAGCTCGCCCGGCTCGCAGGGCGAGCCGTCGGGCCGCCTGACGACCGCCTCGGCGTGCAGCATCGGTTTGCCGACCGAATCGGGGTGCGCTCTGGCCTGCTCGTCGGTGATGCTGAAGCAGTTCACGCCCGCCTCGGTGAGGCCGTAGCCCTGGCGCAGCGCGATGCCGCGCGCGGCGAACGCCGCCGCCACGCTGCCGGGCGAAGCGGCGCCGCCGTAGATCGCCCAGCGCACGCTGCTCAGGTCGGCCTCGGCGAAGCGGGGATGCTCGATCAGCATCTGGAACATCGTCGGGACGAGGAACAGCACGGTGGCGCGGTACTTCTCGACCAGCTCCAGGTACTCGCCGGCGTCGAAGGTGCGTTGCATGACGACGCGGGCACCCGCATGCCACAGGGGCACGGTGAAGGCGTTCATCGCGGCGTGGAAGCACGGGGTCGACTGGATGACGCAGTCCTCGGCGCTCAGGCCCCAGCTCAGCACGGTGTTGATGGCGTTGAAGACGCCCTGGCGGTAGGGAAGCATGGCGCCTTTGGGCAGCCCGGTGGTGCCGCCCGTCGGGAGGATCATCTGGATCGAGTCAGGGGTCAGGGCGGGGTCCGGCGTCGGCGCGTCGCCCGACACCTTGGCGAGCAGAGCCTCGTACGAGGACAGCTCGATCTTGGGCGCTCCGATGCCGGTAGCCTTGGCAGCGAGCTCGTCCTCGACGAGCAGCGCGGCCGGTCTGAGCATGGCGGTGTACGCCTCCAGCTCCGCCGCCGCGAGCCGCACGTTCAGCGGCGCGAAGATGCAGCCGAGCTTCGCGGTCGCCAGCACGAGGTCCGCGTGGGCCACGTGGTTGTGCGCGAGGATCGCGACGCGGTCGCCGCGTCCGACGCCGCGCGAGCGCAGGGCGTGGGCGAGCCGTCCTGCGCGCTCGTCCAGCTCGGCGTAGGTCAGCCAGCGATCCTGCCAGGCGAGCGCCGGCCGGTCAGGGGTCAGCTCGGCGCGCCGCTCGGCGAGGTCGATCAGCATCAGCCGGCCGCTCCCGTCGACCTGAGCCCCGTCGCTGCGGCTCCGGTCGGCTCCAGCCGTGCCCACCTCAGGCACAGCGCGTTCCAGACGTACCCGACGCCGGCGGCTACCAGCACCGCGAGGTCGCCCTGTCGAACCAGGCCGCGCTCCTCGGCCAGGTCCAGCGAGAGGAGCTGATCCACCTGTCCGAGGTGGCCGTAATCCTCCAGGTAGACGGAGCGCTCGTCTGGAACGCCGAGGCGGCCTAGCAGGTAGTCGTGGGCGCTGCGTTTGACGTGCAGCATGGCCAGGTAGTCGATGTCCGCCGCCGTGCGGCCCGACGCGGCGACGGCGCGCTCGACCACCTCGACGAAGTTGTCGAGGCTGAGCCGCTCGAGCCGCTCCTTCATGCCCGCGGGGTCGGTGACCCTGAGGCGGTAGTCGTGGAGGTTGGCGGTCGTCAGCGGCGCCTTGGTCCCGCCGACCGGCACCAGCACGTCGAGCGAGAAGCTGCCGTCGGTGATGATGCTCGAGCCGAGGATCTCGTGCCCGCGGCCGCGCTGGACCACGGCGGCCCCGCCGCCGGCGCCGAGGTTGTACATGAAGCGGACCTCGGGGTCTTTCAGGTCGATCAGGTCGGAGTTGCGGTAGCCGCCCGCGACGAGCACGGTATCCACGCTCTGATCGGCGACGAGCAGGTCCCGCGCCTGCTTCAGCGCCAGGACGGCCGTGCCGCACTTCTGGCCGATGTCGTAGGCGTAGGCGCGGCGCGCTCCGAGGTCGTAGGCGAGCTTGATCCCGGCGGTCCACACCGGGTACTCCTTGTGCTCCTCGGTGATGGAGATGACGACATCGACGTCGTCGGGGCTCACGCCCGCGCGCTGCAAGGCTCGCTCCGCCGCCCACACGCCCATCGCCGTCGGATGGTCTTCGGGCCCGGCGAGGACGCGCTGGTGGATGCCGAGCTTCTCGCGCACCACCCACTCCGGCAGACCCGCCTCCGCCGCCAGGTCCGCCGAGCACATCCGGCCCGCCGGAACGTAGGTCCCGATGCCGACGACGCCCACCGGTCCGCCGGCGCTCACTCCCGTACCGCGAGCCCTTCGAACAGCAGGTCGAAGGTCGTGTCGATGACCTTCTTGGTCGGCTTCGCATGCTGCCAGATCGCGTAACGCAGCCCCAGGAAGTGGGCGACGCCCATCAGAGCCCACGCCTGCGCCTCGGCGTCACCGGCACGGATCTCGCCCGCTGCCTGAGCCTTCGCCAGGTTGGTCGAGTAGCCGTCGGCGAGGGTCTGGTAGTACTCGCGGTAGATGCTCTCGTCGACGAACTGCGACTCCATGACGACGCGGTAGAGGTTCTGGTTCTCGCTCGCGAAACGTAGGAAAGCCTTGAAGCCGCGCTTCTCGATCTCGATGCGGCTCTTGGCGCCGGCTGTCGCCTCGGACAGCGAGCGCCTCAGCCGCTTGCCCATGTCCCTGACCAGCTCGCGCAGCGCGTCGTCCTTGCTGGGGAAGTAGAGGTAGAACGTGCCCTGACCGACGCCGGCGCGCTTGGTTATGCCCGCGACCGAGGTGCGAGCGTAGCCCTGCTCGCCGATCTCGGCCTCGGCGGCCTCGAGCAGCTTGCGGCGCGTGGCTTCGCCGCGAGGAGTGGTTGGGCGAGGCAGCTCCTTCAACGTCTCTCTTTCGAGCTCGTCGGGCGCGGTGTCTGCAGGCGCGACATGACGAGTCATTCATCTGACGAGTCGTTCACCTGACGAGCGGTTCAGGTTTGTTGGCTGAGGTTATGGCCCTCAAGCCGGGGCTGTCAAGAGGATCAGGGGATGGCTGTAGACCGCCGGGCGGGGATGTGCCCGCGCAAGGCTGGGTTACTGCGCGCCCTTGCCGATCTTCGCGGCGACCGCCAGCATCGCCTCGACCAGGTCGTTGCCGAGGAAGACGCCGCCGAGCTTGCGCGCCTTGTCGGGATCGTCGGCGAACGCGCGGCCACCGAACACGACCGGCGTTTCGAGCGAGCGCAGGAGCTCGCTCTCCTCGCTCAGCGCCTCGACGGCGCTCGCCAGCGACGCCGATATGAACAGCGCGTCGGCGGCCAGGTCCTTGGCCAGGGCAACCAGGTCCCGCAGGGGAGTCGCCTGACCCAGGTACCTCACGTCGAAACCTTCGCGACCGAGCATGACCGCGAGGATCAGCGCGCCCATCTCGTGCAGCTCGCCAGGGGCGCACGCCACCAGCACGCGCCGGGCACCCGTGACACGAGGCATGAGCGTCAGCAAGAGCCGCAGCCGGTTCTGGATGAACTGGCTGGCGAGGTGCTCGGTCGTCACGCTCAGCTCGCCGGCGTGCCAGAGGTCGCCGATCTCGACCAGCGCCGGCGCGATGACGTGCAGCAAGACGTCGTCGAGGGCATGGATGGCGTGGGCTTCGCTCAGCGTGCGCTCGGCCTGCGCGGTGTCCAGCGACTTGAGGGCCGTGCTCAGCTCGGCGGCGAGCGCCGACAGCATCCGCCCGCCGGGTTCCTGGCGGGCGGACTGCTGCACGAGCTGCGCGGCCCGCGATGGAGGCACGCCTTGCGTGACGAGCGCCTGCATCCGGATGATCGTCGCCAGGTCTTCATCGCTGAACAGGCGGTACCCGCGGCTGGAGCGCTGCGGCCGTGGGAACCCGTAACGCCGCTCCCACTGCCGCAGCGTCGCGGCGGCCACGCCGGTCCTGTCCTCGACCTCCTTGATCGAGTACTTGGCCGGCACTCAATCGCTCGTTTCGCGTGGCCTTAGTGATGAGCGCGTGCGCGGCGGCATGCGCATCAGGTTAATACGAGACCGCGCCGCCGCGCCGGGCGGCTCCTCGCCGGCCGACTCAGGTGGCCGCGTGGCCCGCGCAAGCCGTGACGGCCACCACACGCTGCTTCCAAGGTCGTAGAGCAAGCCGGGCACCAGCAGCGAGCGCACGACGAAGGTGTCGAGCAGCACGCCGAACGCGACGATGAAGGCGAGCTGCAGCATGAACATGATCGGGATGACCCCGAGCGCGGCGAAGGTAGCCGCCAGCACCACACCGGCCGAGGTGATCACGTTGCCGGTGAGCTTCAGACCGCGCAGCACGCCTGCGCGCGTGCCGTGCTGGAGGCTCTCCTCGCGGATGCGGCTGGTGAGGAAGATGTTGTAGTCGATGCCGAGCGCCACTAAGAACACGAAGCCGAACAGCGGCACGCTCGGGTCGGCGCCGGGGAACTCGAACAGGTGGTTGAAGACGAGGGCGGCGACTCCCAGGGTGGTCAGGTACGAGATCACCGTCGTCGCCACCAACAGCAGCGGTGCCAGCAGGGAGCGCAACAGGAGCGCGAGCAGCACCGTGATCACCGCCAAGACCAAAGGGATGATCGTGAAGATGTCGGCGCGTGCCGTCGCGCGCGTGTCGAGGTCGGTAGCGGTGCCGCCTCCCACCAGCGCCTCGGGATCGACCGCGGTCACGGCGGCGCGCAGGCGGCGCACGGTCTCGATGGCCGCCTCGCTGGCTTCGGCATCTTCCAGCGTCGCTTGGATCTCGAGCCAGTCGCGGCCTTGGTGGGTGTGGAGGAGCGGGCGAGGCTCGGTGTCGACACGACCTGGTACCAGCGGGGTGCTGACGGTCACGGCGGCGCTCGCGACTCCCGGCACGGCCTCGACAGCCGCCATCAGCGCCTGGGCGTTCGCGGGAGCGCCGAGCACTAGCGTCGGCGTGCCGGTGCCGGCGACGAAGTAGCGTTCGCGGATCTCCTCGCCGGCGCGGGCTTCCGAGTAGCCGAGGACGAGCTCGCTCGCGGGGACGCCGGTCGCGCGCAGTTGCGGCGTGAAGGCTGCGCCGATCAGCAGCGCGACGAGCGTGGTCATCCAGACGGTGCGGGGACGACGAGCGACGAGCCTGGCGACGTCGGCCCAGAAGCCGCGGTCAGCGCCGCTCGGAGCCCTCACGCGCGGGGCGTTGGGGTAGAACGCGCCGCGCCCCCCGAGCGCGAGCATGGCCGGCAAGAACGTCATGGACGACAGCATCGCGCAGACGATGCCGGAGGCGGCCACCGGTCCCACGGCCTTGTTCGAGCTGAGGTCGGAGAGGAGCAGGCATAAGAGCCCGGCGATGACCGTGCCGCCGGAGGCCAACACCGGCTCGACGGTTCCGCGCCAAGCCTTGCGCAGGGCGCGACGCGGGTCCTCGTGCTCGCGCAGCTCCTGACGGTAGCGTGACACCAGGAGCAGCGCGTAGTCGGTGGCCGCGCCGATGACGAGTATGAACAAGATGCCTTGCGCCTGGGCGTCGATAGTGATCCAGCCGGCCTCGGCCAGGTAGTAGACGGCGACGATGGAGGCGGCGAGGGCCGCTACCGAGCTCAGCAGCACGATGAACGGCAACACCGGGCTGCGGTAGACGATTACCAGGATGATCAGCACCGCGATCACGGCGACGACGAGCAGCAAGCCGTCGATGCCGGCGAAGGCTCCCGCCAGGTCGGCGATCAGCCCGGCGGGCCCGGTCACGTAGGCCTCCACCCCGGAGGGCGCGGAGCCGGTCAGCTCGCGCATCCTGAGCACCACGTCGCGCGGATCGCCGTCCATGACCACGAAGGCTTGGAGAGCGAACGGCTCTCCCGAGGCGTTCGCGCCGCTCGACGGCAGCAGAGGGGACGCCTGGGCGACGCCCGCCAGCGCTCGCAGCTCTGCGAGCTGGGCGTCGATGACGGTGCGTTCCTCCGCCGCGATGCCTTCCGGCCCGTGGTACAGCAGGATCGCCGGCGGGCTGGCAGCGGCGGCCGAAGCCGCCCGGATCTCCGAGACCCGGGTCGACTCGGCGCTGGCCGGCAAGAAGGCCGTTCCTGACTGCTCGACGACCTCGGCCAGCCTCCCGAAGTAAGGGCCGCCCACACCGGACACGGTCAGCCAGGCAAGGACGATCGCCAACGGTAGGAGCAGACGGGTCAGGCGCATCCTCTCACCTCGGCAGGAGCGAGCTCTCGCGGATCAGGCGCGCTGAGAAGACGGCTTGCCTGCGAAGACCGACGGCAGCAGCAGCAGGCCCGCCAGGCCCACCAGCACGTAGACGATCGACGACAGTGCGCTCTTCGTGCCGAACGTGTTGCCGGTGATGGCTGCGACGAGATCGAAGGAGAAGAGGCCGACCAGCAGCCAGTTGAGTGCTCCCACGACGACGAGGACGAGCGCCAGCTTGTTGAGCGTTCCCATGATGAATCCCTTTCTTGACGGCCCCGGGTCGTCCAGGGGCTCGTCAACCGTACGACTTTGTTGACGGTTTGTCTATGGTTTGACGAATCAAGCTGAGCCGGCGGCGAGCCTTCGGCGAGCTCGAGCACGGCACCCCAACCGGGGGCAGACGGCTGAGGGGTCTGAGGAGATGCTCAGCCGGGTTCTGACCGAAAGCTCTCCGGTAGCTGCACCCGTTCTGCACGGAGCGCGCACCGACGCTGCAGACGGCAAGACGAAGCTTCATGTCGAGGGCGGGCCGGGCACGCAGCCGGCCGCCACGGAGGAGATAGGCATGAAGACGACGGGCATGAAGACGACAGACATGAAGACGACAGGCATGAAGACGACAGGTATGAAGAAGCTGCTCTTGACCATCGCGGCCGCTCTGTTCGGGCTCGGCGCTCTCGCCGGCGCGCAGGGCGTCGTCAGCTTCGCGCTCGACGACTCGGCCATCGACTACGCCGAGCCGACGCTGGACGACGACCCGTACGGCTACCTCCAGTTCGGCCAGGACGCGAACGGGCTGGTCCTCGCCCTGAGCACGACCAGGCTCGACGGCTCCTTGCCGGTCATCTACCTGAACGTGCCCTACGGCGGCGTGGACCAGTTCGGTGCCGTCAGGAACGTCGACGTGACCGACCTCGATGGGATCGAGCTCGGCGCCTACGGCGGTCGCTACAGCGCTTTGGCCGTCAGCCACCTCAGCTCCGTGGTCGCGGACGTCTTCGAGGCCTACAGCGACGCGCTCGGCTCGCTCGGCTTCTCGACCAGCGTCGAGCGGCAGGGCGGCAACGTCTGGGTCGGCATCTTCCAGGCCGAGGCCGGCGCGCTGAGGGCCGTCTTCCACCAGTCGGGCACGAGCGTGACGGTGAGCATCTCGCCCGCATGACCGCCGTCCGCTGATCACCCCTGTGGGCGCGAGACCGACGGGCTCTGCCGGCCAACCGTGCCGGCGGGGCCCGTCGGCATCGTCGCCGGGCGAGCGCATACAATCGCCGGGATGCCCACCCCGAAGACGAAAGCACGCCCCAAGCCGCCTCGCGGGACGGCGGGCGGCTCACGCGCAGGCGCCGGCCGGGGGAAGTCGAGCTGGGAGCAGGTGGCCAGCTGGTACGACGCCACCGTCGGCATCCGCGGCAGCCCGCACCACCGCAAGGTGGCGATCCCGGCCGTGATGCGGCTCGCCGACCCGCGCCCCGGCGAGCTGCTCCTCGACGTCGGCTGCGGCCAGGGCGTCCTCGCCCACCACGTGCTCAAGGCTGGCGCCAGCTACCTGGGGGTCGATGCCAGCGCCGCGATGATCCGGCTGGCGAGGAAGCGGCGCGAGGGCGTCAGCTTCGAGGTCGGCGACGCCCGCGACCTCGCCGGCACCACCTCAGTCGAGCCCGGCTCGTGCGCCGCCGTCGTGTTCATGCTCAGCGTTCAGGACATGGACCCGCTGCCGCAGGTGATCGGCTCGGCGGCCGAGGTCTTGGCGCCGGGTGGCCGCCTGGTGCTGTTCCTGGTGCATCCGGCCTTCCGCCCGCCGCGCGCCAGCGGCTGGGGGTTCGACCCGCAGCGCAAGCTGCACTTCCGGCGCATCGAGCGCTACCTGAGCCCGTCGGCCGTGCCGATGAAGGAGTACGCCGAGGTAGGAGCGGGGCCGCGGGGAGCGACGATAAGCTTCCATCGCCCGCTGCAGGACTACTTCGCGGCGCTCACCGCCGCTGGCCTCGTCGTCGACGCGCTGGAGGAGTTCCCCGACCCGGTGGGCGAGGAGCACGAGCGCGGCTCGGCCGAGGTACCGCTGTTCTTGGCGCTGAGGGCGAGGTCCGCAGCGCGCTGACCCTACCGCGGCAGCGGCGGGCTACCGCGGTTCACGGTCGACCAGCCGAGTCTCGGTTGGCTCAAACGCCAGAGAGCTTGTAGTTCTTCTCGATGTACGAGGTCCACTCGCCGGGGACGTCGATCTCGGGGAAGATCGCGTCGACGGGGCAGGCAGGGACGCACGCCCCGCAGTCGATGCACTCCTCGGGGTGGATGTAGAACTGGTCGTCAGCCTCGTAGATGCACTCGACAGGGCAGACGTCGACGCAGGAGGCGTCCTTGGTGCCGATGCAGGGTTCGGTGATGATGTACGCCATCGCGGCCGTTCCTCCCGGAGTCTCGCGAGTTCCCACCCGCTAGCTCCTCAAACTTCTTCCTGACAGGTTAGCGCGTCGCGAGGGGAGGGGCAGGGTGATAAGTACCCTAATCGAGCGACATGCAGCGCCGGGAGGCGCAAGCCGACCAAGAGCAGGCAACAGAGAACAACCCCGCTGCCTTTTCTTGCTCAGTCGGTGCCGCTCGCGCTCTCGCGTCCATCCTGCCTGTGTTACCAGCGTGCGGTTACTCGGTCGAGCCTCTAGTGGTCAGCTAGGGTTGCCCTCGTAAGAAGTGGTCCGCTTTCTCGATGATCCAGACCTCCTTCGCCTTGAATCGTAGGACCAAAGCCGTCTCAGGAGTAGGATGCGTCGTCCTATTCTTCCGGCTCGCCTAGCCTTATCATTGAAAATTGGGCGCCATCACAGGTCGTGAGCCATTAGGCCGTTCCAGCCTAGAGAACGGCCGGCTTCGGCATCTCGCGTCTGCGAGAGCAGCTCCCCCAACATCACCAGCACATCACTGAACCCCTCCTAGCTTTCTCACAGCAGGGAGAGGGGACGCTTTGCGCCACGACTCGCGATCTGCCGGTGCTTGGCCGCTCGCCTGCCATAGGGATCGGGAGGAGAAGCCATGCAACTCGAATCGATGATCGACAAGACGGGACGCCTGGTCGCGGTGCTGGCCATCGGGCTGCTGACCGCGTGCGGGGATGAGCTGCCGCGTCCGCTCCGGCTGGACACTCGCTCGCTGCCGCCAGTCAACGTCTTCGCCCTCTACGAGTTCCAATTGCTGGCCAGCGGCGGCGCGCAGCCGTACACCTGGGAGGTCAGCGGGCTGCCCGCGGGGCTGGTCCTCGACGAGGACAGCGGCCTGATCGCCAGCGACCCGCTCGATCCCCTCGTCGACCCCGTCGACACGGAGGTCGAGGTCAGCGTCGTCGATGCGAACGGCGAGGTGGCGGGGCTGACACTGCCCTTGGAGGTCATCACCGCGGCAAAGGTCGTCGGGGGCGATTTGCACACCTGTGCTCTCGACACGCGGGGCGCGGCCTGGTGCTGGGGCCCGAACAGCTACGGACGCTTGGGTACCGGCGACAGCGACCAGAGCCGCGTGCCCCGCCCGGTCGCTGGCGGTCACGAGTTCTCTACCTTGGCGGCCGGCCTGGAGCACACCTGCGGCATCGACACGGCCGGCGCCGCCTGGTGCTGGGGCTCGCACGCAGACGGCAGGCTGGGGAGCGACGTCGACGAGATGCAACCGTCCCCCGTCAAGGTCGCAGGCACACGTACCTACACCAGCATCACGGCCGGTGGATCTCACACCTGCGCCATCGACTCTGCCGGCGCTGCCTGGTGTTGGGGCGGGAACCTCTGGGGACAGCTGGGCGACCAGTCCTACACCGCCCGCCCCTTCCCCGTAGCCGTGGTCGGTGGCGTCGTGTTCAGGCAGCTCTCCGCCGGTCGCTACCACACCTGCGGTCTCGACGAGGACGACCTCGCCTGGTGCTGGGGTCGGAACACCGACGGGGAGTCGGGCCACGACCTCAGCCTCGACAGCAACGAGCCCGTGAAGGTCATGAACGCCGGCGCGTTCGTCGCCATCGGCGCCGGCGAGCATCACACCTGCGGCATCGGCGTCGGCTCGGGCGGCAGGGCCTGGTGCTGGGGCGACAACACCTACTACCAGCTGGGCGACGACGTCCTCGCTGCGACCCACATCCCCAACCGCGTCGGCGACGAGACCTACGCCATGTTCAGCGTCGGCGCCTGGCACGCCTGCGGGATCGAGAACACCGGTCCGGCCATGTGCTGGGGTCACAACCAGTCGGCTCAGCTCGGCGACGGCACCACGACCAACAGCTACGACGCGGTCGTGACGCTGGGGGTGCCGCAACTCGCCCAGATAGCGTCCGGCGGCTACCACACCTGCGGGATCGCCGAAACGGGCGAGGTCTGGTGCTGGGGCAGCAACGTCTACGGCCAGCTCGGCGTCGGCAACATCATCTCCCCAGGGGCTCCGTCTCGCGTCCGTCCGGGCCCATTGGTAGGGCCGTGATCGCCGAGAGGACGGTGGGAGAAGAGCCCATGCGACTAACGGCGGACGACGGCGCCAGACGACGCGCGTTCAAGGCGCTGCGCAGCGCCGCTACCGCGCTCCTGCTCGTGTCGCTGCTCGGCTGCGAGACCGGCAGCGATGAGCCGGTCACCATCACGACCGCCTCGCTACCGGTGCTGCACCTGTTCGAAGACTACCGGGTCGAGCTGCAGGCGGCAGGAGGCAGGGCGCCGTACTCCTGGAGCGCTGACGACCTGCCCTACGGCCTCGTCCTGGACGGGACCACCGGGCTCGTGACGCGGCACCAGAGCGAGGCCAACGTTCACGACCTGACCTCGACGAACGTCAGCTTCACGGTCGTCGATCAGCGGGGCCGCGGCGATCTGGTCACGCTCCGCCTCGACTTCGTAGGCATCTCGTCCCTCGCCGTCGGCGGGGTTCACAACTGCGCCTTGGACGCCGTCGGTGCGACGTGGTGCTGGGGCCGCAACCTCTACGGCCAGCTCGGCATCGGCAGCCCCGTCGACCAGTCGACTCCGGTGCGAGTCGCAGGCGGCCACCGGTTCACCCGACTCAGCCTCAGCAACTTTGCGACCTGCGCCCTGGACGAGGAGGGCGCAGCCTGGTGCTGGGGTCGCGGCGTCGAGGGACAGCTGGGTGACGGGACCAGCACGAACCGCTCCGAACCGACGCAGGTCGCAGGCGGCCACCGCTTCTCGGCCATCGCCATGGGAGCGTTCCACGTCTGTGCGATCGACACGAGCGGCGGCACCTTGTGCTGGGGTCGCGGCATAGGAGGAGCGCTAGGCGACGGAACCTCACAAGACAGCGACGTACCGGTATGGGTAGCCACCAGCCAGGAGTTCGTCGCCGTCACCGCAGGTGATGCGCACACCTGTGCGCTCGACGTCGCTGGTCTCGCCTACTGCTGGGGACGCAACACCTACGGTCAACTCGGTACGGGGAACACCAACGACCGCGCCGAGCCGGCCGCGGTCGACGGCGGAGCGTTCCTGGCCATCGCCGCCGGCGAGAACCACACCTGCGGCCTGGGCGTGAGCTCGGGCGGGCGGGCGTGGTGCTGGGGGCGCGGCCATGTCGGCCAGCTCGGCAATGCCGACACGAGCGGGGCCCCGGCTCACTCTCCCGTGGGTGTCGCCGGCTCGGCTCAGCTGTACGCGGACATCGCAGCCGGCTCCAACCACACCTGCGTGCTGAGGGAGAGCGGCGAGGCGCGATGCTGGGGAGCGAACGACGGGCGACAACTCGGCGCGGGACTGACGGTGAGCCGAGCGTACTCACCGGCCAATGTGGCCCTTGGCGAAGCCGTAGCCGGCATCGGTGGCGGAGTCCGACACTCCTGCGCCCTGGGGCGAACGGGCATCGTCTGGTGTTGGGGAACGAACGACATGGGACAACTGGGTGACGGCAGCCGCCTGACCCGACCACTGCCTTCGCGGGTCGGCGCGAGGAGGGAGCAGTGAGCGGCGTCGCGCTCAGGCGGCTCGAGATCGGCCTGGCGGCGGCCGCTCTCTTCCTCGCCCTCGCGGCCTGCGATCCCTCCGGCAGCGGCTCGTTCCCGATCAGGACGACCGCGCTGCCGGAAGCGCACGTCTTCGAACCCTACGCGTTCACGCTCGAAGCAGCTGGGGGCGAGGAGCCGTACTTCTGGACGGCCTCCGGCCTGCCCGACGGCCTGATGCTCGACGGCGATAGCGGCACCATCGCGCACCGTCCCGGCGTGCCTCTGGCCATGGACGGAGCTCTCCGCAGCGTGAACGTCGTGGCCGTCGACTCGCAGCGGAGGATCGCCAGTGCGACGCTCGAGCTGGCGACGGCAGGGATCGACTCGGTGTCGGGCGGCACCAACCACAGCTGTGCCATCGACGCCGCGGGCGCCGCCTGGTGCTGGGGCTACAACAACTTCGGTCAGTTGGGGGACGGCAGCGCCGAGCTGGGCTCTGAGCTACCGCTGAGGGTAGCCGGTGGCCACGTGTTCACGGCCATCACGGCCGGCGACGACCACACCTGCGCCTTGGACGACGCGGGCGCCGCCTGGTGCTGGGGCCGCAACGACAGAGGCCAGCTCGGCACCGGAGATAACGTCACCAGAGGCGTACCCAGCGCGGTCGAGGGAGGTCACGCCTTCGTCCAGCTCAGCGTCGGGAGGTCGTTCTCGTGCGCCATGGACCAGGCCGGCGGCGCCTGGTGCTGGGGCCGCAACGACGACGGCCAGCTCGGAGACGGAAGCACCAGCGACAGAGACGTGCCCGTCGAAGCCGCCGGCGGACTTGGCTTCAGCAGCATCTCGGCAGGAGGGTGGCACACCTGCGCGCTGGACGGCAGCGGCGCCGCCTGGTGCTGGGGTCTCCACGAGGCCGGCCGTCTCGGACACACCGCCGGCTCTGGGCCCGCCGAGGTGGTGGGCGAGAAGCGCTTCGCCCAGATCAACGCCAGCGAGTCTCACACCTGCGCCATCGAGGTCGGCGGCGCTGCCTGGTGCTGGGGCACGGGTCTCGACGGTCGGCTCGGCGCGGGCAACGAGAACGCCAGCGGAGCCCCGGTCGCTGTGATCGGCGGCCACAGCTTCACGCAGCTGGCTCCCGGAGCATCGTTGACGACGTGTGCTCTGGCCAGCGGCGGCACCGTGTTGTGTTGGGGCAACAACTCGGTCGGGCAGCTCGGGAACGGCACCAACGAACCGCGCTCGTCCCCGACGCCCGTGGTCGCCGGCGCCTCCTTCGTCCAGGTCTCGTCCGGGCGCAACCACAGCTGCGCCGTGGACACGGGCGGCGCCCTCTGGTGCTGGGGCATCAACTCCTTGGCCCAGCTCGGCGACGGGACCTTCTACAGCTCGCCCTATCCGGTGCGAACGATGCGGCCGGACTGACGAACGCACTGCGCCCGCTGCATCGAGCAGCGGGCGCAGCGGTGTCGACTCGTGCGGATCCCGGAGCGGTATTGACGAAGCGCTAGCCTCGCCAGCTCAGAACAGCAGCCAGCCCCCGACGCCGGCGATCAGCCCCGCGAAGATCAGGGCTACGGTGTTGATGACCTTGATCAGCGGGTTGATCGAGGGGCCGGCGGTGTCCTTGTAAGGGTCGCCTACGGTGTCGCCAACCACGCTGGCTGCGTGAGCGTCGGAGCCCTTGCCGCCATGGTTGCCGTCCTCGATGTACTTCTTGGCGTTATCCCAGGCGCCCCCGCCGTTACTCATCATGAGGGCCATCATGAGACCCGAAGCGATCACGCCGATGAGCACGCCGCCTAGGGCGAGCGGACCGAAGAGGAAGCCGACGATGAGTGGCGCCGCTACGGCGATGATGCCGGGCAGGGCCATCTCGCGCAAGGCGGCGGCGGTCACGATGTCTACCGCACGGCCGTAATCCGGGGTGGCGGTGCCTTCCATGATGCCTTTGATCTCGCGGAACTGACGGCGCACTTCCTCGATGACAGCGCCGGCAGCCTTGCCGACGCTCTCCATGAGGTAGGCGCTGAACAGGAACGGCAGCATGGCGCCGACAAGCAGGCCGATCAGCACCACGGGGTCGTTCAGGCGGAAGGCGCCCTCAGCGAACACAACGGGGTCGACCAGCTTGAGGCGCTCAGCGAAGTCAGCGAAGAGGACGAGCGCAGCCAGCGCGGCGGAGCCGATGGCGTAACCCTTGGTAACGGCCTTGGTGGTGTTGCCCACGGCGTCGAGCGCGTCGGTGGTCTCGCGCACGTTGTCGGGCAGTTCAGACATCTCGGCGATGCCACCCGCGTTATCGGTGATGGGACCGTAGGTGTCCATGGCAACTACGATGCCGGCCACGGACAGCATGGCCACGGCGGCTACCGCGATGCCGTAAAGGCCGCCCAGCATGTAGGCGCCGTAGATGGCGAACACGAGCAGCAGCACGGGCAGGGCGGTGGACTGCATGCCGACCGCGAGGCCGGAGATGATGTTGGTGGCGCTGCCGGTCACGGACGCTTCGGCCACCTTGCGCACGGGGCGGAACTTGGTGCTCGTGTAGTACTCGGTGATGAACATGAGCAGCACGGTTACGGCGATGCCGATGAGCGAGGCGCCGAAGAGCGAACCCCAGCTCATGTCGCGGCCGAGCACCGAGAAGTCGAAGTTGCGGAACATGAGCCAGGTGGCGATACCGAAGCCAGCGATGCTGATGCCGGCGCTGGCGAACACGCCTTTGTAGAGCGCGGCCATGATGTTGTTGGAGCCCGGGTTGAGGCGCACGGCGAACACGCCGAGGATGCTGGCGATGATGGCGATGGCGCCAAGCACCAGCGGGAAGAGCACAAGGTTGGTGATCTCGCCGGTGCCGGGCAGCAGGTAACCGAGGAACACCGCACCGATGGCGGTCACGGCGTAAGTCTCGAACAGGTCGGCGCCCATGCCAGCGCAGTCGCCCACGTTGTCGCCCACGTTGTCGGCAATAACGGCGGGGTTGCGCGGGTCGTCTTCCGGGATGCCGGCCTCGACCTTGCCCACCAGGTCAGCGCCCACGTCGGCGGCCTTGGTGTAGATACCGCCACCAACGCGCGCGAAGAGCGAGATGAGCGAGGCGCCGAAGGCGAAGCCAACGAGCGGCTCAACGGGGTGAGGCAGGTCCAGGACCACGGTGAAGAGCCAGAAGAAGCCGGCCACACCGAGGAGCGCCAGGCCGGCCACGGCCAGGCCCGCCACAGCGCCGCCGTTGAAGGCGATCTTGAGGGCGCCAGCCAGGCCACCCCGCGCGGCCTGCGCCACGCGCACGTTGGCGCGCACGGCCACGCCCATGCCCACGTAACCGCTGATAGCGGAGAAGAGCGCCCCGACCACGAAGCCGGCGGTGCTCCACCACCAGGTCAGGCTGGTTTCCGGGTCGCTGGTGGCGAACGCTACGACCGCGAAGATGGCGGTGATGATGACCGCCACTATGGTGATGGTGCGGTACTGCCGGTTCATGTAGGCGGCGGCGCCCTGACGCACGGCGTCGGAGATGGCAACCATGCGCTCGTTGCCGGTCGGGGCCGCCAGCACGCCGCGCGCCAGTAGCGCGGCTGCGACCAGCGCCAG
>CAYYOK010000036.1:0-26388 GCA_964473205.1 uncultured bacterium | reverse complement strand
ATGAAGGTGCAGCCGGCCGCCAGGGCGGGCGCGGCCTTGCGCGTGACCATCGCGACGGGGAAGTTCCACGGCGTGACCCCGAACACCGGACCGACCGGCTGCCGCAGCGCGAACAGGCGCTTGTGCCCGGCGTGGCTCGGGAAGGCCTCGCCGTAGACGCGCTTGGCCTCCTCGGCGTACCACTTGACGAAGCCGGCGGCGTACACGACCTCGCCGCGCGCCTCCCTGATCGGCTTGCCCATCTCGGCCGACATCACCGCGGCCAGCTCGTCCCTGTGCTCGACGATCAGCGTCGCCCAACGGTCGAGGATGACGGAGCGCTCGAACGCCGTAGTCTGCCGCCACGACGCGAACTCCCGCTCGGCGACGGCTGCCGCCTCGAGAGCCTCGGAGGGTCCACAGTCCGCCACCTGCGCCACCACCTCGCCCGTGGCGGGGCTGCGGACCGCGAACGTCCTGCCTACAGGCGCCCAGTCGCTGCCTAGGTAGCGCCCTCCGACTTCTGCGACTTGCTTCATGCTCGAATCGCCTCCAGAGGCCTTCAGCCCGAAACGGCGAGGAAGAACGGATCGGCCAGGATCCGGCTGACGTAGGTGAACAGCTCCGCCGCCCTGTCGTCGTCCAGAGCGTCCGAAGGAGAGGTGCGGTACTCGAGGCTGAGGGTGGCAAGCTGGCGGACGCTGGGCGCGCCGCCGTGAACCGCCACTGCTTCCTTGATCGGCCCGAGGGTGAGCCGGACGGCGGTCGCGGCGTCGAGAGGGGAGGGTGAGCGCTCGAAGTCCTCGCCGCTGTTGTCTACGACTTCGACCGGCAGGGGGCCGTAGGCTGCCGCGTCGGCCCTCGCGGCACGGGCCCGCGCGACGTCGAGGATCGAGGCCGCCTGCCCGCCCGTCAGGACCGCCGACGTCCTGGCGGGGCCGTTGACGCTGAGCCTCAGTCGCAGCTCTTGGCCGCCGAACGAGGCGTCGCGGCTCAGTCCCGCCGCGACCGCCCGCGTGAGCACGTCAGCCACGCCTACGGTGACGGCTCCGCCGTGAGCTCCTCTGAAGAAGGTGCTGGCCACGGCCTTGTCAGCGAGGGCGCGGGACACGCGAGCCAAGAACTCGCTCAGGCCCGCCGTGTCCAGGTCGGTGCGGAGCCAGGCTGCGTCCGTCGGCGCGGCAGGAACCGTGCCGGCTGCTGCGACCGCGCCGCGCCGCGCAGCGCCAGCCAGGTCGGTGGGGGTCGGCACGTTGCTGGAGGCCGGCGCGGCGCCCGCCAGCGGCAGGTCGACGGCCCTCACGGCGCCTCCCGGTCCCGAGCCGATCACCGCGGCGAGGTCGAGGCCGAACTCGCGCGCGAGGCGCTTGGCCTTCGGTGAGGCCAGCACCGCCTTGTACGCGCCGGAAGCCGTCGTGCGAGCCGGTGGCGGGCTGCCGGCTATCGCGCCGATCGCGGTCGCGCCGGCTGCCGCTGGCGCAAAGCGGGCCTGAGGCGGCGCGGCGCCCGAGGCTGCACCCGAGCTGGCGCCCGAAGCCGCAGCGGGCCCTGGACTAGGCGCCGCGGCGCGCGCCGCTCCGGCAGCGGCGCTAGCGGCTCCAGCCGCCGCCCCCGTCGCCTCGCCCGGCGCCAACAGCACGGCCAGCACGGTACCGACCGCGACTTCGGCGCCCTCGCGGTAGGCCACGGCGGCCAGCGTGCCCGACGAGGTGGCGGGCACCTCGACGACGGCCTTGTCGGTCTCGACCTCCATCAGGGGGTCGCCCTCGGCCACGGTGTCGCCTTCGGCGACGAGCCAGCGGACCAGCACCCCGGACTCCTGCGCCATGCCGAGCGCCGGCATGATCACGTCTCTAGCCACGGTTCACCACGGGTCGGGCTCTCGCCATCGTCAATCGGTCGCCAGCTCGACGCCGGTTCTGAGAGCGGCAGTAGCGCCGCCGTCGGCGGAGGGCATCGCCCGGCTGACGCGCGGGTTGTTGAGGCCTGACTGGGTCTCGCGCACCGTCGGGAGCGGGCCGGCCGTCGAGTAGTAACGCGGACCGGTGACCATCAGCTGCTCGGCGGGGAAGCGCGAGATGATCTCGCAGCCGTCCTTGGTGACGACGACCTCCTCCTCGATGCGGGCGGCCGACCAGCCGTCGGCAGCGGGCCAGAACGTCTCGAGCGCGAAGACCATGCCCTCCTCGATGACCTCTGGGTGGTCGAACGAGACCAGGCGGCTGAAGATCGGCTTCTCCCAGATGTTGAGACCGATGCCGTGGCCGTACTGCAGCGCGAACGCCAGCTCCTCGTCGGGGAAGCCGAACTCCTGCGCGCGCGGCCAGATCTCGACGACCTCGGCCGTCGTCACGCCGGGCTTGATGAGGCTGATGGCGTGGTCGAGCAGGTCGCGGCACTTGTCGTAGGCGCTGACCTGGGCCTTCGACGCGCTACCGACGACGAAGGTCCGGTAGTAGCAGGTGCGGTAGCCCATGTAGCTCTGCAGGATGTCGAAGTATGCCGGGTCGCCGGGGCGCAGCATCCTGTCGGAGGCGACGTGCGGGTGCGGGTTGCAGCGCTCGCCGCTGATCGCGTTGACGCCCTCGACCATCTCGGAGCCGTGCTCGTAGAGGAACTTGGTGACGAGCCCGACGATGTCGTTCTCGCGCACGCCGGGGCGCAGGTTCTCGTACACGAGCTGGTAGGCGCCGTCGACCATGCCGGCCGCGTGCGTCAGCAGGGCGATCTCGTCGACGGTCTTGATCTTGCGAGCCTCGAGCATCAGCTGCTGGCCGTCGATGATCCTCAGGCCGGCCTTCTGCAGGGCGAAGAGGATCGGCAGCTCGACGAGGTCGATCGCGACGGGCTCGTTCTGCAGCCCCCTGTCGGTCAGCTCCTTGACGATGTCGGCAGCCACTTTCTCGGCGCGGCCCATCTGCGGCGAGATGGTCCCGCGCAGCAGCGACACTCCCGGACGCGAGCGCTCGGCGCCGTCGAGCCAGGGCGCGTAGAGCTGGTGGTGCCTCGCAGCCGAGCCGAAGTCCCACAGGATCGGCTCGCTGCCCTGGGCCAGCAGGGTGAACCTCGCCACCTTGTCCTGCGCCCAGGTGCCGATGTGGGTCGAGGTCACGTAGCGCACGTTGTTCATGTCGAAGAGCAGCAGCGACCCGGCCTCCGAGGCCGCCAACACGCGCTTGATCCGCTCCAGGCGCTCGTTGCGCAGGCGCTCGAAGTCGATGCGCTGCTCCCAGTCGACGCCCATGGTGCCGTAGGTGTGAATCGCCATGCACAGCTCCTGTTCAGTTGCTCCCGGCCGGGACCAGGAGCTCCTTGGCGGCGGCCGCTACCGTGGCCGGCGTCGGCACGGTCACGTCCTCGAGGGTGGGCGAGAAGGGGACGGGCACGTCGAGCGCGCCCATGCGCCTGACCGGCGCATCGAGGTGGTAGAAGGCGCCGTCGGCGATCACGCTGGCGATCTCGGCGGTGACTCCGTAGCGCTCGTAACCCTCGTCGATGACGATGACGTGGCCCGTCTTCCTCGCCGACTCGACGAGCGTGTCCTTGTCGAGAGGGAAGAGCGTGCGAGGGTCGACGACCTCGGCGCTGATCCCGCCCTGCTCCAGGAGCTCGGCGGCCTTGAGCGCGACCTGCACCATGCTGCTGGTCGCGACCAGGGTGACGTCGTCGCCGCGGCGCTTGACGTCGGCTACGCCCAGCGGGACGAGGTATTCGTCCTCCGGCACCGCGCCCTTGTCGGTGTAGCCCATCTTGTCCTCGAAGAAGACGACGGGGTTGTCGTTGCGGATCGCGGACTTCAGCAGGCCCTTGGCGTCGTAGGGCGTCGAGGGGATCGCGACGATGAGGCCAGGCACGTGGCTGACCCAGGCGTGCAGGCTCTGGCTGTGCTGCGCGGCGGAGCGGCGCGTGGCGCCCAGCGTGGTGCGCAGCGTCAGCGGCACCTTCAGCTTGCCGCCCGACATGTAGTGGGTCTTGGCCGCCTGGTTGACGAGCTGGTCCATCACCAGCGTCAGGAAGTCTCCGAACATCAGGTCGACGACCGGGCGCATGCCGGTCATGGCTGCTCCGACCGCCAAGCCGGTGAAGCCGGCCTCGGAGATCGGCGTGTCCATCACGCGCTGCGGACCGAACTCCTCGACCAGACCGGACAGCACCTTGAACGGCGTCCCAGCCTCGGCGACGTCCTCGCCGATGATGAACACGGCCGGGTCGCGGCGCAGCTCCTCGGCCAGAGCCTCGCGCACCGCCTGCGAGAAGGTGATCACCCGCTCGGAGGCGGCCGGAACCGTGGCGGTGCCGGCTCGCGCCAGCTCACGCGTAGACATGCAAGGTCACCTCGCTCGGATCGGGGAACGGAGCCGCGAGCCCGAAGGCCACGGCCTCGGCGGCCTCCTGGCGCACCGAGGCCTCGACCTCCGCCAGCTCGGCGGCGCTCATGACGCCGTCGGCCTCCAGCCGCGCCGCGAACAGCTTGAGAGGGTCGCGCTCGGTGCGCCACTCGCTCTCCTCGCTCTTGGGGCGGTAGTACTCGCGGTTGATGTCGCCGACGTGGTGGCCGTGGTAGCGGTACGTGTGGCACTCGATGAAGGCTGGGCCCTCACCGGCCCTGGCCAGCGCGACGAGCTCGGTAGCCGCGGCGTGGACGGCGAGAACGTCCTGCCCGTCGACCTCGACGGCGCGGATCCCGAAGGCTCTCGCCCTGTCGATGACTCTGCCGGCCGTGGTCTCGCTGAAGTGGGTGTACTCGCCGTACTGGTTGTTCTCGCAGACGTAGATCACGGGCAGCTTCCACAGCTGCGCCATGTTCATGACCTCGTAGAGCAGGCCCTGGCCCAGCGCGCCCTCGCCGAAGAAGCACACCGCCACCTGGCCGCTGCCGCGCATCTTGGCTGAGAGACCCGCGCCGGTGGCGATGCCGGCGCTGCCGCCCACGATCGCGTTGGCGCCGAGGTTGCCGTTCTCCTGGTCGGCGATGTGCATCGAGCCGCCCTTGCCGCGGCAGTAGCCGGGAGCGCGGCCGAGGAGCTCGGCGAACATCAGGTCGAGCTTGGCTCCCTTGGCCACGCAGTGGCCGTGGCCGCGATGCGTGCTGGTGATGTAGTCGCTGCGCCCCAACGCCTCGCAGATCCCCACCGCGACCGCCTCTTGGCCCGAGTACATGTGGGTGAGGCCCGGCATCTTGCCGCTCAGGTAGAGGTCGTTGGCGTGCTCCTCGAAGACCCTGATCTTCCACATCTGCCGGTACATGTGGCGCCACTGCTTAGCCCGGTCGGCCTTGGTCACTGCTCTTCTCCATGTCTCGTCCTGCTCTCGCCATCGCCCGACTCCGCCGAGTGCTCGGTGTCCTCGCGGACCTGCGCCAGGTGGCCGCGCATCGCCTCGCGCGCGGCCTCCGGCGCGCCGTCCTCGATGGCTCTGAGGATGCGCTTGTGGTGGCTCTGACCGCGCTGCGCGCCGCCCGAGGTCCTGAAGATGCGGCTGCGATGCTCGTGCAGCACGTCTACCACCGAAGACAGCAGGCGCGGCACGAACGCGTTCTGAGTGGCGACGGCCAGGGCGAGGTGGAAGGCGTCGTCGGCCCTGATGAACCCCACCATGTCGTGCATGTGGGCGTCCATGCTGGCGACGGCGTCGCGCATCGCCTCGACGTTCTCGGGCCTGGCGCGCAACGCGGCGCGGTAGGCGATCTCCGGCTCGAGGATCTCGCGGACCTCGACGAGGCTGGCGTAGGGGTCCTCGCCCTGGTCGAGGTAGAGCATGGTCTGGAACGAGCGCGAGAGGGTGTCGCCCGTCGCGTCCACCACGAACGTCCCCTGGCCGGGGCGCACCTCGATCAGGCCTCTCACCGCCAGCGTCTTCAGGGCCTCACGCACGACGGTCCGGCTCACCTCGAACTGCTCGGCGAGCGTGCGCTCGTTCGCCAGCCGGTCCCCGGCGGCCAGGTTGCCGGATGCGATGAGCGCCTGGATCTGGTCGGCGACCTTCTCGTACAGTCTCTGCCTGGTGACCGGCTGGATCATGTCGGTGGCCTCGCCCCCTGCCGCGCTCCCTGCAGCACGGGCGCGGGCGCCACGAGGAGACGCTTCTCGCCGCGCTGGACCGTCACAGGTCCGTCCGCGGTCATGCGCACTGTCGGCAGGACGCCTGGCATACAAGTGTAGGCCAGCGCCGTGAACAGGCCGGCGAAGTCCGAGCCCAGCTCGGCGGCTATCGCTCGCTTGACCTCCCTGAAGCCGGCTATCACGTCCTCGGCCGGCTCCTCGCTGAGGAAGCCGAGCAGCGGCAGGGCGATCTCGGCTACCACCCGGCCGTCCACCACGGCCACGAAGCCGCCGTTCAGCTCGGCGATGCGGTTGGCGACCGCGGCCATGTCGGCGTCGTTGACGCCGACGATGCCGATCTGAACGGGTCCAGGGTGGTAGGAGGAGCCGAACGCGCCGCGCTCGATGCCGAACCCGCGCGCGAAGCCGAGCCCGACCTTCCCGCTGGCGAAGTGGCGCTCGACCACCGCGATCTTGGCGATGTCGCGCTCGGGGTCCGGTGCCACCGCGCCCTCGCTCGCGGCCAGCCTGGCCCGCTCGGTCTCGGTGTAGACGCAGTAGGGCTCGACGCCGATGACCAGGGCGTCCACCGTGCCGGCCTCGTCGACGTCGCCGGCGGCGGGCACGATGCGGAAGTCCTGCGCCGTCAGGGGCGCCTTGAGCTTGATGCTGCTCCTGAACTCGGGGGGATAGCTGGGAGCGTCGAGCTCGGCGACGTACCTGCCGTCGCGTGCGACCACCGCGGGGCCGCTGATCACCTCGGTGACGTTGAAGTCGCGCAGGTCGTCGACGAGGTTGACGAAGGCCCGCCGGCCCGGCGCGATGCCTCCGATGTCGCCGGTCAGGCCCAGGTAGGCGGCGGCGTTGAGGGTGGCCATGCGCACCGCGTCGAGCGGAGCGATCCCCATCGCGATCGCCTCCCTCACCCGGTGATCGAGGTGGCCGAGGCGGGCTATGTCGTCGATGTCCTCCTCGTCGGTGGCGAACATGACGTTGCGCGTGTCCAGCGGGGCCCGGGCCAGAGAGCGCAGCACGGCGAGGTTGTCGGCGCCGGAGCTGAAGCGGACCTGCACCGCCAGCCCCAGCCTCAGCCTCGCCAGCAGCTCCTCCTCGGTGGCCACCTCGTGATCGGACTGCACACCGCTCGCCACGCTGGCCTGCAGGGTGCTTCCGCTCTGCCCCTCCAGATGGCCGCACAGCAGCTTGCCGTGCCGCCTGGCCAGGTCAGCCAGCGAGCGCAGCTGCTCGTTGGGGCTGCGCTGGGCGAAGAGGTTCCACTCGCGCAGCTCCAGGCACTCGGGCCAGCCGAGCATCTCGACGAGCTCGTCGAGGGTGGCTCCAGGCCGCCCTTCGATACCCATCAACGTCGTGTAGAACGGCGAGAAGTACGCCTTCAGCGGAGTGCGGGCGGCTTCGTCGAGGAAGAAGCGCATGGCGTTCTTGCCGCGCATCTTGCCGGCCTCGGTGAAGTCGGTGACGAGGGCGGCCGTTCCGAGCGGTACCAGCAGCCTCGCCAGCTCGGTCATGGTCAGGGAGGTGGCCCCTACGTGGATGTGCGTCTCGATGAGGCCGGGGACCAGGTAGCGGCCCTTGGCCTCGACCACCACGGTCTCTGGGCCCACGCAGCGCTCGATGTCGCCCACCGCGGCGATCCGCTCGCCGTGGATAGCGACGTCGGCGAAGTAGATCTCGCCGGAGTAGACGTTTACCAACCGGCCGCCGGTCACGACCAGGTCGGCGTGCAGCTCGCCCAGCGCCACGGCCACCAGGGCGTCGCGCTCGTTGGCGAGCGCCCGGGACTCTGTGTCTCTAGCCGTCGAGGTCATGCCGCTACGCCTAGTCCGCTGCCGCTGGTGTGGACTCGACCAGCACGGGGATGGGCTCTACCTTGAGCTGGTCGCCGGCGTACGCCACCTTGAGCAGCCCTCTGACGGACATGCGCAGCTCGGGTGAGACCCCGGGGATGAAGAAGCCGGTCAGCCGGTAGTAGTTGCTGATGAAGTCGATCCCGAGGCGCTCGGCGATCATGCGCTTGGCGTGCCGCATGCCGGCCTCGACCTCCTCGGCGGGCGCGTCCGAGACGACGCCGTGCAGCGCCATCGGGACCTCCGCGAGGATCTCCCCGTCCTGCGCGACGACCAGGCCGCCGCCCAGCGCCGCGATGCGGTTGCCCACCAGCGCCATGTCGGCGTCGTTGGTGCCGATGAGCGCCAGCTCGGACGGTCCGGGGTGGTAGGTGAAGCCCAGCGCGCCGCTCCTCAGCTTCAAGCCTCTGACGAACCCGACCCCGTGCTTGCCGATCCCGCCGATGCGCTCGACCGAGGCGAGCTTGACGACGTCTTGCGCCGGGTCGACCTGGACCTTGCCGTCGGCCACCGGCAGGTCGAGGTGGAGCTCCTTGCTGCCCATCGCCTCGGGGTGGAAGCCGATGACCCGCGCCTTGGCGCTGCCGCCGCTGGCAGGCGCGCCCGCAGGGGCGGTGATCTCGAAGTCGGCGGCGGTCAGGGGCCGCGCGAGCCTGACGGTCCCGTAGAACTCCTGCGGGTAGCTGGGCCGCGGTAGCTCGGCGACGTAGCGGTTGCCGCGAGCGACGACCTGCTCGCCGTACACGACCTCCTCGATGGTGAACGAGCGCAGGTCGTCGACCAGGCTCACGAACGCCTTGCGGCCGGGGGCGATGCCGCCCAGGTCGCCGGTGACGCCCAGGTAGCGCGCGGGGTTGAGCGAGGCCATCCGGATGGCGTCGAGCGGCGCGACGCCGTGCTCGATGGCCATGCGGACGCGGTGGTCGAGGAAGCCGTGGTCGCGGATGTCGACGATCTCCTGCTCGTCGGTGCTGAACATGACCAGGCTCGAGTCGAGGCGCTTCTCGGTGACGACGCGCAGGATGTCGTGGATCTCATGCCAGTGAGCCGAGCCGAAGCGGATCTGCAAGGCGACGCCGGCCCGGATCCTCTCGACCGCCTCGTCGACGGTGTAGGTCTCGTGGTCCGAGACCGCGCCGGAGGCGACCGAGGCGTGCAGCAGGCCGCCCATGAACAGCCGCAGGTGGCCGGCCAGTCGCAGGCCGTGCGCCCGCGCCATCTCGCCGGCGCGCCTGACCTTCTCGTTGGGGCTGCGATGCTGCTGGACGTTCCACTCGCGCAGCTCCTTGGCCTCCGGCCAGCTCATCATCTCGTCGAGCTGCTCGAGGCTCACGCCTTCGCGGCCGTCGGTGGGGATGAGGCTGGTGTGGAAGGGCGAGTAGTAGACCGTCATCGGCGTGCGCTTGGCTTCGTCTAGGTAGTAACGAGCCACCTGCGGTCCCTGGACCTTGGTGGCCTCGTTGAAGTCGGTCACGATCGCGGCCGTGCCGTAAGGCACCAGGAGGCGCGCCATCTCGGTGACAGCCAGCGAGGTGGCGCCGACGTGGATGTGCCCCTCGATGAAGCCGGGGACGAGGTAGCGGCCCTTGGCTTCGACCTCCGTCGTGTCAGGCCCGACCCACCGCTCGGAGTCGGGATCGCCCGCCACCGCGACCGCCGCGATGCGGTCGCCCTCGATCGCGACATCGGCGGCGTAGATCTCACCCGAGTACACGTTGACCAGGTGACCGCCGCGGATCACCAGACCCGCAGGCTTCTCGCCCAGCGCAACGGCTACCAGATCGTCTCGTTCCAACTTCACTCACCCTTTCCTTCAGACGGCTTCGAGCCGGCCGCAGAGCCGGCTGGGTCGCCACCGTCGTCTCCTGCCGCCAGCTCCTCGGCCTCGACGACGACAGGGACGACGTTCACGTCCAGCTTGTCGCCGGCGAGCACGATGCGCAGCAGCCCGTCCACCGACATGCGCACCTCGGGCGCGACGCCCGGGATGAACAGCACCGCCAGCCGGTAGACGTTGCTGACGAAGTCGACCCCGAGCTCCTCGGCGATGATCCCCTTGGCCGCCCGCATGCCGGCCTCGACCTCTTCCGCCGCGGCGTCGGACACGATCCCGAGCAGCGGCATCGGCACCTCTGCGCGCACCTCGCCGTCGACGGCCACCACCAGGCCGCCGCCCAGCTCCGCGATGCGGTTGCCCACGACCGCCATGTCGCCGTCATCGACGCCGATGATCGCCAGCTCGCAAGGACCGGGATGGTAGGTGAAGCCGAGCGCGCCCCGGCGCATCCCGAGGCCCTGCACGAAGCCCACGCCGCGCTTGCCACTGCCGCTGCCGCGCTCGACGGAGGCGATCTTGGCCACGTCGTTGGTGGGGTCGGCCGCGGCCCCGCCCGTCGTCACAGGCACGGTGACGAGTCGCTCACGCGTGCCGCTGACCTTGGGGTCGAACCCGATGACCCGCACCGTGGCTGCGGTTCCGCTCGCGGGCACCGCGAAGTCCTCGGCCGTCAGCGGCGCCTCGAGGCGCACCGAGCCGTAGAACTCCGCCGGGTAGTCGGGACGCTCTAGCTGTGCCACGTAGCGGCCGTTCTGCCCGACGAGCTTGTCGCCGTACACCACCTCGGTGACGGTGAAGGAGCGGAGGTCGTCGACCAAGTTGACGAACGCCAGGCGCCCCGGCGCGATGCCGCCCAGGTCGCCGGTGACGCCCAGGTAGCGGGCCGGGTTGAGCGAGGCCATGCGGACTGCCTCCAGCGGCGCGACTCCGGCCTCGATGGCCATGCGCACGCGGTGGTCGAGGAAACCGAGGTCGCGCACGTCGACGATCTCCTGCTCGTCGGTGCTGAACATGACCAGGCTGGGGTCCAAGCGGCGCTCGGTCACGGCGCGCAGCAGGTCCCAGGTCTCGGTCCAGTGCGCCGAGCCGAACCTGATCTGCACGGCCACCCCGGCGCGGATGCGCTCGACGGCCTCCTCGAGCGTGTAGGCCTCGTGGTCCGACCTGGTGCCGGCCGCGACAGAGGCCTGCAGCACGGGCCCCAGCTGGGCTCGCATGTGGCCGGCGAGTAGCTTGCCCTTGCGCTCTGCCATGCGCCCTGCCTCGCGCACCAGGGGCGAGGCGTGGCGGTTAGACTGCACGTTCCACTCGCGCAGCTCGACGCACTCGGGCCAGTCGAGCATCTCTTCGAACTCATCCAGGGTCACGCCCGGTCGCGACGCCGAACCGAGCATGGCGGTATAGAACGGCGAGAAATAGACCTTCAACGGTGTGCGGTTGGCTTCGTCGAGGAAGAAGCGGGCGGCCTTGACGCCCCTGAGCTTCGTCGCCTCGGTGAAGTCGGTGACTATCGCCGCGGTCCCGAACGGCACGAGCAGGCGCGCCAGCTCGGTGGAACCGAGCGACGTGGCGCCGACGTGCACGTGTGTCTCTATGAAGCCGGGAACAAGATACTTGCCGGAGGCGTCGAGCACGCTGGTGCCCTCGCCGACGCAGCGCTCGACCTCGCCTACTGCCGCGATGCGGTCGCCGTGCACCGCGACGTCGGCCTGGTAGATCTCGCCAGAGTAGACGTTGACGAGCGTACCGCCGCGGATCACCAGGCTCGCGGGGCGTTCCCCGAGAGCCACTGCCACCAGAGCGTCGCGTTCCAACTCTTCCTTCCTCTCTCCCAGTACGGGCGTGGGTGCGCCGAACGGGTCGCGCCGGCGCACCCACACCACCCTCGCTATCGGTCAGCCACGGTCAGCGCCCGAGGCTCGGTCGACCCACCAGTCGTGGACGTCCGATAGGTCGGCCACGGCTAGCGCCTGGCCTCAGTCGACCCACCAGTCGTAGACGTCCCAGAAGAGGCCTGCCTGGGCGCCGAACTGGGTCGGGTCGACGTTGTGCACGTTGCGGTTGACGCCGAAGATCGTGGCCGCGGTGAACAGCGGGAACATCGCGTAGTCGTCGTAGATGATCCGCTGGACCTCGTTGAGGATCTCGCGGGCGCGCTCGTCGTTCACGCCGCGCCTGTGCTCGTCGAGGAGCTCGTCGACGCGGGCATTCGACCAGCCCGAGTGCCCGTTGCCGAACTGCTTCTCGGGGGTCGGGATGGCGTCGGAGTGCCACCAGTCGGAGAGGTTCGGCTGGAGGGCGAAGATGCCGTTGCTGAACTGCGCCATCTCGTAGCGCCGGCCCCAGGCGACGCCTTCCCAGCCGCCGAAGAAGCTCGGGGCGGGGTAGTTCTGGATCACGACCTCGATGCCGACGTCGGCCCAGGCCTGCTGCAAGATCGCCTGCATCGACTCGCGGGGGCGGTTCCCGGCGGTGGTCGAGTGGGTGAGGCTGAGCCTCACGCCGTCCTTCTCGCGGATGCCGTCGCCGTCGCTGTCTATCCAGCCCGCCGCGTCCAGGGTGCGACGCGCCTCATCCGGGTCGTAAGGGTACGGTGACAGCTCCTCGTTGAAGTAGCCGGTGCCGTACAGCTCGTTGATCCCGCGCGGGTTGATGCCGAAGTAGAGGTTCTCGAGGATCTCGTCCATGTCGACCGAGATGATCAGGGCCTTGCGAACCGCCACGTCGGTGAGGATCGGGTGCGGCGTCGAGGTGTCGCCGGCCACGGTCTGGCTGAAGAAGATCCGCTCGACCTGTGGCCAGGCAGTGATGGCTACATCGGTGTTGGGCGCCGCTTCGAGCTGCGGGACGTTGGCCGTCAGGAGCCCGATGGCGATGTTGATGTCGCCGGCGATGAGCGCCGCCGTGAGAGCGTTGGAGTCGGGGATGATGCGCACGATGACGCGGTCGAGGTACGCCGGGCCCCGGTAGTAGTTGTCGTTGCGCTCGAAGATCAGCACGTCGCCGATGCGCCACTCGACCAGCTTGAACGGGCCGTTGCCGATGGGGCGCTGGTTGAACGCGTCCTTGGTGACGGCCGCTTCCACGGCGTGTTGCGGCGCGATGCCCATGCCGATGACGGCCTCGTCGAGCCAGAACGCGAAGGTGTCGGCCAGCGTGACGACGGCGGTGAGCCCGTCGTCGGCCACCTCGACCGAGACGACCTTCTCCCAACCGTGCGTGGCGTACGCGACGTTGACGGGGTCGTTGAGCCAGCGCCAGGTGAACGCGATGTCGTTGGCGGTGATCGGCACGCCGTCCTCCCACACCAGCCCCGGCCTCAGCCGCAGGGTGTAGCTGAGGAAGTCGGAGCTGATGCCGCCGTTCTCCAGCGACGGGATCTCGGCCAGCAGACCGGGGACGACGTTGTAGTCGTGGTCCACCTTCAGAAGCGGCTCGTTGATCAGGTAGGCGGTGTAGAACTGCGCCGAGACCGGCGTGCTCGACTCGGCCAGCACCATGCTGGCCGGTTCCTGCAGCTGGCCGATGATCAGGGTGCCGCCGCTGCGACCTTCGGCGCGCTCGCCCTGTGCGAGAGCGGCCGTGGTCGGAAGAAGCAGCGCCAGGGCGGCGAGCAGGCGGACGGCCAAGCGCATGACGGGCCGCGCTGGCGTGCCCGGCTGGGGCGCTGGCCCGAGGCTTGGGTGGCTCGAATTGCGAGAGTCGGTCATGGTCCTCCTCGTGGTCTCGTACGTGCCGCGTTCGAAGCGGTCTCTAGCGGGAGTGCGAACGGCAGGGGTCGTACCAGGATGCTGAGCTGGCATCGGATGTGCCGAAGCTGGGCTCGACTTGGAAGCCCGTTACTTGACCTCCTCCCCGTCACGTATCGGTGCCGAGGACACCGGGCCGCTACCGTAGCCCTGGCTAGGAGCCCGGCCGAGCGGCCACCATCGGCTGGTGGTAGAGTGGTCATACCACAAACCAGATGGCTGTCTCTGCGTACCTGGCGGCAAAACTAGCACGCTCCCAGGCGACCGTCAAGCTTCGAGCGAGCCGTGCTTCTGGCGAGAAAACACGTCCCGACCGCATCTATCGAGAGCTCGCCTGCGCGTTGACACCCATGTCCAAGCGTGCAATCATTCCCCCCACCAACTGCCGTCGAAACGCCGCTCCGAGCCCTCAGGGATCAGCTACGATCGCGGCGGTCTGACCATCAGGCGGCCTTACCAGAAGAGCGTTCGCGCCACGCGAACGGCATGCTGGCTGGAGAGGGGTACGCGAACAGTGGGCGATTCTCAGAGACTCGGGTTCATCGGTACGGGCAACATGGGTTTCCCGATGGCCGCCAGGTTGCTCAAAGCCGGATTCGACGTGACCGTCTACAACCGAACCCGTGCGAAGGCCGAGCCGCTGACAGAGCTGGGAGCGGCGGTCGTGGACACGCCGGCCGAGCTCGCGGACCGCGACATCGTCTTCACCATGGTCGCCGATCCGAAGACCCTGCTGACCGTCACCAGCGGCAACGAGGGTGTGCTGACGGTCGCGGGCAAGGCGCCGGCGATCCTGATCGACTCCTCGACGGTCGACACCGACACCTCCGCCGCCGTGCGCAGGGCCGCTGCCGCCGTCGGAACGGCGTTCCTGGCTGCTCCCGTGAGCGGCAACGGCAAGGTCGTCAAGGCCGGTCAGCTGAGCGTGGCGGCGTCGGGCCCGAGGGACACCTACGACCGCGCGCTGCCCTACCTCCAAGCCCTGGGACGGGGCGTCTCCTACGTCGGCGAGGGCGAGCTGGCGCGCACCGTCAAGATCGCGCACAACGTGCTTCTGGGCGTCGTCACCCAGGCGATGGCGGAGATCACCGTGCTGGCGGAGAAGGGCGGCATCGACCGCCGAGCCTTCCTGGAGTTCCTCAACGAGAGCGTGATGGGCTCGGTGTTCAGCAAGTACAAGACGCCGGCCTTCGTCAACCTCGACTTCAAGCCGACCTTCACCCCGCCGCTTCTGCGCAAGGACCTCGACCTGGGCCTGGCGGCCGCCAGGGAGCTGGGCGTGCCCATGCCGGTGACGGCCGCCACCCGCGAGGTCGTCCAAGCTCTGATCGGACGCGGGCACACCGAGGACGACTTCGCCACCTTGCTGCTGCTCGCGGCCGAAGGCGCAGGCATCACCCTCAAGCCCGACACCGCTCCCGTCGACGACGGGCTTCAGCCCAAGACCACGCACTGAGAGGCGACACGGGGATGTCCGCGTGACTGCCAGGACGATGTCAGCGAACGGGGATGACGGCTGATGTTCAGCTACGTGCTGAGGCGGCTGCTCTCGATCGTGCCGCTGCTGTTCATCATCTCGCTCGTGACCTTCGTCCTGCTGCAGTACATGGGCAATCCGCTGTCGTTCTACCTGCAGGGCAACGTGACCGCCGCCGACCTCGAGCGGCTCAGCAAGCAGTTCGGGCTCGACCGGCCGGTGATCGTGCGCTTCGGTGAGTGGATGCTGAACATCGCCACCGGCGACTTCGGCGCGTCGCTGGTCTCGGGGCGCAGGGTCACGGACCTGATCGCCTACCACTTCCCGAACACGCTGCTGCTCATGGGCACGGCGTTCGCCATCACGATCGTTCTCGGGATACCGCTGGGCGTGATCTCGGCGGTGAGGCGCAGCAAGGGCGCCGACTACGCGATCACCACGATGTCGATCGTCTCGTTCTCGGCGCCGACGTTCTGGACCGGCATCCTCGCTATCGTGGTGTTCTCGCTGTGGACGCGGCAGCGCGGGCTGCCCTACCTGCCGTCCGGCGGGATGTACGACTTCATCGAGGGGCCGACCGCGGCCAGCATCGCGAGACACCTGATCTTGCCGGCATCGATACTCGCGTTCTCGATGCTGGCTCGCTACATCCGCTACGTCCGCAGCAGCCTCATCGACGTCCTGTCGCAGGACTACATCCGCACTGCTCGCGCCAAAGGAGTCCCCGAGAGACGCGTGCTCTACAAGCACGGCATGAAGAACTCGCTCCTGCCGATCGTGACGATCATCGCCGTCGACATGCCTCAGCTGATGGGCGGGGCGCTGATAACGGAGCAGGTCTTCTCGTGGCCCGGCATGGGGCGGCTGATGGTCGATCACGCGGGCCGAGCCGACTTCCCGGTGCTGATGGGGATCCTCGTCTTCGTGGCGGTGATCGTCATGCTGCTCACGGTCGCGGCCGACGTCGTCTACACCCTCATCGACCCGCGGGTGGAGTACCAGTGAGCGCCGTCCGAACCGGCGGGTCGGCCGCGGACGGCGGTGCGGGCGCCACGGCCGCGGCGGTCCCCATGAGCGGCAAGAGCCTCAGCAGCCGCGCGTGGCGCGCGTACTTCCGCAACCGCTTGGCGATGATCGGCTCGGTGGCGCTCGTCCTGATCCTCGCCGCCGTGATCCTAGGCCCGATGCTCGTCCCGCGGGACCTGGCGCTGCGACCGGCGCCACGCAACATGCTGCAACCGCCATCGACGCAGCACCTGCTGGGGACCGACGAGGTCGGGCGCGACGTCGCCGCCCGCCTGCTCTACGCCGGCCGCGTGTCGATCCCCGTGAGCCTCTCGGCCATGGCCGTGGCGCTGATCGCCGCTTCGATCATCGGGATCGTCTCCGGCTACTTCAGAGGCTGGATCGACCAGCTGTTCATGCGCACCGCCGACGCCCTGCTGAGCATCCCGACGATCTTCCTGCTGCTGACCATCGCCGCGGTGATGCGTCCGAACGTCACCATCCTGGTGCTGGTCATCGGCCTGCTGAGCTGGATGGACCTGGCCCGCATCGTCAGGGTCCAGACGATGGCGCTGAGCAAGCGGGAGCAGATCGAAGGGGTCAAGGCGCTGGGCGCGAAGAACTGGCGCATCCTGCTGCGCCACATACTGCCGAACGTCCAGGGGCCTTTGCTGGTGGCTGCTCCGCTGGTAGCCGGCCGTGCGCTGCTGACCGAGTCGGCGCTCTCCTACCTGGGCCTTGGCATCCAGGCGCCGACCCCGACCTGGGGCAACATGCTCAACCAGGCCCAGCAGTTCGCGCTGTCGACCCCGCTGCTGGCGGTCGCTCCCGGCCTGGCCATCATGGTCACGGTGATCGCCATCAACTTCATCGGGGACGGGTTGCGAGACGCGTTCGATCCGCGGCACGGCCGGTGACCCTCCGAGCCCTGCCGAGCCTGGCGGCTTGAGCCCTTGCCGACTGCTCCGCAACTAGCTCAGAGCTCGAGGACGGCGTCCAGCCCTCGGTGCACCCCGACCAGCGTGTCGACCTTGCGCACGGCCAGCAACGCGCCGTCGACGTACGGCTCCGCCGAGGAGCCGGCGTCGTGCCGCAGCGTGAGCCGCTGGTCGGGCATGCCGAAGACCACCTCGGCGCTGAGGGTGTAGCCGGGCAGCCTCAGCGAGTGCACTTGGGCGCCGCCGAGCGTCGCGCCGCGGGCCGCGCGCTCGCCCTGCGTCTGGGAGACGGGCACAGGCTGCTCGGCCCGGTTCGCGGCTCCGAGCCGCGCCGCCAGCTCCCTCGCGGTGCCGCTGGGCGCGTCGACCTTGGTCGCGGGCGCGTAGTCGATGATCTCCCAGTGTGGGATCAGCTTCGCGGCGACCTCGGCGAACCTCAGCAGCAGCACGACCGTCAGCGCGAAGTTGCCGACGGCCAGCACGCCGCGGCCGGCGGTTTTTGCCGCGGCGTCTATCTCCTCGTAATCCTCGACGCTGAGTCCCGAGGTGCCCACGACCACGTGCGCTCCGTGTGCGAGCGCGGCAAGCGCGTTCGCTTTGGCGACATCGGGCTTGGTGTACTCGAAGAAGACGTCGCAGCGGCGGCCTGCGAGGGCCTCAGCGGCGGTCGCGTAGACGGGCGTGGCGATGCCAGGGTCGGCCAGCGCCGCGCCCAGCGACCGGCCGGCATGGGAACGAGAGACGGCGGCGACGAGCTCTATGTCGTCCTGACGAGCGATGCCGCGGGCGAGGGCCGAACCGGCCCAACCCGTGGCGCCGGCGAGACAGACCTTGATGCGGGGCATGCGGCAGGTTAGCAGGGCCGTTCGGGCACGCGAGGCGCCGCGCGGGCGGGCCCGGTCAGAAACTCCCTGCCATCTGCCGGCTACCCTCCTCGTCCGTCGGTGTCCTCGGTCGGCGCACCCAGACGCTCGAATACATCGCTCAAAGACTCGTAGATGTCGAGGGCCTCGGCCGAACCGTCCTGGTCGGCCCACTCCTGGGCCTCGATCAGCAGCTCCTCGAGCAGTCGCGCCACCTCGTCGCGACGCGCCATCGACTCGTAAGGGGTACGCAGCGGCGTGTCGGTGAAGCCTCCACCCTCCGCCTCGAGGTCATCGTCGTCGGAGAGGCGCGGCTCGTCGACGTCGGTCGGCGGTCTGGCGAGGTTGCTCATGTCCTCGTTGGGTCCGCGCGGCAACGGATCGGAGTCGGGTGGATCGGGAGGCTCCGGCAGGTCGGGAAGCTCTTCCGGGGGAGGATGATCGATGTCCGGCAGGTCTCCGCTTTCGGGGACGTCGTCGAACGGCGGCAGCGACGGGTCCGGCAAGTCCTGATGCTCCGGGAAGTCCTCCTGGCCGGGTGTCCGGATGTCCGGCAGGTCCTTGTGCTCGGGCACGTCGATGGGCGGCAGCGGGTCGCGGTTGGCGATGTTCGTCACGGTGCCTCCGTCCTGCGGCACCCGGCCAGCCCGGGTCGCGCTCGGCCGGCGCCGCTATGACACGCACCGTAGGCGTTGGCGATGAGAGCCCTGCCTTTGATGGAGCGGGGTGCTGGCGGCCAGCGCAGCGCTCCGGGCGAGCCGTGCTACTTCGCCCTCCCACGTGGCCCTCTAGCCGAGCGTCCGCAGCGCCTCCAGCTCCACCTCGCCCAAGACCTTCGCCCCACCCAGCGCCCGCGCGTGCCAGATCACGGCGGCGTACGACTCGAGCTGCTCGAGCCTGTCGACCGCGATGTCGAGGTCCGCGCCCACGGCCAGAGCGCCGTGGTTGGCGAGCAGGAAGCAGTCGTGCTCTGCGACGTAAGGGTGGATGGCGCCGGTGAGACCGGCCGAGGAAGGCGTGCCGTAAGGAACCAGCGGCACCTCGCCCAGCGTCACGACGGCTTCCGGCAGCACGCCGACGGGGAGCGTCTCGCCGGCGGCGGCGAAGGCCGTGCAGTACATGGGGTGCCCGTGCACCACGGCGTTGATGTCGGGGCGCTGCCGGTAGAACTCGAGGTGGGTGGTGCGCTCGCTCGTCGGGGCGCGCGTGCCTTGCAAGACGTTGCCGCCTAAGTCGAGCCTGACGAGATCGTCGACCGTCACGTCGCCCTTGCACATGCCCGCCGGGGTGAGCCAGACGGTTCCGTCGGCGTCTCTCGCGCTGACGTTGCCTTGGCGGCCAGCCACCAGGCGCCTCTCGTAGAGCCTGTGGGCGACCCTGACGATCGACCGAGTCAGCTCGTCCTGGTCGGGAACCCGGTTGACGACAGCACCGCGACTCATGCGAGGATCTCCTCGTCCTTGCCCAGCACCTTGAACAGCACGACGATCGGTACGACGGTGATAGCGATCAGCACGGTCCCGACGACCGACGCCGCGCCGAAGTTGCCCTGCAGCACCTGCGTGAACACCTCCACCGGCACCGTGCGCGTCTGCGCCACGTAGAGCATCACGGTGGTGTTGAACTCGCGCGCCGTCGTGGCCCAGGTGAGCAGCGCGCCCGACATCAGCGCGGGCGTGATCTGCGGGACGGTGATCCACAAGAACGTCAGGAACGGCGCTGCGCCGAGGTTGATCGACGCCTCCTCCTGCTGGACTCCGACCTGGTGCAGCAGGCTGGAGACCGACCTGACCGTGTACGGCAGGCGCCTGATGAAGTAGGCGAGGATCAGGATCGCGGCCGTGCCGCCGAGGAAGAACGGCGCGCTCCCGAAGGTCAGGGCGAGGGCGATGCCGAGCACCACGCCCGCGACGGCGAACGGGACCATCGACATCGTGTCGATCGCCGCCACCAGGCGGCCGCGGCCGCGGCTGACGATGTAGCCGATCAGCGCCCCGGCCGCGACGCACAGCAGGGTCGCGGCAGATACGAACAGGACGGTGTTCTTGAGCGCCAGCGGCAGCCGCCGCGCCAGGCGGAAGCCTTCGAGCGTGAACTCCGGATACAGGATCGGCCCCTGCGACTTGAGGAACGCCGACACGACGATGGTGATGGTGGGCAGCAGGGCGAGGATCACGACGCCATAGACGAAGGTCGCGGCCAGGCCGGTGCCGAGCTTCGGCAACCGGAAGACGCCCAGCGGCTTGGTCGCGTCCTGACCGAACGAGGCGCGCTTGGCCAGCCAGCGCTGGATCAGCAGCGCGCCGATCGTCACGCACAGCAAGATCACCGACAGGGTGCTGGCGACGCGCGGGTTGCCGCCGAACTCGTTGATGAACTCGCTGTAGATCAGCGAGGCAAGGACCCTGAACCCCTCGCCGATGATCATCGGGGTGCCGAAGTCGGCGAAGGTCGTGACGAACACCAGCAGCGCGCCGGTCGAGATCGACGGCACCATCAGCGGCAGGATCACGGTCCTCAACGCTCCGAAGCGCGTGCGGCCGAGGTTGACCGCCGCGTCCTCGAGGCTCTGGTCGATCGTCTTGAGGCCGGACGACACCAGCAGGAAGACGAACGGGAAGGCGTTGAGGGTGAACACGAGGATGATCCCGGGCCAGCCGTAGATGCTCGGGATGTCGATGCCGATCGACTCGAAGGTGCGGGTGATGAGCCCGTTGCGCCCGAGCAGCAAGATCCACGCGTAGGCGCCGATGAAGGGCGGCGACACGAATGTCAGGACCACGGCCGCGCGCAGCAGCAGCTTGCCTGGCAGCTCGATGCGCGACACCAGGTAGGCGAGAGGGAAGCCGATGAGCGTCGCCAGCAGCGTGGCGGAGGCGCTCACGAACAGGCTGTTGAGCAGGGTGCTGTAGTAGTAGCGGTACTGGAAGAAATCGCTGTACGCCTTCCAGATGCTGAAGTCGCCGGCGGCGGTCGTGCGCGAGGGCGAGAAGCTCGACCACACCAGGTTGGCGAGCGGGAGCACCAGCAGCACGAAGAAGACGAGAGCAGCGCCGAGCGTCATCGCGCCCCAGAAGCTCAGCCTGGGCAGGCGGAACCCCGGCTCTCTCACCGCGCTCAGCCGACCCTTCGACCGTCATCGTCGAACAGCGTGACGGCCGCCGGCGGGACCTCGACCGAGACCGGATCGCCCTCGCCGAGGAGCTCGCCGGCCGTGAAGTAGTGCTCGGCCGCGACGCTGGCGCCGCCTCCGATGTCGACCTGGTAGCGGATCGTGTCGCCGAGGTAGGTGCGGAGCGCGACCGTGCCGCGCAGAGGTGCGTGTGCCGCAACGGCGCGCCCTGTCTCCGAGCCGGCGACCAGCCTGGGCGTGTGCTGCCTGAAGCTGGCGAAGACGCCGCGGCCTGTGATGCCGTTGCCGCCCTCGACCGCCGCGGCCAGCGTGCCGCCCGTGGCGAGCTCGACCGTGGCCACGCCCGCCTCGACGCTCCTGACCGTTCCGGCGAGGTAGTTGCCCTCGCCCACGAACTCAGCCACCTTGCGGTGCGTCGGGTGGCCGTAGATCTCCTGTGGCGTGCCGACCTGGTGGACGCGCCCATCGAACATCACCGCGATCCGGTCCGATAGGCTCAGTGCCTCTTCCTGGTCGTGGGTGACGTAGATGGTCGTGATGCCGAGGCGCTTCTGGAGCGTGCGCAGGTCGGTGCGCAGCCTCACGCGCAGCTTGGCGTCGAGGTTGGCGAGGGGCTCGTCCATCAGCAGCAGCCGAGGCTGGATGACGATTGCTCTCGCGACCGCCACGCGCTGCTGCTGGCCGCCGGAGAGCTGCCGCGGCTTGCGGCGCTCGAGGCCGGTCAGGTCGACGAGCTCCAGCGCGGCGCGCACGCGTTCGGCCTTCTCCTCCTTGGTGCCGGGCCGGGTGCGCAGGCCGTAGCCGACGTTCTGCCACACGTCCAGATGGGGGAAGATCGCGTAGTGCTGGAAGACCATGCCGGTGTCGCGGCGGTGCGCGGGGACGTTGTCGATGCGGGTCTCGTTGAAGTGGATCGTGCCGGCGCTCTGGCGGTAGAACCCCGCGATGGTCCGCAGCAGCGTCGTCTTGCCGCAGCCGCTCGGTCCCAGCAGCGAGAAGAACTCGCCCGGCTGCACGTCGAGGCTGACGTCGTCGACGGCCCGCACGCCGGTGAAGTGCACGGCCAGGTCCTGGATCAGTAGGCGGGTGCTGTCTTGGACGCTCACTCGTTGACTCTCTTCCGTGGCCGCTGGTAGCGAGAAGCCGGGCGGCCCGCGAGGACCGCCCGGGTGTCGGTCACGAACCCGATCGACTTACCTAACAAGCGCTGATCTTCAGGCGCCTAGCGGGTCCGGATCATGATGTCGCGCCACTGGGCGAGGTACTGCTCGCGGTTGGCGGCGGCGGCCTCGGCGGGGTAGGGGATCACGTTCAGATCGGTGACGGAGCGCATCGCGGGGTTGAGCGCCACGTCCTTGTGAGCCGGCCGCCGGCCGAGGAAGTTCTCGACCAGAGCCTCCTGCGACTCGAGCGAGAGCACGAAGTCGGCGAAGGCCTGCGCGGCCTCAGGGTTGGGGCTGTCGTTGACGAGGAACAGGCCGCCAGGCAGTAGCGCCACGCCGTCCTCGGGGTAGACGATGCCGATGCGGCCGGACTCGACCCAGCGGAACGCGCCCTCTTCGTAGGCGACGCCGAGCGCGTTCTCGCCCTGGCCGACCTGGTTGAACGGGGCGCTCGAGCTCTCGGCGATGATCTGGTTGCGAGCCAGCGACTCGACGAGCTCCCAGCCGCCGATCTCGAGCCAGGTGACCATCGCGGCGTAGGAGGAGCTGGACACCGCTGGGTTGGCGTGCACGACGCGGCCTCTCCACTTCGGATCGGCCAGCTCGGCCCAGGTGCGCGGCACCTCGTCCTCGGGCACCAGGTCCTTGTTGTAGACGATCACCATCGTGAACGCGTCGAACGGGGCGTTGTAGCCCTCTGGGTCGCGCATCTCCTCGGAGATGCCCTCGAGCACGTCGGAGACGTACGGGCGGAACAGGTGAGGGGCGGAGGCGCCGGTGTGCGAGCCGCCTCCCCACATGATGTCGGCCTGCGGGCGGGCGGCCTCGGCGCCGATGCGGGCGAGGAGCTCGCCGGTGCCGCCGTACACGATGTCGACCTCGACACCGGTGGCGTTGGTGAAGCGCTCGACGTAGAAGTCGACCATCTCGGTCGGATGCGACACGTACAGCATCAGGCGCCCGGATTGGGCTAGCGCGCTGGACCCGAGCAGCAGCGCGGCCGCCGCCAGCGACACCAGGAGACGTACCAGGGAGCTAATGCGCATCTTTGACCTCCAAGACCTCTTGAGTGCTGCGATAAAACTATCACCACACGTTATCTCAGTCAAACGTTATCTCGAGCGCCAGAATCGCGATTCGGTAGACAGTTCCGGCCTAGGTGCCGGCCTTGCGCGACGACACCGCTTCGGATCCCGCCCCGCTCCCGCTCGGCCTCATGCCTACCGCAGGAACGCCTCGGCCAGCCCGCCGTCGACGGTGATCACCTGGCCGGTCGTGCGCGGCAGCGCGTCGCCGAGCAGCAGGCAGGCGGCCTCCGCCTGATGGGCCGCCGTCACCGGCAGGCCGGTGAGGGTCCTGGAGGCGTAGAACTCCGCCAGCCGCGCGCGCAACTCGTCGGTCGAGTCGCTCTCGCCCGCCGGCAGACCGTAGCGCTCGAGCGAGGAGATCACGCGCTCGCGCGGGAACATCGCGCTGCCGTCGACGACGGTGGCGGGAGCGAGGGCGTTGACGCGGACCAGCGGTGCCAGCGCGACAGCCAGCTCCCGCGTCAGGTGCTGAGCAGCCGCCTTGCTGGTGTCGTAAGCCAGTGATCCGGCCTTCGGGACCACCGCGTTGACCGAGGTCGTGAGCACCAGAGAACCGGGCGTGCCCTGCGCGCGCCAGACGCGGCTGGCTTCGTCCGCGACGAGGAAGCTGCCCCTGAGGTTGACGTCGAAGGCGCTCTGCCAGACGTCGTCGCTGGAGCCGCCATCCAGGCCGCCGGACCGGTAGATGCCGGCGGTCACGAGCACCGCGTCGATGCCGCCGTAAGCCTCGACCGCCGTGGCGAACAGCTCTCTGACGCTGGCGCGGTCGGTGACGTCGACACGCTGCGAGATCGCGGGTCCGCAACCCGACACGCCCGTGCCCGCGATGCCGATCCCCGTGCCGACCCTCTTCGTGTACTCCTCGGCCGTGCGCTTGGCGGCGTCCTCGTCCCTGTCGGCGCACACCAGCTGCGCGCGCTCGCGCGCCAACCGCAGCGCGGCGGTCCGACCGATGCCGCTGCCCGCGCCGACGATCATCACCACGCGCCGCTCGAACTGGCTCTCGGGCGGCATGCGCTGCAGCTTGGCCTCCTCGAGGCGCCAGTACTCGATGTCGAAGGCCTCCTGCCGCGGCAACGCCCGGTACTCGCTGACGGCTTCGGCTCCGCGCATCACCTCGATGGCCGCCAGGTAGAACTCGGCGGTGACGCGCGACTCGCTCTTGTTGCGCCCGAACGCGACCAGCCCCAGCCCCGGGACGAGCATGACCGTCGGGTTGGGATCCCGCATTGCCGGTGAGGAAGGCGCGGCATGCGCTGCGTAGTAACCGCCGTAGTCGGCGCGGTACCCGCTCAGCGCCGAGCTCGCCGCTGCCACCAGGCCGGCGGCGTCGCCGGCTTCGGGGCTCCAAGGCACCAGCAACGGCTTGATCTTCGTGCGCAGGAAGTGATCTGGGCACGACGTGCCGAGCTCGGCGAGGCGCGAGGCGTCCCGGCTGCAGACGAACTCGAGCACGGCAGCGTCGTCGTGGACCGTGGCGATGAACGAGCGCTCCTGCGAGACCAGCCCGCGCAGCGCCGGCAGCGCCTCGCGCCACAGCTCCTTGCGCTCGGCTGTGGGCAGAGCCTCGACCTTGTGACCGCCGAACGCAGGCCCGCGGCCCGCCCGCGCCGCGATGAAGCGCTCGGCCCGCGAGATCAGCTCCAGCGTCAGCCGGTAGCACTCGGCGTCGTCATCAGCCCAGCAGATGAGGCCGTGCTGGCCGAGCACCAGGCCCTTCAGCCCAGGCTTGGCGGCGCAAGCCTCGGCGATGCGCAGCCCCAGCTCGAATCCCGGGCGGAGCCAGTCGACCCAGCCGACGTCAGCGCCGTACACCTCGCGGGTCAGCCTCGCGCCATCCTCCGACGCCGCCAGCGCGATGACGGCGTCCGGGTGAGTGTGGTCGACGTGCCGGAACGGCACGAGCGCGTGGAGCGGCGTGTCTATCGAAGGCGCCTTGGGGTTGGCTCCGAACACGGCGTGCCGGTAGAGATCGACGACCTCGTCCTCCGCGCCGCTCTTCGGCCCCCGCGCCGGATCCGCGAGGTAGCGCCGCCGCAGCTCCGCGAAGCGCGCCATGTCGATGGCGGCGAACCCATATCGGTCAGTGGTGCGCAGGTCGCCGCCGGAGCCTTTGACCCACAGCACCTCGCGCATCTCGCCCGTGATCGGATCAGGGACGCTCAGCTTGCTGCTGGTGTTGCCGCCCCCGGTGTTGGTGATGCGGCGGTCGGAGCCGAGCAGGTTGGAGCGGTAGACGAGCCGGCCGAGGCCGTCCAGCTCGCTGGCGGCACGCTCGTCCCAAGCGTCCGTCAGGGGGGAGGTGGAGCGACCTGCTCCGGTGCCGTCTTCTGGCATGGCTCTCAGTCCTCTCCATCGGCGGCGTTGGCGTCGGACCAGCGCGCGTAGGCGTCTTCCCAAGGCCCGCGCGGCTGACGCGGCCGGTGATGTCTCAGGCGCACGGCGCGGCGCACGTGCTCGCGCAGCTCGGCGAGGCTCCCGAGGCGCCCCAGCCCGAGCAGCTGGACGCCAGCGTTGCCCAGCGCGGTGGCTTCGGCCGGTCCCGCGACGACCGGCCGGCCGGTCGCCTCGGCGGTGAGCTGGCACAGCAGCCGGTTGCGCGAGCCGCCGCCCACGACGTGGATCACGGAGGCGCTGCGGCCGGAGACGGCCTCGACGCTCTCCAGCGCGCGCCGGTAGGCGAAGGCGAGGCTCTCGAACACCGCCCTCGCCACGGCCGCGACGGTCTCGGGGACCGCGGCTCCGCGCCGCCGGCAGTGGCGTTGCACCAGGGCGACGTGGTCGCCAGGCTGGAGGAAGTCGGGGTGGTCGACGTCGAAGCCGGCTGCGAACGGCGTCGCCCCGGCCGCTGCCTCGACCAGGTCGCGGTAGTCGAGCGCCCGGCCCGCGCTCTGCCAGCTCCTGGCGCACTGCTGCAGCACCCACAGGCCCATGACGTTCTTGAGCAGGCGCGTCGTTCCCGCCACGCCGCCCTCGTTGGTGACGTTGGCGGCCAGTGCGGCTGGGCCGGTATGGGGCCGGTCCACCTCGAGCCCGACCAGGCTCCAGGTGCCGGACGAGATGTAGGCGAAGTCGTTGCTGCGAGCGGGCACGGCCGCCACGGCGCTGGCCGTGTCGTGGGTCGCCGGGGCGATGACGCTCAGGCCGCCGTACTCGCCGATCTTGCTGCCCGGGGGCACGACCTCGGGCAGCAGCGTCGCGTCGACGCCGATCGCTGCGAGCATCGTCTCCGACCAGCGGCCCGCGGCCT